>PMSX01000156.1 GCA_003167495.1 Bryobacterales bacterium | reverse complement strand
CCATTTGGAAGACCAACTTGTTGAGATCACCGGGTTTCGTCCGGCGGCAAACCTTTGATTGATTGCGCCTATATGAGTGGCGGGATCGACCGCGTTGCTGTACTTCATTACATAGATGGTTAATACCGGGCGATCGGGCAGGGGCGCCTATTGGAGACGCTTTTTTCCGGCTCTGGTCAACTGTTCACAACATCCCTTCGCGTTTACGAATAGAGCTCAACACAAAGGCTATTCCAGCTAGTTATTGGTAAACCCTCGCCGGCCACGGAAGATCTATCGCGGCTCGCCTCTCTCTTTAACCTTCCCGATGACTTCAATTAATTGTGTGCAAGTCATTTATTATGAGGTGCTTTACAGATCTCATTGAATCCAACGATTTACCTGTTTTGCCTTGATCGGGACGTTCGACCTGCAAACGTGTTCGCATCGTACGACGGCTGGGTCGCAACCGGATATCGGAAATGAAGTATATCGCCCTGCAATGAGCCGTAACTCACCCTCCGCTCCAAGATCCAAACCCAGCCCCAGAGTTTTCTGAGGAAATATTGCTGCGGCCATGAGATAAACAAACTACTCACTTCCACTTTGAAATTGAGCGTTGTGATGCAAAAACTCTTTGTGATCTCGGTTTTTTCTCTTTGCGCAATCCGTTTTCGCGAGGTAACAGTGACGGCAGACGGAGCGGGAAGCCCTTTAAACGTGGGCTCTGGATCCGGACGGCCCCCCAAAAAGGCAAAGGCCAGATCATCAATCAAAAGCAGTGTTCGACGGCTGCGAAGAGTGCTTCGCCCTTTTCGGCAAGCGGGTGGTTCCCGTCACGGCGCCGTATTGAAACCGATGCGATGGCCTCCCGTGGCCTCGCACTAAAGGAGAAAAGTGAAACTATCAATTTTCTTAATTGCGTTGTTGGCTGTTGTGTCAACGGCGCACGGACAAACTAAGACGGTGAACGACAACGATCCATCGGTAGTGTATAGCCAGGGAAACGCCGCTTACGGCGCTCCCATCGTTAACTGGTTTTATTACAATACCGGAAACCCTGAAGACATCGCCGGCAACGAGCATAGCGGTGACTTCCAACGTACGAGCGGCCCCAACTTTCAGGGTGGCAGCGTAGCTGTGACCTTCAACGGCACAGCTGTCAACTGGATTGGGAAAGTGGGCCCGAATTATGGGCAAGCCTCAGTAAGTGTTGATGGAGTCGCCCAACGGACTGTCGATTTGTATAACCCCACTGAAATTGCGCAGCATGTCAACTACAGCATCTCGGGGTTGACTTCCGGCGCCCATGTGTTGTCGATTTCTAACTTGGCCAGCAAAAATGCAGCGTCGTCTGGGTACTGGCAGACGGTCGACGCTTTTCACGAGACCGGAACCTCGTTACCACAATCGGCGGGAACAGTGGCTGGCTACAAAAACCCGGCGCTCGAATTTGGTGGAAGCGGTTGGCAGTGCGGTTCCAATCTGGTGGACATTTCTGGCGGGCATTGTTGGACATTAGCCGCCGACGCCAGCCTTTCCTGGGTATTCACAGGCAACCTAATCGAAGTATTCGGGAGGCCAGACCTTGAAAACGGATACATGAAGGTATACGTGGATGGAAGTCTCCTAAGCACGGTTGATCTTCACTTTGGAAATATCGATGACGACAGCCTCAATTCCGTTATGTTGTTTGCCAAAAGAGTACCAAGCGGTACCCACAAAATCGAACTTGTCGCAACGGGAACGCATGATAGTGCCGCTACGAATTCGTTTATTCAAATAGACGAATTCGCAGCGTTTACAGATAGCGGCGCCAGCGGCGGCGGAACTCCGCCCTTACCTGTAACGTACTATTTTGTAGATCCTGGAAACTTGGCGTGGGATGCCGGGTGGTTCAATAACTCACAATGGGGAGATGGCCCGGATATTCGAACCTGGACCTACGCCAGCGGGAACCAGAATCAACAGTTTGTTTTCACGGCAGAGGGGCAACTTCAACCAGCTGGGACAAACCAATATCTATCAGATAACGCGGGAGTTCTGATCGGCGGGAGTGCCGCCGATACCTTCACGATCACCGAAGAGGGCGCTGATGAAGTAACGGTAAAGGATAACGTCACAGGCCTTTATGTGACCGCAGCCGGTCAAGGCTCCCCCTTGCATTTCTCGACTTCGCCCTACTTGTGGATCTTCCACCATTGACACTCTCGTCCCGTGAACGGGACAACCTTCTAAGAAACGGAGCCGCCGTGGCTTCGAGTCCGCGTTGCAGGCGGCTCCGTTTACGCCGTAAACGCCGGGATCGGCCGTGTTAATCCGCGATGGATGCGCGTTTCGGATCTGCGGTGAATCGAATATCTCGCGTGAACACCCTTGTCCAATGGCACATTTTGTAATACTTCTAACATAAAGTACGTACAATTTGAGCTCTGGTAACTACCGCACAGCATCGGTCAACCCCCATCGCACGTCGGTCCAAAGAGTTCGACCCGCGACGCCAAACGAATTCGCGAGCCTCTGAATTAGCAACGTTTCGCTTCCAAATGTAAGGTATTGCGAGTCATCAGCCGTTTCCGGCGCCATGCCGTGGGCGCGAGGTAATCGCTTTCTAAAGACTTCCCTACCGCATTTTTCCGAATGGGCCTTTTGCGTGCATTGGTAGAGGCAAAGCTCAGCTATTCAAAAGGACAAAATCAAATGGAACAGGCTGCATCTACAAAGCTCGACGCCGGTTATTATCCCGGCGTTATCGAATCCCCAGTCCACTATGAAGCGAATTCTTCGGGGGTTTCCTGGGCGGCCGTGATTGGCGGCGCGTTTGTGACGGCCGCGATTTCGCTGATCTTGCTATCTTTCGGCGCAGGCATGGGCCTTTCCTCAGTTTCCGTTTGGTCAAACGTGGGGGCAACCGCCTCGACAATTGGCACTGCGGCCATCCTCTGGCTGATTCTTATGCAAATCATGAGTTCATCTTTAGGAGGCTATCTTGCGGGGAGATTACGAACGAAGTGGACGAGCATTCACTCAGATGAAGTATATTTCCGCGATACCGCGCACGGGTTTCTCACCTGGGCCGTCGCCTTAGTCGTGACGGCGGCGTTTCTGGCATCTGCCGGAGCGTCCATGATGGGCACCCCGTCGTCGGCCGGCGACGGAACTGGCCGAGGCGTTCAAGCAGATGAACGAGCTGACGCCAACGGTTATTTCATCGATACGTTGCTCCGTTCCGATAATGCGAGTCTAGATTCGAGCGGCACCTCAGTCCGCGGCGAGGTCGGACGTATTTTCGCGAATGCCCTTCAACAGGGCACCGTCTCGGCGGACGACCAAAGCTATCTCGACCAGCTGGTTATGGCACGCACTGGGCTCAGCCACCCAGACGCGGACAAACGGGTGTCCGATGATTTCGCCAGGGCCAAGCAAGCTGCGGAGGCTGTCCGCAAGGCCAGCGCACACGTACTACTTTGGACGTTTGTCGCTCTGTTAGTGGGCGCGTTCTGCTCGAGTTTCGCGGCAACAATCGGGGGTAAGCAACGAGATCACGTGGCAGTCGTCTAGCACTCCGCGCGATCCGAAGTACCCGCTTCGTTCAAGACAATCATTTACGGACTTCAGGAGAGTTTATTATGCGTTCCATTATTCTTTTGCTGCTCGGCGTGCCGATTCCCATCGTCATCTTATTTGCGCTGTTCGCCCGTTGACGCTCGGCCAATTAGCAGCATAGAGAGTTTTCTCACACATTCAGCGACCGTTTTTGGAAATTGGAGAAGGTCGCATGCTTTTCACGCAACACCGTTTCACTAACACGACTCCCAAAGGAATGACTTATGGCCGAAAAGAAGACAATTAACGATTTGCTGCAAGACGAAGTGAAAGATCTCTACTCCGCTGAAAAGCAACTGACGAAAGCGATACCTAAAATGGCACGCGGATCGCATGATCCGTCGTTGAAAGCAGCATTCGCTGCCCATCTCAAAGAAACCGAAGGGCAAGTAGCGAGGTTGGAGCAAATTGCCGGTCTACTCGCCATGAAACCCAGCGGTAAGAAGTGCGAGGGTATGGAAGGCGTGATTAAGGAAGGCGCGGAGGCCCTCTCAGAGCAAGGCGAGGAAACAGTCTTGGACTTGAGTCTCATCGGTGCCGGCAGTCGCGTCGAGCATTACGAGATGGCTGGGTACATGACCGCAATCAGCTTGGCTCAAAGTATGGGCTCTACTCAAATTGTGACTTTATTGAAGCAATCGCTCGCGGAAGAAGAAGCAGCAGAACAAAAGCTCAGAAAGATCGCTGCTGTGCTCCTCAAAACCGCACGCGCGGCGGCGGCGAGTTAGACGGGTTTTTAGCTTCAAAGGAAAGGTGCTCCAAATGACTCTAATCATCATTATTCTTCTCGTTTTGCTGCTCGGCGGGGGAGGCGGCTACTACGGACACAGTCGTTGGGGATATGGCGGCGGTGCTGGCGTCGGATTGGGTACGATCCTATTGATTCTTCTCATCGCCTATTTACTGGGGCTTTTCCGCTAACATGTGGGCCGGGAGCCCAGTCTTTCTACAGATGAGGCTCCCGGTTTTTAGCCCCGCAGCCATTTACGACTTCGGTGTAGTTTTGTCTGCGACCTTTTTCGCGCCCTTCGCCGTTGTGTTAGCAGCTTTGTTCGTTCCCTTTTTCACCGCGTGGGTGCTCGACTTATAAGCCTTCTTTGTTCCGTTGCCGGTCTTTTTGGCGCCAGTGACGGCGGCGTCTTTTGTGTTCTGACCTGCGGCTTTTAGGTCTTGGCCTACTTGAGCGTAAACGACCGACGTTCCAACAAACAGTACGATGGCGGCAATAGCAGTTTTCATTTTGATTCTAAGTCCTCTTCATTCAGAATGACACTGAACTCCCCAAATTAGTGACGAGATTATTCGCATTTAAGATTAGGTGATCTTAATAGACATGGCGACCGGCTAGCCTGTGACTTCCCACATCAGCTAACCGCCAGATTTTATTTCGGACCTCCCGAAACGGAAGAGCCAGCCGGGCGCCGGGTTGAGCTCTTAGCGCCCGGATAGAGGTGTCGTCCCGATAGATAGATAACGGTGGCAGCCGCGTCATAGCGGACGGCGTCGTTCTCATCATCGAGCAGATCGATCATAATCTTTAGCAATGCTGGATCGCCGCGCTTCGCAATAGCCTCCACGACTGCCTCGCGCACGCGCGTTTTCTTGTCGGTCAAGTAGTCGGCCAGCGCCTTTGCGCTTTTCGCGTCCGTATCGGTCGCAAGGCGTTCGGCAGCCAGCGCACGAACCGGAGAAGCGTCGTCGTGCGCGATCGTTTTTATCGTCTGCCATCCCAAGCCGCCATAGGGGACAAAGCCAATACCTGTTTCGAAAGCCAGCTTTTCCAATTGTTTGCGGTCGCGCAACGTGTCGATTTGCGATTGCAAGAGTCCTTTTGAACTCTTACGCTCTTCCGTGAGCAGCGCGTAATAGACCTCATACGCGACTGGGTCTTTGAGCAGGTACAGCGAATTGGTGCACGCAAGGACCACCTGGATCTCTTTATCATCCAGGCAGGCGCGTAGCTTCGGGCGAGCGGTCGTGGCGTTCATCCGCCCAAGAGAAAGGGCCGCCTCGGTCCGAACGTTCTTATCTGAATCGCTGAGCGCCTCTTCGGCCAAACTTTGCGCCTGACGGTCCCTTATCAAACCAAGCGAATGAACCGCTTTCACGCGTCGGTCCGCGCTTTTGTCAGCGACGGCGTCTTTAAGGATCGTCCATGCTTGTTTGCTGGGCGGGGCTTTGGCTGGGGGACTAGCGGGAGTGGCGAGGAGCAAAAGGAGTGGAATCATCATTGTCTCATTGCAGTGTACGAGTCGGCGGCTCTCGGAACTGGATTACGTGTCGTGGATCCGATCCGCTCAATCGGCATCAACTTGGCTCGTGGAATGGTTCCGATCTCATCTGTTTCTTCAGGATCGTGCCTCCAGGAGATCGATCCTCTCAGCGAAAAGACTCAATTGACCAAAGCCTGGCGGCCACTTCGGAGTCCTGCGCTCGAGAGAATAAACTGACTTTGGCGAGAGGAGACATATCCTAGGCTTATGAAGGAAACCTTTCGTAAGTTGTCGCAGAAATGCGCTCAAGCGGTCGGATCGCCAGCTGCATTCCTCTTGGCGATTCTCGGTATTCTGCTGTGGGCTGGCAGTGGTCGGTATTTCAACTACTCCGATTCTTGGCAGCTCGTCATCAATACGGGAACATCGGTCGCCACTCTCTTGATCGTGTTCCTCATACAGAACACCCAAAATCGCGATGCCCGCGTCATGCACATGAAGCTTGATGAGTTGATCCGCGCACTACAGCCGGCGCGAACCCATCTCGTGCAGATGGAGGAGTTTAGCGACGAAGAACTAGCGGTACTGCAAAAGGAGTTTCAGGAGCACAGGGATACCGCGAGCCTAAAACTCATCCAGATCGAGGAAACCCGGAAGAAGCGGCCGCGTTCGACCGCGGAAATGTGAGGACGTGGCCCGCTTCATCTATGAGCATGCCAGCCTGCCGAAGGCGTTCTTCATGTTAGCTTGACAAAGGCGGCCTTCAATATGCATCCCTGCCTAAACCCAAAGGGCCTTGAGCAAAGGGAAACGCGCACGAGCGTAACGCAAAGAATGATGTGCCTCCTGCTGACTGCCCCTGCAATCCTGGCCCCTCCCCCGCATTCCAGAGGTTTCGTCCCCACACAGCCGGCCGATCTCATAGTGACTCATGCCTACGTCGTGACGATGAACGGGTCGAAGGATATCTACGAGGACGGCGCCGTGGTCATAAATCGAGGCCGCATCCTCGCCGTAGGTCCAGCAGCGATCACCACCCGCTATCTAGCAACCCGGACCATCGACGCTGCCGGCAACATTGTGATGCCCGGAATGATCAACACGCATACGCATTCCTCAATGACAGTATTTCGGGGCTTGGGTGACGACGTACCTGATCGGCTTCAACGTTTCATATTCCCTCTCGAGCACAAAATGGTTGACCGTGAAATTGTCCACTGGGGCGCCCTCCACGGAATGGTCGAGATGATTCAAGGCGGTGTCACTACGATGGCCGACATGTATTACTTCGAAGATGAAGTGGCCCGCGGAGCGCGGAAAATCGGCATGCGTGCCATCTTGGGCGAGACTGTCCTCAATGCTCCGGCGCCAGATTCAAAAGAGCCCTACGGCGGTATCGCCTATGCGCTAAACTTCATCCAGCAGTTCCGCGGCGACCCTCTCATCACGCCAGCGTTCGCGCCCCACGCACCCTACACTGTCGATGCAGAGCACCTGCGGATCATTCAGAAAGAAGCCGACGCTCAGGACGTACCCATCCTAATGCATGTTGCCGAGATGCCTGACGAGGTTACAAATACCAGAAAGAACTTCAATAAAACGCCGGTCGAATATCTTGATACCATCGGCCTACTCAGTAAACGCCTGCTCGCAGCCCATTGCATCTTTGTCACCGATTCCGATATCGCTCTGTTGAAAACACGGGACGTCGGTGTAGCGCACAATATGGTGGCCAACATTAAGTCCGCGAAAGGCGTTGCGCCTGCCTGGAAGATGTTCAATGAGGGAGTTCGCGTAGGACTTGGCACCGACGGTCCCATGAGCGGTAATACCCTCGACATCATTGGGCAGCTTGGTTATGTTGCTAAGGTGCAGAAACTTGCCAATCGCGATCGCAACATCATGCCGGCCGTTGACGTGGTGGAGATGGCCACCATGGGAGGCGCACGCGCGCTGCACATGGAAGATCGTATCGGCTCCCTGGAAGCTGGAAAGCTCGCGGACATGATCGTGCTCGATCACGATTCCACCACCATGACACCGTTTTACGACGTCTACTCGACCTTGGTGTATGCCGCCAGCGCTCATGACGTCAGCACCACCATCATTCAAGGCCGCGTCATCATGGAGAACCGAATCATCAGAACCGTCGACGCCGCAGATGTGCGCGAGCACATGCGCGCTCTCAGCCGCAAAATCACTCGCGCTGTCGCCCAGGGAATAAACTAGAGCGGCATCGACCCATGCCCAGAATCGGCTCTCCACTAACTCGTCTGATCGCCTCATTCCATCTAGCCGAGTCGTGAGTGTCAACGAGCGGTTCACTGCCCCGCGACTTGGCGAGTTTCCATCTCCCCCAGGAATCCACCCCGGGGATGGCCGCTGGTCAGTGACTCCCGTATCCCGAGCCTCGACTAAGCAAGGGGGGACCACGGTCTCAAAGATACAAGTGCTTGGGCCAAGCCGCGACGGGCAATTTCCGCCTGATCGAGGCCCGCGTCCATTCAGTCCAGGCGAGAGGCCATAGGCATGAAACCAGTAGCCAGGACCATCTGATTGTTTCCGGTCCATAGACGAGCAGGAACGTGCCAGTGATCGCTACCCATTTCACAAGCCGGAAAACGCGGCCACGCGAGGGCGTGTAGATGGGCAGGAGCGGTGCGGCAAACCAAGGACTCATTCCTATTCCGGCTATGAGCACGTCCCGCGAAAATGCGACTCTGCCGGTGAAGAACAATACCGCGGCGGCCGCCACAGCAGCCACAGGCACTCCCGCCAGAACCAGCCGCTTCAGCCAAGGGCGCGAGCAAACAGCAACTGCTTCCCGGTTGCCGTCGCGGAGCACTCTCGCTTCGTCGCACGTCAACAAAACACGGCGATATTGGGTGTTCGCGGTTCTTGCATCGCCGAGGGCGTTCACGGCTAGCCGGTCCGTTCCGTCGGCAGTTGCGCCGTCAGCAATCGCAGCATCTCGTGCCTCTTCGTAATGCTCCTGAATCTCAGTACGGACCTGTTCGACCGAATCCTCTGACAGACGCCGCGTAGCTTGTCTTAACCAACTGTCCAATCTCGTCATCGTTATGCCTCCCCCAGAATCGTTGTCACCGCTCGTGAAAGTGCTCGCCACTCGGCGCGATCCTTCGTCAGCATCCCGCGCCCGCTTTTGGTGATGCGGTAGTAGCGTCGCGGCCGGCCTTTCTCAACGCTCTCATAGGACTCCACCATCCCTTCATTTTCCAGCTTGTGCAGCGCCGGATAGAGAGTGCCTTCCTTGAAATCCAATACGCCCTGAGTGCGTTCCTTGATGCTCTGGGCAATGCGGTAGCCGTGGCTGGGCTCGTGCACCAGTGCTTCTAAGATCAGCGTTGGGAGTGTTCCCTTGAAATTCATGCATACCTCGTAATCATATGCATAGAATACAAGCTATTCTCCCGCCCGTCAACAAAAAAACGCACGCGATCCTCATGTGATCCGTTCCTCTAATACTACGGTCACATTGTCGCCCACCTCTTTCCCAATCATTTTGCGTACGTCAGCCTTTACGGGGAGCATATGCGTACCGTCACCAATTGCCATGAACGAGCTTTCAAACGGATGGCCGTCGATTTTGCCCCTCACCTTGACGAGACCGCGAGTGCCGAAAAACTTAACGGACATGGGCCAGACGACGTAAGTCCAAGCACCCTTGTTCTCGCCCTTTTTTAGCTTAGCTGTGAACCTTTTGTTCAGCATATTCTTCCTCGCTCTCTACATTACTAATGCCGCTCCGCCTTCCCCTATAATGTGACGAATGCTTCGCGCCATCTTAGTGCTGTTCCTTTTCACGGCTCTTGCTCCCGCTCAAAAATCGGCTCCTTTTGAAGTCGAAGAAGCAACCATCAGCGAAGTGCACGCGGCTATGAAAGCGGGCCGCCTGACGTGCCGCGCCCTCATTGCCTCCTATCTGCACCGCATCGAAACCTACGACAAGAACGGCCCCGCTATCAACGCCATCGTGCTCGTTAATCCCGAAGCGGAGAAAGAGGCGGCCGAACTCGATCAGCGCTTCGCCCAGTCGGGTTTTAGCGGGCCACTCCATTGTGTCCCTGTGATCGTGAAGGACAACTTTGAAACAAAGGGCCTGCAGACCACCGATGGCGCACTCGTCTTCTCCGGCTACATTCCACACAAGGATGCGTTTCAGGTTCGCCGGATTAAAGAAGCCGGCGCAATTGTTCTTGCGAAGTCGAGCATGGCCGAGTGGGCCTTCAGCCCGTACGAAACCGTGAACTCCATTTTGCCGGGTTACACCCGGAATCCATATGCGCTCGACCGGGTCACTGCGGGTTCCAGCGGTGGAACCGCCGCTGCGGTCGCTGCGAGCTTCGGTCTTGTCGGTCTCGGCTCCGACACCGGCAATTCCATTCGCGGCCCTTCATCCCATCAGTCCCTGGTCGGCATTCGTTCGACCATGGGTCTCACCAGCCGCGCCGGTGTCTTTCCCCTGACTCTTTTGCAGGACATTGCCGGACCTATGACCCGGACCGTAGAAGATGCCGTCAAAGTCTTCCAGGTTATTGTTGGCGAAGACCCTGATGACACCGTTACGGCCCTCGCTCGCGATCACCCCGCACCGAACTACTCCGCGGCTCTGGATGCGAACGGTCTGCATGCCGCGGTCATTGGCGTTCTGCATCAGGCCTACGAACGGGAAACAACAGACCCCGAGATTATTCGCCTCTTCCAATCCGCGCTAGACGAAGCCCGGCGCGCCGGAGCCACCGTCATCGATCCGGCCAACGTCGAAGGTGTGGATGCCACCAAGTTCGGAGGCGACGCCCCGTGCATGGGTTTCAAATACGATATGAACCGCTTTCTCGCTGCACGCGCGGGGCGTGTTCCGGTGGCCAATCTAACAGAGATCGTCAAATCGAATAAATTCCACCCGAACGTCCAGCGCCGGCTGGAGACCGCGGAAAAAGCCCCGGAAAACGGCCCTGATTCCGCCGCCTGCCAAGCGAACTTCGCCTATCGCGAACAAGTACGTTCTCGCGTACTGGCAACCATGAATAAGCTGAAACTCGACGCGTTCGTTTATCCCACTTGGAGCAATCCGCCACGCCTCATAGGCGACCTCAACACCCCGCATGGCGATAACAGCCAGTTCTTCTCGCCGATCACTGGCTTCCCAGCCATTAACGTCCCCATGGGTTTCACACGGGGTGGAACTCTCCCAATCGGCATGACCATATACGGCCGCCCCTGGTCCGAGTCGACGCTCATTAGGCTCGCCTATGCCTATGAGCAAGCAACCCACCATCGGCGCCCACCAGCCAGCACGCCGCCGCTACGTTAGCCGCGGCCGGATCACTCACCGTGACGCGTACTCGCAGTGAGCATCAAACGCCGTCTTCAATTGACTCGTATTGAAGCTCGCTTCCTGTGTTGCGCGTTCGCCTTTTCTCTGAAATTCGACATCGAACTCCTTCGCAGCCAAAAGGTCTTTCAAGAATTCCTTTGAGCTTCTGTGCTCCCTCGCCATTCCATCCGCTCCTTCTCCTTCGTAAGCGTAGGTGCCGGACTGCTCGGTGGGTGTCCAGCTGAGCAAAACGGGTTGATTGTCATCAAGTTGTAGGCGCAGGAGCCACTCGCTCACGGAATTGAGCAATCCCACTCTCGGATGAGGTTTCAGTGGCCCCGGTATCAGATAAATCCCAATGGCTGCGTGTTTCTTCGCTTGCGGCATGCATTCCAACAGCAAGACCGGCGCAGGAGTCATACCGCTACGCGACGTAATCGTTATTTGAGTCCGCACGCCCTCGGTGGAATTCTGCCATGATTTGACCTGCGGAGCTTGCGCGCAAGCTGCAACCGCGAGCAGCACGCTTCCTAATAGTTGGATTCCCGCTTGGACGGTTAAGCGTAGTCGATCGGATCTCGCCATTGTCAAATTAGTGCCCGTGTGACCGAAACTCTCGCAAAGTAGCCGTGGCGATCTCCAGCGCGCGCTCAACCTCAGCCGTTCGCGCCAGTCACCCCGGCGCTCGAAAGCGTGTTAAGGATAATCGACAGCGGATTCAACGAATCGTTGCTCTGTGAACTGCCTGTTTGGAACGCTGCTAGCAGTTGTTGAAGCGACTCGGTCGAACTGCTGGAAGTGCTGCTGGTTGAGCTGGCGCTGGAACTGCTGCTGCTCGAATCTCCCGAATCGCTGGACGAGGAACCGTGCGCATGATGATGGTGATGGCTTCCGCTTTGACCACTGCCGCCCACTGCCTGCGCCAGATCTTGAATGTTGGGCAGTTGACCGCTCGTCGAAGCTGTGGTGAAGTCCGTCGCCAACTGGTTGAGTTCACTTGCCGCCGAAGTATTGCCATCTGACTGAGCCGTCTGAGCCGCCGTTTGCAGGTTCGTGGCGATTTGCTTCGTTACCTGCTGGTATTGGCTTGGGTTCGATTGCTGCAACTGTTGGAGCGTGCTCAATAGTTGCGCCAACGGTGAGAGCTGGCTGCTATCGGACCCCTGTCCGCTCACGCCGCCGACACTGCTGCCGTTCGTGCCTGTTGAAATGCCTGCACTTTGTAACGCGCTGCTAAGGGCCGACCCGACCGTGCTGTTGTCGGTCGCAGTAATTGGATTGAAGTTCATGTCAATCTTATCGGCAGCGGGTAGGCTGTTCGTTATACCTCTTAAACTGTCGAAACTACGGGGCAAGATCCGCCCCTTGCCCCAACTTCGACATTCGCACTTGAAACGAAACGTTCCGCGAGCGCCGATAATACCCATCCACAGTCGAGTCAGGATTATCCGCTCTCCACCGAACCACGGCCCTCCGGGACTTTCACGTCCACGCAACGGCCTAAATGTTCTATATTTCCGAATCTGAGCCGGAAGCGTGACCGCCCTCAGGTCGGCAGTTGTGGGCGGTGCCACGAGCCTCCCATCCCAGGCGAACGCCCCTTCAAGCGACACGCTTCCCGATTACCTGAGTCAAATGGATAGCCAAGTAAAACTTCATTAAGAACTTACTTGACATTTCTTCTGCCGATTGATAGAAATTCTTGGTCGCAGTTTTTTCGAAATCATACTGCGAGCAGGGGAAGACGTAAAGGGGCGCGCATGTGCGCCGCTAGAGGACGGGGAAAGTCCATAATCTTCGGGCGGCGGGCGCGACACCAAGCCCGTCTTGCGCCAGTTCCTGCAAAAGGGGGGTAAGTTCTATGAGGAAACGCCTCGTACAGTCAATCGGTGTGGGAGTGGTCTATTTCGCCCTCCTCCAAAACCATCTTTTCGGGCAAGCTTCTGAGCGCGGCACCATTACCGGCGTTGTAACTGACAGTTCCGGAGCCGTTGTTCCCGAAGCAAGGGTGATCATCACCCACAACACAACCAACTCCGTGACGGACGTTATTACCAATGGCGTCGGTGAGTTCACGGTGCCAAGCCTGCAGCCTGGCACATATACGGTCCGAGTCGAAAAACCAGGTTTCCAACCGGCCGAAATCAGAGGCCTTCCGCTGGACGCATCGCAAACCGCCAGAGCGGACGTGAGCCTACACATTGGAACGTCTACCCAGGCCGTTGAAGTGCAAGCAGCCGCCATCCAGTTGCAGACGGAAGACGCCAAGTCGAGCGTCACGCTCGAGAACAAACTCGTGACCGACCTTCCGCTGGTTGTAAACGGAACCGTTCGCACACCATTCGATCTCGCCTCTCTTACGCCAGGAGCCAAGAACGTAACACTTCCAGGGAACTCTGGTGGTGATGAAGGCTTCGTCATTGGCGGCGGCCAGGCAGCCAGTTATGGCACTACGCTCGACGGCGTGTCGGTCAACACCAGCCGCGCCCTTCAGAAAAGCTGGGTCGCTTCTAACTCTCCATCGGTGGAAGCCCTCGATCAGTTCAGTGTCGACGATAACGGATTCAAGGCCGAGTACGGACACGCAGGTGGCGGAGTCATGACCTTCGTCTCCAAGTCCGGCACTAACCAATTCCACGGCTCGCTGTATGAATTCCTCCGTAACAACGATTTCGACGCTAATAATTTCTTCGATAACTCGTCAAAAATCCCCATTTCGATCTACAAACAAAACGATTTCGGTGTTACGGCCGGCGGCCCTGTCTGGATCCCAAAGGTTTACAACGGAAAGGATAAGACGTTCTTTTTCTTTGCCTACGAAGGATTCCGCAATCGTACCGGCGCCAATGGCACTCTGTTTACAATTCCTACGCCGGAAATGTATACCGGTAATTTCAGCAACTGGGTTACTTCGAGCGGCGCGCAAATTCCCATCTACAATCCACTGACCCAGACACAGAATGCGAACGGCACTTACACCCGCACGATTTTTCCCGGTAACCAAATTCCCACCAGCATGTTTAGTGCAGCAGCGGTTAAAGCACTGGGCGTATTCCAGACCAGTGGAACGCTCAAGCCTAACAACGGCGCGGCGCCCGGCACGGTTGGCTATGTCGCCAACAACTATTTGGAGACCAAGGGAAGTCAGGTCTACCCGGTCAACAAGTGGAGCATCAAGGGCGATCATATATTCAACGAAAAGCAACGCATCTCAGGCTACTTCGGAGATGATCATGAACGCCAGACCTATGGCGCCGATGGTCCACCCACCCTTCCCGGTCTCTACTCCAGCTACAACGATTTATTGCAGTGGAGCTACGTGGCGCGAATGAGCTGGGACTGGACATTCAGCCCCACAAAGATCAACCACTTTTACGCCGGCGGCAACGATTGGAACCAAGACCACAAACCTCCGCAAGAATACATCGGCAACTGGCAGAATAAGTTCTGTCTCCCCAACGTTCCCAACTGCAACGCGAATTTAGTCAACCTCTTTTACAATACCGGCTCGACCGATCCATACAGCACTTGGGGCGGTGAGGCCGACAACGGTTCCGAAAACACCGTCTACTCTTACAACGACGATTTCACGTGGATTCACGGAAAGCAGACCTTTAAATTCGGCGGCATGTATCAGCTCAACCACTACAACGGCTTCGGCCGTCAGTGCGAATCGGGTTGCGTCGGGTTCAACTATCAGGAAACAGGCATACCCGGCGGCACGAATCCAAACTTAGGCGGCAACGCCTTCGCCTCGTTCCTGTTAGGCTACGCCGACAGCGGGCAGATTGATACGCCCCGCTTCATCGGCCAGCAGTTTTATTATTTTGGCGGGTTCTTCCAGGATGACTGGCGCATAACCTCCAAGCTCGTTTTCAACTACGGAGTTCGTTGGGACGGCAACCTCCCTCCCACAGGCTTGAACAATGAGTGGAGCAATTTTTCACCCACCACTCCCAATCCCGCCGCCGGCAACATCCCCGGTGCTGTTCTTTTTGCCGGAAACTGCAGCGGCTGCACCGGAAGCCGCACCCTAGCTGGCCTCTGGCCTTGGGGTTTCGGTCCACACATTGGCGTGGCTTACTCCGCCGATCAAAAGACCGTCATTCGTGCTTCCTATGCGAGATCGTATGGTTCGCTCACCTCTGTGAGTGGGTCCACTCACAATTCGGGCTATACACTGACTGAGACGTTCAGCAACAGCACGGCGGGCGTTGTGCCGACATTCACGCTCGACCAAGGCATGCCCCCGTGGACCGCTCCTCCCTTTATCAATCCCTCCGTCGCCAACGGTACCAGCACCTCCTGGTTCCAGGGTGACGAAACAACCAAGCTTCCCGCTTACGATAACTTCGCGTTTTCGGTTCAACGCCAACTCGGAGGTTCTATGTTCATTGATGCCTCCTACAGCGGTGTGATGGGAGAACATCTGCAAGCGCAGCTTCTGCAATACAATTCGCTCCCTGGGAGTGACCTGAATATGTTCGGCTCTACCGTAAACAGCATCAACGTGCTGAACAGCTTGGTTGGATCGCCGTTAGCAAACCAGTACGGGATCACCGCGCCGTTTCCAGGCTTCAGAGCTCTATGGGGTGGTCGCGCAACTGTCGCCCAGGCTCTTCGCCCGTACCCGCAGTACACCTACATTGATACCTACGCCGGCCAGGGTGATCACAGCGGTCATTCCACGTACAACGCGCTGTACCTCAAGTTTGAAAAACGTTTTTCGCACGGCCTCACCTTCCAATCTTCTTACTCTTTTTCGAAGCTGCTGACAGATGCGGACACAGCGTGGGGTGAGGGCTATGCCGCGAATCAGGCCGACCGCGCGCTCGAGAAATCAATCGGCGCATATGACATAACGCACGACTTCAAATTCGCCGGCGTTTACGATTTGCCCTTTGGAAAGGGTCAACAATACCTGACTTCTGGCCCGGCCGCCTGGTTTTTGGGCAACTGGCGGATTTCCAGCGTCAACCTTTATGACGTGGGCACGCCTATCGGCATCAGTAGCTCGGAAACACTCCCGATTTACGCGAGCGGCGCAGGCGGACGTGTCGCCCCTTACGTCACCTCCTACAACGGCTGGCAGCCCAGCTACCCAGGTGGCTTCAATCCCGCTGTTGATAGCTTCTTCGTTCCCATGTGTACGCTCGCGCAAATGAACGCTAACACTTGCACCGGCCCGTTCCCCTATCAAGGCGACATCAAGAATCCGAACAACAGTCTTGCCGACCAAGGAGTGGGCATCGGCAACGCAACACGCTACAACCCAAAACTTCGCTATCCGCTGAACCTCAACGAAAATATATCTCTCACGAAATCGTTCCCAATTCGCGAGAAGATGCGCTTCGAATTCCGCGCGGAGGCGTTCAACGTCTTCAACCGCGTCCGATTCGGCCCCGTCAACACCACGCTACAGAGTCAAACCTTCGGCCAGGTAGCCGGCGCCGGCGGCCAGCTCAACACCCCACGCGAGTTGCAATTGGCTCTGAAGTTCTACTTTTAGCAAGTGCCGAGCCGAGCCCGCGAGGAAGCTGTTTTTTCAGGGGAGTCATTGCCTGCCTCTTCCGCGAATCGTAACGGCAATGACATCTCTACCTCTGTTCCCCCTCCCTCACGCGTCCTCACCGAGAATCGGCTGTTCCCGTCCGGATGAAGACCTAGGATGCGCTCGCGCGTAACGGATAGTCCCGTACCGGAGGACTCTTCGAGCGCCCACCCGGGAGGCAATCCAACGCCGTCATCTAAGACACGGATCTTCACCTGGTTGCGGTCGCGCTCGGCCGTTACCGTGACGATGCCGCCCGAGGCGCGCTGCGAGATGCCGTGACGAATGGCATTCTCCACGAGCGGCTGCACGATGAGGCAAGGCACGAGCGCGTACTTCACCTCGGGTGCGATCTGTATTTCTATGCGTAGATTCTCAGCGAAACGAATCTTCTGGATGGCAATGTAATGCTCGAGAAAAGCAAGCTCGTCGGCTAGCGGGATCTCCTGCCGGTCGCGGGCATCGAGAGACAAGCGAAGCAGATCGCCCAAGTGCTCGATCATGGTGCGCGCCAACCTGGGATCGCGCTCCACCTGCGACGAGATGGTGTTGAGCGCATTGAAGAGGAAATGCGGGTCCAGCTGCATGCGCAGCGCATTCAGTCGCGCTTCGGAAAAGCTGCGCTCCAACCGCTCCAGCCGCAGTTCACTGCCAAGGTAATGCTGGTAGTATTGCACGGTCTCAAGCGCGCCGAAGATCACCCAATAGACCAGCCAGTTCCATAGAAGGCCCTGCAGTGCGCCCATCGGAACAAACCCCGCCAGTCTGCCCCATGCGCTCAAGCCGAGAGCGGCGGCCATCGTCAGCAAAACGTAGTAATAAACGATGGTAAGAACTACGCTCACCGGCAAATGCGCGAGGATACGCCTGCCAAGCTGGTCCTCTTTGAAAGGGAGACGCCGATCGATCCAGTAAATGAGAGGCGTGACCAGGCCCCAGGACCACCACTGAGCTAAAGACGCGACGAGCATGCTTCTCCAGTTGCCAGATGACAGACTCGGGAGGGTGAATAGCAGGCCGAGCGTGCTCCACAGGACGATCGCGGCGACCCAGCGGAGCGAGCGGTGCTTCATTTCA
>PMSX01000141.1 GCA_003167495.1 Bryobacterales bacterium | reverse complement strand
CCAAGAAATACCAGGACATCTATCCATTCGAATTCGAAACACCTAAGTGGTTCGAACTGTGGCAGGAGCTCAAGAGTGTATTCAGTTACTGGATTGAACAGGGTGTGAAAATCTTCCGCGTCGATAATCCGCACACCAAGGCGTTTCCGTTCTGGGAGTGGTGTATCGGCGAACTTAAGCGGGAATGTCCAGAAGCGCTCTTCCTTTCGGAGGCATTCACCCGGCCCAAAGTCATGTACCGCCTCGCTAAAATTGGCTTCAGCCAGTCGTACACCTACTTCCCGTGGCGGACGGGCAAGCAAGAACTAACCACCTATCTTACTGAGCTGACGACAACGCCAGTCCGCGAGTTCTTCCGGCCGAATCAGTGGCCCAATACGCCCGACATTCTCACCGAGTTCCTGCAAAGCGGCAGCCGCGCCGCGTTCATGATTCGCTATTTGCTGGCTGCCACCCTAGGCGCAAACTACGGCATCTACGGCCCGGCCTTCGAATTGCTCGAAAGCAAACCGCTGCGGCCCGGCAGCGAGGAATATCTGAATTCGGAGAAGTATCAAATCCGTCAGTGGGATCTTGATCGGCCCGAAAGCCTGCGCCGTCTGATCGCCGTAGTGAATCGCATCCGCCGCAGCAATCCGGCCTTGCAGAGCGACTGGGGATTAGCGTTTCACCCGGTCAGCAACGACAATCTGCTGTGCTACAGCAAGCGTTCCGACGATGGCACTAACTTGGTTCTGATGGTGATCAATCTCGATCCAACCCGCACGCAGGCAGGCATGGTGGATCTGCCTCTTGACCGCTTTGGCCTAGCCGAAGGTCAACGCTATCAAGTCAACGAATTGCTGGTTGGCGACCAATATACCTGGACCGGGCGGCAGAATTATGTCGAGCTAAACCCGGCGAAAGTGCCGGGACATATTTTGCAAATCGTCAACCCGTAAAGCGTGCGCCTCCGTGGGTTCCCTGGAAACTTAGCGCATGTGCCGTGACGTGATATGATCCCGCATTAGGTACATCTGATGCGAACGGTAAACTCGTCCCTCATCCTAGCCGGCGTGCCGGCTGTCTTGCTGTTGCTGAATAGCTGCGCGGGTAATGGCCACGCGGCTGATGAAAACTACATTATGGTCGCCGACAACACCAAAATTGCCTACTGGCAATTGGCGGCTCAGGGTTTGGCCCACGCCGCAGCCGAAATGAAGGTCAAGTCCAATGTACTCGGACCGGACGGTCATGATCCGCAAGGCGAGCATGATGCTTTCAAACACGCCGTCGCTTTGAAGCCCTCGGGAATATTGGTGTCCGCGGCCGACGCCAGCATTCTGACGCCGGACATCAACGCGGCGCTCGATCAGGGCATTCCCGTTATCACGATCGATGCCGATGCGCCCGAAAGCAAACGGCTCTTCTTTGTGGGAACCGATAACTATAGCGCCGGACTCATTGGCGGCAAGATGACGGCCAAGCTTCTCAACGGCAAGGGCAGCGTGGTGGTTTTCACGATGCCAGCCCAATCGAACTTGAAGGATCGCCTGCAGGGATATCAGAGCGCTTTTGACCATACCGACGTGAAGATCGTTCAGACGGTTGACATGAACGGCAATTCGGATACCGCCTTCGACAACGCCAAGAAGCTGCTGGATACCAAGACTAAAGTGGACGCTTTTGTGTGTCTCGAAGCCATCTCCTGTCCCGCTGTCGCGGACGTTGTGAACCGCGCGAACATGGCCGGCAAAGTCATGGTGATCGCTATGGATACAGACCCGTCAACTATCGACTGGATCAACAAAGGCGTTATCTCGGCCACCATCGCGCAGAAGCCGTACACGATGGCCTACTACGGCACCAAACTGTTGGACGATGTCCACCATCATCCGCCGAGTCCGCTAGCTGGTGATTGGAACAAAAACATCTTTTCTCCGGTCCCCACATTTGTCGATACAGGAGCTTTTGTGGTCGATAAGGCCAACGTGGGTAGCTTGGCTAAAGAGCCGGTGCCCAGCAGTGGTCAATAGTCTAGAGTCGAGTCATTCATTGAGTTGCCAAAGCGCGGTCCCGGACCTCTTGTTCTAGTTAAGCTCGCGGCCATATTGCTCGGCGGCTTTCAGCTTCGAGAAGGTTACGTCTATACGGAGCAGGTGGATCCGGCCGCGCTTGTGTATTTCATGGGCACTCAGTTTGGCAGCGCGCGCATCCCGCAAAAAGGCAGAATGTTCACGTACGGCCCGCTGCCACGCGTCTTGTAAGGCAATGATATTTCGTAATTCCATAAGCCCAGTGTGGATCTTACGCCGCGTATGCTCAAGCGTCCTACGCGCCTTGAGGTCCCAATTCTGTTACCAGTACTGCCTCGGCAAAGCGATGGTTTAGGACTAAGGTCTCACGAAGGAGTGCCTCGCAATGATTTCGCATCGAACATCCGCCTCAGTGGAGCATCGGCCCATCAAATCCGGACCGAGCCGCGCCTGTTAAAGAAGCGGCAACGACAGGTTCGCTTTGAGGTAACACCCCGAAAGAGCCAGAAAGAGTGTCAGACTAGCATTTTTATGTGATTTGTGATACAACAAGAGCCGAAGCCGGTAATATTGTCCAAATCGATTTTTATTAGTTTCCTCGCCGCTTTCCAGTTCACCGTCGCTCCATGCGCTGCGGCCGATTCGCCCGACCCCGCCCAGCAACAACAAATGCTTGACAAAGTGCGGCAGTATGCCAACCGCTATCTGGACAACCTTCCAAATTTCGTCTGTGCACGCGTCACTGAGCAATTCGAAGCTGGCAAACAACCTAAGAACTGGCATCAGCGCGAAACGCTAACCGCCAGGCTCATTTTCAATGAAGGCAAGGAAAACCAAACCCTGGAGATGGTTAACGGCAAACCTGTCCGCCCAGGCCGGTTTGTTGATAGACCGTTAGAGACGGAAGGGGAATTCGGCACTCTGGTGGCCAATGTTCTGGATTCCAATGCGTACGCCGAAATCGCCTGGAAGCGTTGGGAGGATCTGCGCGGCCACCGGTTGGCTGTTTTCGAATATCTCATCGATCAGCAGCACTCCACGTTGTCGCTGGGGCTGGGTGGCATCACCATAATTGTTCCCTACCGCGGCTTGATTTACGCTGACCCCGACACCGGCGAAGTCTGGCGTATTACCAATGCTCCGTTCGATGTCCCTGATTCCGTTGAGACTAAATCACTCACTACCACCATCGACTACGGCCCTGTCGATATCAGCAACCGGCACTTTCTCCTGCCCCTCACTGCCAGCATTTTGCTCGATACCGGCAAGAGGAACATCTTGAACAAGGTGTTCTTCAACCAATACCGCAAGTTCGAGGCCGAATCTAAAATTACCTTCTTATCAGGTTCGAACTAAGAACTTTACGTTGTTGCCGATACGTTGTATTCAGCATGAAAAATTTTCTGTACGCCCTTGGTGGGCTTCTTTTCCTTTCGGCGCAACTTTTTGCGGCTAGCGGCGCCGAAGGGCCGGAGGATTACCGTATCGAACTCACCGGCGCGCTATGGCGGATGAATACGAATGGCACGATCCATGCCGATGGCACGCCCACTAATCTCCTCACCGATCTGGGAGTCGACCAGCGGCAACGGATTTATGATGGCCGGTTGACTCTGAAGTTCAAGCGCAAATATCGCTTCGTGCTGGAAGGCACGCCTATCTCCATTCATGGTCTCAATACCATCAATCGCAGTGTCACTTACTTCGGCCAGCAGTACTCCGTTGACGAAACATTGAAGTCTTCGGCCCAGATCAACTATATCTACGCCGGGATCCACCGCGATTGGTTCCGCGGACGGATGGGCCGGTTCGGTAGTTCACTTGGTGCCGCCTATCTCGGTTTGGCGGGTAGTTTACAGGCTGAGCCGGGGGGTATCAATAAGCAAGGGAGTACTCCGTTTGGTCTGCCGTTCGCCGGGGTCGATTTTCGTCTGTACTTCATCCCGAACAAGCGCTGGATTGCGCTGGAGGGCGCGGCGCGCGGCCTGCCTGCAGGCGCATATGGCCACTGGGTGGAGGGCAGCGCCGGTGTGGGCGGCTGGATCGGTCCCGTTGGTCTGCAATTGGGATATCGCGAGATGCTGATCAATTTCCACGAGACAGGAAGCGATCCGAACGGCCTCAATCTGCGCTTCTACGGCCCCATGGCTTCGGTGTTTTTCAACTGGTAACTTCGAAATCTTTGGAACTTTAATTCTCAGTGGACCGTATTCGGGTCCATGGAGACTCTTCTCGCTGACATTCGCCAGGCGCTGCGGCTCCTGGTCAAGAATCCGGGTTTCACCATTGTTGCGGTGGCTGCGCTCGCGCTTGGCATCGGCGCAAACACGGGTATTTTCAGCGTTGTCGATAAAGTCCTTCTGCAACCGCTGCCCTATCCACAGCCTGAAAAGATCGTTCAACTCGGCCGCAAATTCCCCAACGGCGAAGGTTCTTCCAATTCGATCCCCAAGTTCATGACTTGGCGGAATAACCAGACAGTCTTTTCCGCCATGGCGCTTTACGATCAAGAGGGTCCTGGACTCAACATCAGCAGTGGCGAGCGTCCCGAGCAAATCAAAGGCGTGCACGTTTCCGCCGATTTCTTCAAAGTATTTGGCGTTTTGCCGGCGCGCGGCCGTACGTTCGCCAGCAATGAAGATCTGCCCAACGGTCCCAAAGCCGTCATTATGAGTGACCATCTTTGGGAGACCCGTTTCGGGCGCGACCCCAATATTCTGAGTCGCTCGATTACGCTCAACGGCGAACCCTATCCGGTGATCGGCGTCATGCCGAAATCGTTCGTGGCCAACCCGCCGGCCGAAATCTGGATTCCTCTACAAGCCGACCCCAACAGCGATAACCAAGGCCACTACCTTTCCGCTGCCGCGCGCCTGAAAGAAGGCGTCACTATCGAACAAGCGCGCGCGCAAATGAAGTTCGCGGGCGAAGTGTTCCGCAGGTTGAACCCGAAGTGGATGGACAAGACGGAAACCGTCGCCGTTATACCGATGGGCGAGTCGCAAGTGAAAGATGTCAGGCTCGCTCTGTTGATTTTGTTGGGCGCGGTGGTCGTTGTTCTGCTGATCGCCTGCGCCAACGTGGCGAATCTTCTGCTGGCGCGCGCCGCGGCCCGCCAAAGGGAGCTTTCCATTCGCGCTGCTTTAGGTGCAAGCCGCGGGCGCGTGATTCGGCAATTGCTCACTGAGAGCGTGATTCTCGCCGGCTTGGGCGGAGTGCTTGGCTTCTTCCTGGGTGCCATCGGCGTGCGCGCGTTGCTGTTGCTCGAGCCGAGCGATATTCCTCGGCTGGGTGATCCCACCGAACTGCGATCTGTATTCGCGATGATGGATTGGCGCATGGCGTTCTTCACCCTGCTGCTTTCCTTGCTGACCGGTATTTTGTTCGGACTGGTTCCGGCGCTCCAAATTTCTAAACCGGATATTGCTTCGACTTTGAAAGACGTGGCGGGCCGGTCGGCGACGGGAGCCCGTCGCCATGGCTTTATGCGAAAGCTGTTGGTCGCCTCAGAGATGGGTTTGGCCGTGGTGTTGCTCGCATCGGCCATGCTCTTGATTCGCAGCTTCGTGGGCTTGAGCACGGTGAACTCCGGCATTGATCCGCATCACGTGCTAACTATGCAAACCTCTTTGGTGGGCGACCGCTATGGAACTACCGAAAAGGTAGATGGATTTACCACGCAGGTGCTGCGCCGCATTGAAGCGCTGCCCGGTGTGGAGTCCGCCGGCACAGCCATCGCGCTGCCGATGACTTTCGGTATCGATCTGCCGATTAACATTACCGGCAAACCGCCTAAGGCGGGCCAGTTGTACAACGGCGACGAACAATGGCGCTCCATTTCGCCGCATTATTTTGCCACGTTCAAAATCCCGTTGCAAAGCGGGCGTACCTTTAGCGAGCGCGACGCCTTCAACTCGGCCAAGGTGGTGATCCTCAATCGCACGATGGCCAGGAAATACTGGAAAAACGAAAATCCTATCGGCCAAGTAATAACCATTGGCAAAGGACTCGGCCCGGTGTTCGAGGAGCCGCCCCGCGAAATCATCGGCATTGTCGGCGACGTTCGGGAAACCGGCGCGGGTGATAGCGACGTCGCAGTCATGTACATTCCGGC
>PMSX01000309.1 GCA_003167495.1 Bryobacterales bacterium | reverse complement strand
CAGTATTTGCACAGAAAAATGCCGAACAGCGCTTGGTGGCTGCAACGGAAGATTTAAAGGAAATGATGAATGCCTCCGACAAAGGGATTCCTCAAGACTTGCTGAACAAGGCTTCGTGCTTGGTCATCGTTCCGAATTTGAAAGCAGGGGGCTTCATTGGAGGCGTTCAATACGGTCGCGGTTTCTTTACTTGCCGTAAAGAAAGCGGAGTAGGTTGGCACGCGCCCGGGTCGGTTAAGCTTACAGGTGGCAAATTCGGCCTTTTGATCGGCGCGAAAGAAACCGACGTCATCATGCTGGTGATGAACAAGTCGGGCATGGATCACCTGCTCAGCGATAAGTTTCAGATCGGCGGCGAAGCTTCAGGCGCAGCGGGTCCGGTAGGCCGCGACTCTTCTGCGATGACGGACGCGGAAATGCATGCCGAGATTCTTTCGTATTCGCGTTCGCGCGGCGTGTTCGGCGGCCTTGACATCGGCGGGTCCGCTGTTTCGACTGACGAAGCATCGAACGAAGAGCTTTATGGAAGGAAGATCTCGAATAAAGAGATCATAGAAACAAAAATAGCCGTTCCGGCTGCCGCCCGCCCGCTCATCCACGAATTGGATGGACTCTCGTCGCGCAAGTAGTCAGCCCTGCCTAACGGCACGGTGCTGGACTGAACAGGCCGGATTGCTCGAAGAAACGGCAGGCTGAAGTGAAAGCTTCTGGCCTGCCCGTTTTTTGAGTTAAAGCGTCTTTAAATATTCGAGGAGGTTTACCTTGTCGGTATCGCTGAGATCGATTCCGTAAGCGTGACCTGAGTTCGAATTGCCGCGAATGCGGGTATCAAACAGAAACTGCCGGGGGCCGCACGGAGGCGTAGAAACATAGCCTACGTTCTTCACGTCGTAGACGTCGCTACCCACACAAAACTGGGAGATTCGATCTGGTGGCGGTTTAAGAAGTTCTGTGAGACTGGGTACTGAGCCATTATGTAAATAGGGTCCAGTGGCCCAAATACCGTCGAGTGGTCGGGCTTTGTAGCTCGAAAGGTCGGGGGTACCCTCGGCAAGTTCCTTCAAATCGTCTTCCAGGCTCTTGAGCACGTTGGGGTTCACCTGTGCCGAATATGCCCCCAGCGCTGCGTTGACTGTCAATTCTCGAACGTAGGCGCGCTCCCCGAAGCGTTTGAAAAGAGCTTTTGGATCGGTGAAGGTGAGCTGTCCCGTCAGAACTCCGGCGGAACCTTGGCGAAGGCGAAAGTTATCTATCAGCGCGCGGTCCGTTTGGACATCATCCACCGCGATCATGTGAGTTCTGATTGGATATTTTCTAGACTCACGGTCGATGACGGCGTGGCATCCCACACACTCCCGACGATAAATGCTTTCGCCGGCCTCAAGGGTAGCTCTGTCCCCGGTTGGACCGGGCCATTGCGGAGAATGGAGGTCGGAAACCCACGATTCGATGGTCTTCAGGTTCGCGACCACCGCGCTGCTGGGATATTTCGGCACTGCGAGGACAAACGGCTTTGGCGGCGACGTGGCAATCGTGAGTTCGCCCAATACGCCTAGCACTTCGCCCACGTTTCGAAGATATGAGCCAGTTCCTTGATCGCCCAAGTTAGGCGCCGAACCATTCCACTGCACGAATTTTTGCTGCGAAATGTCCCAAATAAAAGGAAAAGAGGATGGAGCATCCAAGGGGACAATCCCCATCTGACTGGGAGTCAGAGAACTGCCGGCATTAACGGCCATCAGAATTTGATTAAAAATGGCGCCAAAGGCGTCTGCGCGTCCGAAACCCGCCATCACTGTTTGCGCGTTATTCTTTCTGCGCATTTCGAACACGCGCACGCGGTCGGCTATTTTTGGGAGGGCGTCCGGGTCGTTGATTGCATCAAGAAAGCGCTTTTTTCGACCAGAATCGCTCAGTGTTTCGCGCAATGCCGCCGCGACATCTTCGTAGAATATATCGAAATCGACTTTGCCCGGAGCGCCCTCGATTAACAGCGCGCCCTGGCCTGGAAATTCGATGCGGGTGCTGTGACACGCTGCGCAGGTAAGACCGACAAAAGGTACGGACTTATCGGGGCCATCGGAGTCGGTGTGACGGGCTAACCCAATAGGTAAACCGCCAGGGTTCAAATCGTTAGACGGCGCATACGCGGTGGGAGCCGGGATGAAACCGTAGTTAGTAAGACTGTCTTTGAGCTTGGTGCCGGACGGGCAAGGCAATGCCGGCTTAGCGGGGCATTCTAGATTCAGGAACCAGTTGTAGGGCATCAGCTTCGAGCCCTGATCTTCAAACCAGAACTGGCTGCGGATTTCGGCTGTCCAGGTCTTTCCTTGCGGCAAAGTTTTGATGGGCTGCTGGGCGCTTGCAAGCAACGCGGCAGCGCTCAGAAGGATTAGGAGTTTGTTTCCGTGAGTCGTCATTTGAGCTATCCTCCAGGAGCAATAAAGCGCCTTAGCTGTCCTGAGATGATCTCACAAAAATATTGAGGATAGTTACTTCGTACGTTTTGGCTTACTGAATCAGCGCCGCGCCGCGAAACGCTTGCCCCACGTGCAGCACGGCCGAAATCGCCCGGGTGTAATTCATGCGCATCGGACCCAACACGGCAACATGCGTCCGCAAGCCGTTTGCTAGTTCAAAGCGCACGCCGATCAGCGAAAACTCGCTCATACTCGGGTGTACATCGCCCAAACCTACCTGAATCGCCAATTCGCCGTCGCGCTGCTCGAGAAACTGTTCCAACAGTTGTAGAATGCGCTTCTTCTCTTCCAGCGCCCGGAACAATTCGCGCATGTGTTCGCGCGTGAGGTGCAAATCAAGGCCGATCAGGTTCACCGCGCCCTCAAAATGTATCTGGGGCATCAGACCAAGATCGAGCAGCCCCTCCGCGTAAAAAAGGCGAACTCGCTTAAGGATCGCATCGTAAGCGGCGCTTTCCAGATCAAGTCGGCGTTTTAGCTCCCGATGAATATTCGGCAACACCCAACCGCCGAAATTGTAATTGATGTAATTTCGAATAGACGTCAAGTCGTCCTGTGAAATGTGTTCGTCCAGTTCGACAACCTTATTGCGGACCATTCGGTCGCGCGTCATCACAACCATCAGAATGCGTCGATCGGGCAACGCGAGCAGTTCTACTGAATCCAGCGTCTGGTTTCCCGTTGGAATCGCAGCCGCAATACCGAAATTGCGCGTGATTTCCGTCAAAAGCTTCGACGATCGCTCAATCCGCGCTTCCACACCACCCGCCCCGCGGATCTCCACTTGTAGACGATCCAGTTCCGATTGCACAATCCGGCTACCAAAGAGTGTTTTGACGTAGCTACGGAACGCGGTTTCGGTGGGGACCCGTCCAGCCGAGGTATGTGGCTGAAACAAATAGCCTTCTTCCAACAAATCGACCATCATATTGCGGATGGACGCCGAACTCATCGGATATTTGCGGGCAATGCTGCGCGAAGCTACCGGCTCTCCGGTTTCAATATAGTTCTGCACGATGGCGTGCAGAACCTCGAAGTGCCGAGGTGTCAGGTTCTCGAGATGGCTCATCGGTCTAGTTCACCCAACCAGAACTGGCGTCTGTGAGTGCCAGCTTACATATCGGTAACGTATTATGTCTTGATTATAGAGCGTGAAGCATTAGCGAAGCGATGTCAAGAGCTCGACCGATTGAAAAAGTTTAATCGACCGGAATATCGACCACCCGAGCATGCCGCCAGAGACGCTCCAAGTCGTAAAACGAGCGCGCGGTCGCCGAGAAAATATGGACTAGGAAATCGCCGTAGTCCATGAGTATCCATTCGCCGGGATCGTAGCCTTCAATGCTCACTGGCCGTTCACCCGTCTCTTTCAGGCCTTTTTCTATTTCATCGCAAACCGCGTGTCCTTGCCGGGGATTGGCCGCTGAGCACAAGACAAAATAGTCGGTAAACGAAGTAACTTCTTTTAAATCAAGTACTTTGATCTCCGTGGCCTTCTTGGCGCTGGCGCAGCGGGCGGCTATGAGCCAATTGGGAACTTCCGGGGAAGGCGTGGTTTGGGAACGGCGCGGCAGACTCGTCTGGACTATTCTCCTGGCCCCAGAGTACTACAATAGAGGAGGATGCGTAAACGCTCAACTCTACGCACCCGGTTTGTGGCGCTACCGTATGTGCTGGTAGCAACGATACTGGGTGCCCAAGCTGCGCGCGGAAGTGAGAACCCCCTACCTGCTTCAACCGACCTTTCGAGTGAATCAGTGGATCGAGCCCAAGGAGATGTGGCCCGAATTCAAACATTGGTAGGGGAGGGAAGCCTTCCCAAAAGCAGCTTAGACGAGGCGGAATCCCGCCTGGCCGACGTCAAGGACGAGGCCGCATTAAAGGAGACGTTATTTAGCTCGACAAAACCGACTGACCTGACCGCCGATCAGCAAGCCAGTATGCTGGCCGCCGCCCAGCGGCGCTTTGATCGCCAAGCCGCGATCGTCTGTGAGCGCCAAAAGCTCTTGGAGATGGGAATCATCGCCAAAGCCGAAATGAATTCGGTCAACACCGAACTGGAGACCCGACGGCATGTTGTCGATCTGGCGCGTGACCGCGTACGGCTCGTTGAAACCCAGCGCCAGATGGCTCACGAGGAAGAGAGCCTGGAACGCGCCATGGATTCGGTTGCATCGCGAAAAGCCATGCTGAAGTTCGATGGCAGCGGCCATTTCGACAAGAACGACTTCGAAGCCATCGCCACCGGATTCGAGCAGCAGTTTCACTACCCGCTGCCCGTGACGGCGCGGGGGCAGACGGCTTTACACCAGTCGCTAGGGCTCGATCACCACGGCAAGATCGACG
>PMSX01000222.1 GCA_003167495.1 Bryobacterales bacterium | reverse complement strand
CCAGCAACCGCAATTTCGAAGGTCGCCAAGGTAAGGGCGGACGGACGTTCCTGGCAAGTCCGCTAACAGCGGCAGCCACAGCCGTTACCGGCGTTGTAACTGACGTAAGGACATTACTCTAAATGGAAAAAGTGACGGCGTTCACCAGCCGCCTCGCGCCCCTCGCTATCGATAACATCGATACCGACCAAATCATCCCCGCCCGTTTTCTGAAGACCACTTCCAAGATCGGGCTCGGCGACCAACTCTTTTTCGATTGGCGCTACGACGCTGATGGCAACCCGAAGGCGGATTTCCTACTGAACAAGCCGGAAGGGAAAGCGGCGCAAGTGTTGCTGGCCGGAGACAATTTTGGCTGCGGCAGTTCGCGTGAGCATGCGCCTTGGGCGTTGGCGCAGTACGGATTCAAGGCAGTGATCAGCACGTCGTTCGCGGATATCTTCAAAGGCAACTCGGCGAAGAATTCCCTGCTGACGATTGCTATTCCGGCGGACGCGCACAAAGCCTTGTTCGCCGCACTGGCGGCCAATCCGTCTGCGACCGTGACAGTGGATCTGGCGCAACAGAAGTTGACGTTGCCCGATGGTTCGGCGGTGACGTTTCCCGTGGATGAGTTTGCCAAACAGTGCATGCTGAACGGCGTGGACGAACTCGGCTACATCCTGCAACAGGAGGATGCGATCGAAGCGTATGAGGCAAAGCGTACGTTGAGTGTGAATACAATGGTCGCGGCGTAGATGGTTTCGATTCGTCAGATTCTTCGTTATCAACTTGATTTCACAACTTGGGCGGCGGACCGCGTGCTGGCAGCGGCGGACAAACTGACAGCGGAAGAGTTGAGCCAAGATTTCAAGACGTCTGACAAAAGCGTTCTGGGCACACTCACCCACTGTTACCGCGCGGAGCGTGTCTGGTTGAAACGGCTGCAGAGTCAAAAGGCCGACTTCCGCGTGGAAGGCGACGACACACTTGTTGCATTGCAGCGGAATTGGCCTCCCATTCAAGCCGGCTGGGCCGACTGGGCACGGGAGTTAACTGGCGAAGGTGCCGCCGCTGAGTTCACGTATTCCGACCTCAAGGGCAATACATGGAGACAGCCTATTTGGACGATCGTCTTGCATGTGGTGAATCATTCCACTCATCACCGCGGCCAGGCGGTTGGGTTTATTCGAACGCTAGGACACACACCTCCGAACGTCGATTTGATCACTTTTTCCCGCGAACGCATCTGATTTGAGGTTTGCGTACCCTAAAGGAATCGGCATGGGCGCCAAAATAACGACCTTGGCAAAAAAGGACCCGCCTCAGCGATCCAGCCGCAGCCCTTTTTTGGCTGCGACTTCCCACAACGCCGTCTCTGCGGCGTTTCAGGCTGGAAGTTGCAGTGCTCACTTGAATTCTAATTAATAGGCGCAAAAATGCCCAAAGCGACCGCCCACGTGTGGGGTCTGTCGGCCATCTTCGGCACAGCTGTCGATTGAGGGTTTTCGTCGGCCATATTAGCCTATCTGAAGCAGCATCAGCAATGCTGTTCCGCTCGGGACAGGAAAGGGGTGAAAAGGACCCGTTGTGAAACGGGAAAACTGGTCGAAGCTACGGCAGTCGCTGTTGTCGAGCAATATCAAGCTTGCACTCTTTTCCGTCCGCATCAAGAACGTAAAGTTTGGTCCTGTCCTGCGAGTACCTGACGTTATCGCCGACCACGAACCGACAGCCATGTTTTCGGTTCATGATCGCCCTTTTAACAATGCCGTGCGTAGGCAGACCGACGCTCTTTGAAACGCTGTCATTGACGACATAGGCGTATTGCTCCCCAACGATCAGTAATTGAGTATCCTGAATCACCATTTCATGGATTTTTGTTTCACTGTCGGTATGGGCATTCACCGTTGAACCAGCACCGTAATCAGGCGACACCGTTGCCGTTGTGCTGGCGGTGGTGCCGGCTCCGGTCCGGACGTAAGTCCGGGCCGACTGAGAATCGAGTACCTTACCTACATTCCAGTTGCGATCCTTGGCTGCAAAAGCACACACGACCCGCAATTATTAAGGCGAGCATTTTCCTCCGCATTGTTATTTACTTTCATTCTACAGGGGCTGTGGGGTGGAGCCCAGTCCCGAAACCTTTGTGAGAGAGCCCGCCAAGAGATTTACCGTATCTCGAACTCTCATTCTATCTGGTAATCCCTTCCTGCCCGAGCCCCACTTGGCCGCATAACGCCGCATGTCAAACTCACTTCACTCCCGGCCCAGAGTCGCCTGGGGAAGCTTGGAACGCCAACTGCGCAATTTTAACACCTATGAACAGGGAAGCGGATTCCCCTCCCGTACACCCGGCCGCGACGGTGTGTTGGACAATCAGCCCCAGCTACGCTAGCCTACTTGTATGGCCGAAACCAACGGAAATCGCGATAGCCGAATGGATCGGAACGAAAGAGCACTCGAATTGCTCATCGCCAACCACGAACAATTCCGCCACGACCATAAGCAACTTCTAACCGCGCAGGTCCTGCAAAAGGATGAAATCGACCAACTGCTAAAGGTCACCCGACAACACACCCGGCAAATCGAGTCGGAACGTGCAGTTAGAAAAGAAGAAATAGCCGCGCTCGACAAACGCGTTGACGATCTGGTTGGCGCCATTGGCAATCTCATCTCCCGCATTCCGCCGGCAACACTTAGCCAATAGGTTCCACAAGCGTTGGTGCAGCGGTCACAGCCGTTCTCAGAATTATTTTCCCTGCTACATGGCTGAAAAATAGGCTCTTTCCCCTTTTGCCGTCCCGATGATTTCACAGCGCACAACGCAGCCGCGCGCTATTTTCAAACCAGCTATGCTGCAAATCCTTGCACAATCGAATATTTCGCGTTTGCTTCCTCGCGCCGAAACCCGGCGTTGGGTTTATATTTTCAGACCTAATGGCCGAGTGGTGGATTCCCAACCAATCGGTTCGGTTCGTTTTTACAAAAATTGGCCTTCACCGTCCGAATTGGGTTCGTTGCGTAAGAACAGCCAGTACTCGCGGATCTCGTTTCGCAAAAAACGCCTTTTGTTCGCCCGTTTCGCCACTTGTTCTCGTATTGCCCATTGGTTTCGTTTCGTAAAACGCTCCAAGAGTACAGCCGGGCGCCGCCGCGCTTTTATACGAACGCAGGATACACTGCTGAACATGTGGCTCCATGCGGCTTTTGCGCTGGGAGGTTTAGCTGTGTCTGTCTATGCGACTGCGCCGGTTGGCATTCCGCGGGAGCTGGCGGCGGAACGCGCTTCGGCGATAGCAAACGTGCGGTACGCGCTCTCTTTCGAGATTCGGCCCCATGCGAATACGGCGCCGGGAACAGAGACGCTTCGATTCGATCTGTCCAAAGACGGACCGTTGCTTCTCGACTTCCGCGGTGACAACGCGCGCGATCTCGTCATCAACGGACAGGCCACACCAGTCCACGCTGAGAACGGTCACATCATACTGCCGGCCGCCGCTCTACGTCGCGGTGAAAATGTTCTGACCGTGCAGTTCGATGCCCCCATTGGACCTTCTGGTAAGCCGATCACGCGCTATGAAGACAAAGAGGATGGTAGCGAGTATTTCTACACGCTCTTCGTGCCGATGGATGCCAGCGCGGCTTTTCCTTGCTTTGATCAACCAGACTTGAAGGGGCGTTTCACACTGAGTCTCAGTTATCAGACTGCTAACACAGTGATCGCGAATGCCCGAGCAGGGCTGAGCGAAGGCCAAGGATTGATCGGCAGAGTCAGTTTCGCCGAGACCGAACCGATTAGCACCTATCTTTTCGCCTTCGCCGTTGGGCCATTTCAATCGGTACATCACACACCCGGCCTGCCCGACATCTACGTCCGCCGCTCCCAACTCGCCCGCGCCCAAGCTGAAATCCCCACCGTCCAACAAACCACCGCCGCCGGCATCAAATTTTTCAGCGCCTACTTCGCCCAGCCTTTTCCATTCGCGAAATACGACATCGTCCTCATCCCAGGCTTCCCGTTCGGCGGCATGGAACACGCGGGCGCAACGTTTCTAAACGAAGACAGCGTGCTCTTCCGCAGCGCGCCCACCGAAGACGATCGCTTCGGCCGCGACACTCTGCTGCTCCATGAACTAGCCCACCAATGGTTCGGCGACTTGACCACAATGAAGTGGTTCGACGATCTCTGGCTCAAAGAAGGCTTCGCGCAATACATGGCCTACCGCGCACTGGCAGATTTGAAACCGGAGCAGAATGTTTGGGCGCATTTCTATCAACAAATCAAACCTGCCGCTTATGGCATTGACGTCACGGCAGGAACAACGCCCATCTATCAAGACATCGCGAACCTGAAAGATGCCAAATCCGCCTATGGCGCAATCGTCTACTCAAAGGCACCTGCGTTGTTGAAGCAGCTTGCTTACCTGATTGGAGACAACCCCTTTCGCGACGGGTTGCGATTGTATCTGCGCGAGCATCTCTACGGCAACGCGCAATGGAGCGATCTTGTTGGCGCCTTTGAGCGTTCGTCTGGCGAGAATCTGAAGCCATGGGCTGCCGCTTGGATTACGCGTCGAGCTATGCCCGAAATACGGACTCATTGGGAGTGTGACAGTCAGGGTAAGCTGTCCGATCTCACACTGACTCAAACAAACGTGCTGGACGAGCCAGCGACTTGGCCGTTGGCGGCACAGGTCCTACTGGGTTATGGGAACGCTCCGCCCATTCGTTTGCGGGCGAAACTCACTGATCAAAGCGCCACGCTACCGGAAGCAGTGGGAAAGGCTTGCCCCGCATATGTGTTTGCAAACGACGAAGACAACGCCTATGGTTTGTTCCTGCTGGACGACAGAAGCCGCGAGTATATCCGGCATCATCTGGCGACTGTGAAAGACGTCTTCGAGCGCACTCTTCTCTGGGGCGCTCTCTGGGATTCTGTTCGTGCGGCGGAAATGTCACCTACCAACTATCTGGAAACAGCTCTGCGCGAGTTACCCAATGAAACCAACGAGACTCTGCTGAGATCGATTGGCGGTCGTTCCGCCGTAGCTCTGCACGATTATCTGAGTGAAGAGGCAAGACTGAAATGGGCGTCACCATTTGAGGCGCTTGCCGCCGCGAAGATGACGCGGGCTCCGCAGAAGGGTCTGCGCATTCTCTGGTTCCGTTCACTGCTGGCTCTGGCGACGACTGATACGGCCTTGCAACCGATTCGGCAGCTCTTGAAGGGCGAAGTAACAATACCGGACGTGGAACTACGTTCGCTTGACCGGTGGCGCATGGTGAGCACAATGCTCGCGCAACATGCACCGGACTCCGAGGCATTCTTTGCAGCGGAGAGCAAACGCGATGCGGCTGGGATCGGCCCGAAATACGCGTACGTGGCCGAAGCGGCGAAGCCCGACGCCACTACCAAGCAACGATATTTTGACGACTACCTTCACAACCCCGCGCGCCAGGAAGACTGGGTGCAGGACAGTCTCGGCAACTTCAACGCATGGAATGCCAGCGCCATTACGGCGCCTTATTTGAATCAGTCTCTAGACGCCTTGCCGCAGATCAAGCAGCAACGCAAGATTTTCTTCACCCTGGCTTGGCTCAGCGCTTTCATCGGAGGACAGCACTCGAAGGAATCGGATCAGGTCGTGCACAACTGGCTCGCGACGGCGAAGGTCGACAAAGATCTGAAACTTAAAGTGCTGCAAGTGGTGGACGATTTGGACCGCACGGTGAAGATTCGGGCACGTTTCCCATAGCGGACGATCATTCCTTAGGTGCGATGCCAAGGGCTTTCATCTTGCGGTAGAGATTACTGCGTTCTAGTCCCAGTAACTCGGAGGCTCGTGAAACATTGCCTCCTGTCTCATCCAGCTTATGTAGGATGTACTCGCGTTCGGCGGCATCGCGCACTTCGTGCAGGCTACCGAACGAATCCCAACTCTTGGGCCCTTGGTTCTTGCGAGTGCCGTCCAAGGCGAGGTGCCTCGGTTCGATACGGCGCTGCGGATGCAGGATGACGAGGCGCTCCATAAGATTACGGAGTTCGCGCACATTGCCGGGCCATGCGTAGTTCATAAGAGCTTCCATGGTGTCCTCGGCTAGCTCTTTCGGTTTGCGGCCATACGCAGTGGAAAATTCCCGCAGGAAGTGATTGGCAAGCGCGGGAATATCTTCCGCGCGATCTCGCAACGGGGGGACGGTGAAGGGGATGACATTGAGCCGGTAGAAGAGATCTTCGCGAAAATTGCCACGCTCGATTTCCTTCTCCAGATTTTTGTTGGTGGCCGCAATCACGCGCGCATCCACCTGAATCGATTGCGGAGCGCCCACCGGTTCGAAGCGGTGTTCATCCAGAGCGCGCAGCACTTTGGCTTGCGTTTTGAGACTCATGTCGCCCACTTCGTCTAGAAAGAAAGTGCCGCCGTGCGCTTTTTGCAGCTTGCCGATTTTGTGGTCGGTGCTGCCGTCGCTGTTCGTGCGCCGGTGACCGAAGAGTTCACTCTCGATAAGATCTTCGGGGATAGCGGCGCAGTTGACTTCCACGAAAGGGCCGTTGGCGCGCTGGCTGGAGCGATGAATGGCGCGTGCCACCAATTCCTTGCCGACGCCGCTCTCGCCATAGATGAGAACACGGCCGTTGGTGGCGGCCATAAGATTGAGTTGCTGGCGGAGAGCTTTCACGGCAACGCTATCGCCGATAATTTCGGGCCAAACGGAATCTTCGCGCAAACGGCGGAGTTCCAGATCCATGCGCCGCTGCTCGACGGCATTTTTCAGAACGACGCTGACCTTTTGGATGGTGAGCGGTTTTTCAACGAAATCAAACGCGCCGAGCTTGGTGGCTTTCACGGCGGTCTCGATGTTGCCATGTCCGGAGATCATGATGACCGCTGGACGAGCGCCGCTGGGCCATTCTTGAATGCGCGTGAGCGTTGTGAGACCATCAATGCCCGGAAGCCAGATGTCGAGAAAAACGGCTTCGTAGGATTCGCGGGCAAGTGCCTCAAGGCAGGCTTCGCCGCTGCCGACGGCGGCGCATTGGTAGTTCTCGTCCGCAAGCACGCCACTCAAAGACTGGCGGATATTGGCTTCGTCATCAACAATCAGGACTTTAGGACCGCTATTGGGCATTCGACTCGACTACTTCAGAGTAACCGGGAGGCTGGCTTTCGGCGGGTTGGAGCGGATTCAGTTCGACGATGAAACTGGCTCCGGAGGGATGGTTGTCTTCGACGCGTACGCGGCCATGATGTTCAGTGACTACGTGGTGGACGATGGCGAGGCCGAGGCCGGTGCCGCGTTCCTTAGTTGAGAAGTAAGGGAGAAAGAGCTTCTCTTTGTCGGAGCTTGAGACACCACAGCCTGTATCGGTGACGGAGACTTCCACCACGTCGGGCGAAGGTTGGGAGGTGGCAATTTGCAGCTTGCGAACAGGGGAATCGGTCATGGCTTCGGCGGCATTATCAATGAGGTTGACAATCACCCGTTTGAGCAATTCGCGATCGGCCAGCACGTGAGAGATGTTGCGATCGAGAGAAAGAGAGACATCAATGGAATCGAGCCGGCCGGCAAAAACACTTCTGGCGCCTTCGACAATTTCGTTGAGATCGGCTGGAACGGGCTGAGCGGCGGGAAAACGTGAAAACTGGGAGAATTCGTCAACCAGTGTTTTCACAGTCTGCACTTCCTGCTGAATGATGAGAGTGCACTCTTCGAGGATGGCGCGACTTTCGGCCGGGAGTGGGAGACGGAGGAGCTGGCGCGCGATGCGGTCGGCGCATAGAGAGATGGGAGTGAGCGGGTTCTTGATTTCATGGGCGATGCGCCGCGCCACCTCCTGCCAGGCGGAGGCTTTCTGAGCGCGCAGGAGGTCGCTGGTATCTTCGATAACCATCACAAACCCTCGGCGTTCCTCGAGTGAAGCGGCAGTGACAGCCAAGTGAAGGACGCCCGAAGCCCTGGGGACCTCTAGCTGGCAGGCGGCCGTGCCGGTGCGGCGAGCCTTCTTAAGCAGATAGCGGATTTCGTCGAGGTCCTCTGGAGCGAACAGATCGGCGAGGCGTTTGGAATTGGCAACCTTTTCCTCCGAAAAGATGCCGGCTAAAGCACGATTGCCGCGTTCGATTCGTTCGTCGGAGGAAACTGAGATCACGCCCGTGGGAATGCTTTCCAGAATGGCTTCGGTGAAGCGGCGGCGGAGTTCGAGCTCTTTCGCGTTGCCTTCGAGTTCGCTGGTCATTTCGTTGAAGGCGCGAACCAGCGTGGCAAGCTCATCAATAGCGCTAACGCGCACACGATAAGAGAGGTTGCCGCGGCTGACTTCGCGCGCCCCTTCCAACAGGCCGGCGATGGGAATGCTGAGCTGGCGGGACAGAAATTGCGCCGTCCAAGCAGCAAAAAACACCACAAACAGCGTCAGCAGGCAGATGAGCAGAAAGTAGGTGTCGTGATAAAACTTCTGGTTTTCGCCGAGCTGCTTTCGATCGTTCTGGTAACGCTGAATTTCGGCCTCCTTTTGCGACGGGTCGTCCGTCATGGCAGAGAGGACCGTGAGGCGGCCCACAGGTTCGGCCAAGCTCTTGACATCAGCCTCGGCACGCACAACTGTGGCGGCTGGTGCTGTGAAGAGCTGATACATGAGCAGCGGAACGCCTTTATTACGCGTGAGGACGAGCTGACGGATGCCGTGCTTTTCGCAGATAGACTTAAAAAAGTTTGTATCTACATGGCCGGTAAGGGCTGCGTCGCGGGTTTCGGGCAAGAGGCTGAGCCAGTCCGCCTGGGCTTGCACAAGCGCTTGCGCTTCTTTGCGATAAGACTTGTCGAGGTCTTGCAGGTTTATGTCGATACCGCGCTTTGGAAGTGTGAACCATTTTTCCATGGTACGGCTGAGAACCATGTAGTTGAATGCCGCGGAGAAAAGAGTAGGAGCGACAGTGAGGACGATGGCGCCGACTAACAACTTCGAGCGTATGCGGGAACCTTCGCGCTGGTTCTGGCGGTCGATGTAGAGCTTGATAGTGTCGCGAAAAAGAATGAACGCCAGCGTTGTGAGAAGAATGAAGATGATGATGGAGACGGCCGAGAGGAGGATGGTTTCGTGTGAGTCGGCCGGGTGGAATGGCACGCTAAACGAGCCCTGCCAGACAAGTAAGGCGAGGAGCACGAGAAAGATGGACGACAGACCGACGAATGCGAGAGGGTGCTTTCTCACGACACTTTGATGGTAGCCCAGATCGGGACTACTGAGTTGCTTTTTCGGAGGGGTAGCCCTTTTCGATCCAATCAGTGTGCAAATTGGTCTCGATCATGACCACCTTCACGTCGGTAAAGCCGAGGTCATGAAGCGCCGTGTAGGCGGGCCGGATGTTGGGGCATTTGACGAAGGGACAGCAGCCGCAATAGATGAAAAGTTCCTTATCGCGCGGCAGTTCGGCCACCGCTTTTTTCAGGGCGTCGAGGCCTTCCGCTTTCGAGCAAGGGCCCGCGAGGGTTGCACCGGTGATGTGTGAGCCGTTGCGATAGAGACTAGGGAAACCAACATAAAAGATGGGCGCTTGGTCTTTGGCCTCGATGTGATCGGCTAAAGTTTTCGGTTGGACGATCTCTTTGGCTGTCCAAGGGTCTGGCGCAGCGTCAAAGAAAGCGAAAGCGGTGAGTACGAGAAGTAGCTTCATAAGTGTTTGTCCGGATGAAAGACCAGTCTATAAGGAGAGTTTAGCCACCAGCATCCGATGTTGCGTCGCGCTCAACCGCTACTCATAGCGCAACGCCTGCATCGGCTCAATCCGCGTCGCCTTCCTCACCGGCAACAAACTCGCCAAAACTCCCGCGCCCAGGAAAATCGCCACAGTCAGGGCCAGTGTAGGTGCGTCAGTCGGCTCAACCCCATACAGCAAACTCTTCAGCACCCGCGCCGACCCCAGCGCTAACGGTATACCCACCACAATCCCAGCCACAATCAGCACGGCGCTCTCACGCATGAATAGTTTCGCCACGTCACTTTTCTGCGCACCTATGGCAAACCTCACGCCAACCTCCCGCGTCCTCCTTGAGACAGCATAAGCGATCAGGCCATACACTCCCATGCAGCACAGTAGTGTGACTAATCCGCTGAATAGCGATGACAGAAAAGTTAATGCACGCTCCGACGTTATACCTCCGTCAACCAGATCCTGGAACTCGCGTACGTCGTAAATCGGCATTTTCGCGTCCACGGAACGAACCGTGTGTTCTATATCAGCCATTGCCTGCTTTGGCATTAGCTTGGTTCGCACAAGCAGTGTGTAGCCCGACGATTGTGTTTGCTTCGCAGGCAAATAAATAAGCGGCCACATTGCTTCGCGCAAATCCTGATAGCGTGAATTCTTCACCAAGCCCACAATCTCGATGTCGTCGTCTCCCATCTTGAAATGCCGCCCAATCGGGTTCTGACCCGGCATGTACTGACCCGCGAAAAGTTGATTGACGACAGCAACCCGCTGCCCTTTCTTGACGTCGCGTTCACTGAATTCCCGTCCGGCCAGTAAAGCTTGGTTGAGTGTCTTGAAGTACTGCGGGCTGATCATATCGAAGTTCGTCTGCCTGTCGGAACTCTTCGCCACATAGCCCGGCACCTCAAAGTTGAGCGAAATCATGCTGCCTTCGAGCGGGGTGACTACGGCCAAACTCGCGGCAGTCATATTCGGTTGGCTGCGCAATCGCTGGAGGATGTCATCGAAGACCCGGTCAGTTTGCTCCGTCGTATAGCCGGCCATCGCCGGGTCAATTCTGAGCGTAATCACGCGCGCCGGGTCGAAACCCAGATCAATCGTTTTCAATTGGCTGAGCGTGCGGGTCATCAGCCCCGCGGCAAAAAGAATCATCATGGAAAGTGCAATCTGAAAAACGATCAGGAACCTTCGCATCTCAACACCGCCCAACTGTGCCGTCATCCCTTTCAACTCTGGAATGACGTCTGGTTTGGAGGATTGCCACGCTGGAACCAGCCCGAACACTAACGCTGTCACCAGTGACAATAAAATCGAAAAGCCAATCACCTTCAGATCGAGCGCCACATGCAGCCCGTTCCCATTGGTCTGGCCGCTATTCAGAAAGAGAAGAAGAGTGCGGATAAGCCAGGCGGCCATCGCCAGGCCCAGCAGCCCGCCGCCACAAGCGAGGACCAAGCTTTCAACCATGAGTTGCCGTACCAACCGCGGGCGAGAGGCGCCCAGCGAGAGTCTCACCGCAAATTCCTTAGCGCGTGCGGTGGCGCGAGCAAGCAGCAAATTCGCCAGGTTTGCGCACGCGATCAGCAACACCAAGCCCACCACGCCCATCAAGATTGTGACCGGCTTGAAGTAAGTGGAATCGACATTTACACCACGGCTACCATCGGTAAGCTGGTACGTTCTGTGTGAGCTGGCCAGTGCCTTGCGTTGTTCTTCGTCTCCCAAGTCAAGGCGAAGCGCGCGCGCCAGCGGATCGATCAGCGCCTGCGCCTGCCCAGCCGTTATGCCTGGTTTCAAGCGCGCCAAGGGCTCAAGCCATGAAAAGCCGGCCGACTTCCACATCGTTTGAAACGGACCGTCCATGAAATCGCCCGCCCGCGAAACGGGTAGCTGCAGATCGATGGGAGGATGCATTTGCGACCCGAAAAATCCTTTCTCGGTGACGCCCACTACGGAATAAGGATGGGCGTTCAGTAGCAGCTTGCGCTCAAGGATGCGCGGATCGGCCCCAAAACGCCCCTGCCAGAGCGAAAAGCTGATCACGCAAACCGGATTACCCGCCCCCGCGCTGATGTCGTCTTCGGTGAGAAGGCGCCCCAAGGCTGGCTTGACACGCAGCGTAGTGAAATACTTCCCGGTAACAACCTCGCCTTTCAAGGGTTCGGCGGCGCCATCGGCGGTTAGGTTCACACGCACCGGGAAACTTCCCAAAATACCATCGAACCCTCGATTGCGTTTGTCCAGCTCCGTAATCATGGGTAAAGAGAAAACCGTGTTTCTCAGGGTGCCGTGATCGTACTCGAACATTTGCACCAGCCGCATCGGCTCAGGCACCGGCAGATGTTTTAACAGTAAGGCGTTCACAAAAGAGAAAATTGCCGTGTTCGCCCCAATCCCCAGCCCCAGCGACGCAATCGCCACCAGCGCAAATACCGGACTCCCGCGCAAACTGCGAAACGCATACCGCAAATCTTGAGCAATCGTTTCCATAAACGTCCACCCCCACGCCTCGCGCACATTTTCCTTCGTCAAGCCTTGGTTGCCAAACGCCCGCTTCGCCGCGTACTGCGCATCGTCCGGAGACAGGCCGGCCTCGCGCTGCTCCTCGGCCTCCGCATCCAGATGCGCGCGTAACTCACGCTCGAACTCCTGCTCCCGTTCTTTACGCCGCCAAAAGAAACGCATCGCTCAGTCCTCCTCTTCCACCGGCCACATCACGTACCCGCAGCCGTGAGCAAAATCCTTAGACATAAAGGCTGGTAGACATTCTACCTTAAATTGCGTCAAGTGGGTCGACATTCTGCCCGACGGCCAATCGGGCAAATCTTAGCTAAAACGTAGAGGCACTCACATCGTCTCCCGCGTGGCCGACTGTTCCGATTCGAGCCACAATCCCGCTCTGAAACATGCCCACCCCTGCGCCGCGTTTCAGAACGATGCGGTGGCCGCTTGTTAGGTCCTCCGCCACCCCGTAAGCAATCTGCACCCTACTCCGTAACACATTGGTTATCAGTGTTTTACGGCCCTCTACGCAGCGCGATGCCCGTGTCTAACAGCGTGGTTTCTCTAATGCTTTTACCTCTGCGTACCGAGCAACAACGAACCGCTCGGAACGGGGAGAAACCTAGTGACCGCCGCCAGCAAAACCGCGTTTTCCAGAAAGCCAGCCGCACCAGCCACCACCGAACAGAATCGCGCCCGCCGGGACGAACTCATGCTTGAGCACATGACGCTTGTTACAGCCATTGCCGCTCACATCCAGAAGTCGATACCTGTTCACGTTGAGCTTGACGATCTGACCCATGCCGGTATTATGGGATTGTTCGACGCCGCCACCAAGTATCGCGACGACAAAGAAGTTGCCTTCCCTACCTACGCCAAGCACCGCATTCGTGGAGCCATCTTAGATAGCCTGCGTCAGCAAGACTGGGCCTCGCGCGATTTGCGAAAGCGCTATAAACAAGTGGAAGCGGTTACCCGCGAGTTAACTGTAAAGCTGGAACGATCGCCAACCGATGCCGAGATTGCCAACCACATCGGTCTTTCAACCCGGCGCTGGCAAGCGTTGATGGTCGATTTCCGCAGTCTCGGTATCGTCGCCGTTCAACAGCACCCCAATGATCGCGAAGATCACCTGGTTCCCGAGGCCACCAGCAAACCTGAGCTAGCACCCGACCGCCTCTTTGCCCGCACCGAACTGCGCGGAAAGCTCGATAGAGCCATGAAGACGCTTCCCGAGCGCTATCAACAAGTCGTGACGCTCTATTACGAACGCGACATGACCATGAAAGAAATTGGGGGGGTCCTCGGCGTCAACGAAAGCCGCGTCTCCCAAATCCACAAGTCAGCTCTCGAGCGCATGCAAAATGTTCTCAATGGTACCGGGATTAGCTCAACTGCGATGTTCTAAGCGGAGTCTGAAGGAGATAGCAGTCAGGAGATAGGAGAAAGAATGGACGAAGTTCGCCCGTAGACGGCCGGAACCAGCGCAGAGTTTCGCAACGATTCCGTCTTCTGGCTCCTGACTTCTAACTCCTATCTCCTTCTTCTCACCCCTGCGCTCTTTGTAGCGCATTCACCGCCGCGCCAATGACGGCCACCGATTCGCCGCCTTTGACCACTTCCGTTGAATACCCCTGCAAGGGGCTGAGCTTCACCATCTCATGCAAGTATTCATTCAACAACGACAAATTCAAAAACCCGGCATTAAACCCAGTGACGAAAAACTTTCCTGGTCCGTCCAAGTGAATACTGGTGGCCGTCCCCGCGGCGAGCGCCCGGTGCCACAGCTTCGTAAACTCCACGCAGCGCGCGTCGCCTATTTCCGCCTGCTCGAAGATTTCATCCGGCTCCATGTCCATGAAGCGCAGCCGCATCGCGCGTTGGCCCATGATACCCTCCAGGTGTCCTTTTCCGCCGCAGCCGCAGAATTGCTCTTTCGGGTCGAGCGTTACCACCGAATGGCCGGCTTCCCAGAAACCGTCGCGGAAAGGGTATCGTCCATACCCAATTCCAGTCCCCAGCGTCCAAACGCGGATCAATCTGTCCAAATGCCCGTGCGTCGCGGCAATGCCGGCCGCCATCACGTCCGCATCGTTAAAGATCGAGACCGAAATCTTGCCGAACATCGGCGCGAAGGCTGCACTCACCAACTCCTGCATGTTGATCCCCTTGAACTGGATCAAGTTGGGCGAGTCTTCTATCGCCCCGTTCCGCACAATCCCGGGCATGCCCAAGCCGATATGGTCCGGGGCCTCTGTCAGCCCCAGTTCTCGCACCTCTTCGGCAATCCGCTGAACAATCATCTCAGCCGGCACTGCATGTAGCGAATCCGCAATTGTTCGATCTTCTGGATTAACCCGCATCGCTCCGCTAATCGCGTTGTCCACCACGGCGGCTACCGATATGCGCTCGCTAATGACGATTCCTATGCCTTTTCCCATGTCCGTCCTACGGCCGCGAAAGCTTGTTCAGACCATTAAACGCGGCCGCTTTGTAGCATTCCGCCAGCGTCGGGTAATTGAACACCGTCTCGACAAAGTAACTCACCGTGCCCTTCAGAATCATAACTGCTTGTCCAATATGCAAAAGCTCCGCGGCGCCTTCACCAATAATGTGCACGCCCAATATTTCCAAAGTGTCGCGGTGGAAGATGAGCTTCAGGCGTCCCGTCGTATCTCCGCGAATCTGCCCGCGCGCAATCTCACGATAATACGCTACGCCCACTTCGTATGGCACATCTTCATCCGTAAGCTGCTCTTCGGTCTTGCCAATAAAGGAAATCTCCGGAATTGTATAGATCCCAAAGGGAAAATAACTCGGATTCGACGAAACGTTCTTGTTATACGCGTGCGCCACCGCCAGCCGCCCCTGTTCCATCGAAACCGACGCCAAACTCGGAAAGCCAATCACGTCGCCCACTGCGTAAATATTCGGTTGCTTGGTCTGGTAAAACTCATTCACAGCAATGCGCCCACGCGAATCGGCCTCTAACCCGGCCGCCGCTAGATTCAGCTCGTCTACATTGCCTTGCCGTCCTACCGCATACAACAGCGAGTCGCCCGTGACTTTCTTCTTGCTCTCTAGCATCGCCATCACGGTTCCACCGCCCTCCGTCTCTTCCACGCTTTCCACTTCTTCGTTTAGCCGCATGGTCACGCGATGATCGCGTAGATGATAGGAAAGCGCTTCGACAATCTCCTGATCCGCGAACTCCAGCAGCCGCGGCCGCTTTTCAATCAGCGTCACCCGCACCCCAAGCGCCGCGAACATACACGTATACTCGACACCAATCACGCCCCCGCCTACGACAATGAGTATCTTTGGCAGGTTCTGCATATCCAGCACCTGGTCGCTATTGATGATGGTTTGCCCGTTGATCTTGACTTTGGCGGACGCCGCCGGCTTCGTCCCCGTCCCGATCACGATGTTGTCGCCGGTGATTTCATTCGATCCCCGCACGCTCGTCACCAGAATCGTGTTCGGACCTTTGAAACTCGCCACGCCCGTCAGCACTTCTATGCCATTGCGCGACAACTGCGCCGTGGTGACGTCAACCTCAGTCTTGATCACGTGTTGCACACGGAACGCCAGGTCCGCCATCGTGATCTTTTCTTTTACCCGATAGCTCACCCCATAAATGTTCTGGTAGTTGTAGCCGGAAAGATGCAGCACCGCCTCGCGCATCGTTTTGCTCGGAATCGTGCCGGTGTTGATGCACACGCCGCCGATTACCTCGCGTCTTTCAATGAGCGCTACTTTCTTGCCACTCTTCGCCCCCTGGATAGCAGCGCGCTGGCCGGCGGGGCCGGAACCGATCACAATAAGATCGTATTGAGACATCGATATTTAACTGGTTTTCCTAATTAAACTACACAAGGCTACACCGGTATAACACTCCTGAGTATAGCTTCCGTCTGTGACAGCCTTGTCAATGTCGGTATCTGCTACGGCTCGCTTCTTTACCCGCGAGGGCGCCTTTACTATTCACTATGATGTAAAGCGATGCCCGAATCGACTCTTTCCTCCAAAAACCAGATTGTCATACCCAAGGAAGCGCGCCAAGCCCTGGGCGTCAAGTCCGGCGATAGACTCCTTCTCGTCGTGCGCGGAGCAAGAGTGATTGTCCTGCAGAAGCCGGAATCGCCTCATGCTTCCATTCGAGGTTTGGCTAGACCGGGGTATGGCCGGCGTTATCTCGACAAGGAACGTCGGAGTTGGGACTAGCGCACCTCCGCGCGTTTCTGGGGCGTCATCGGAATATCGCTCTGGACAGAATTGCTGGTCAAGCCATATCAAACGTCAGACGAGGAGCAAGTCGACGAGTTTTACGCGCTCCTATCCAAATATCCGAACCTCGAATGGATCTCACCAACCCTAGCCGTTGCCGGCACAGCGGCTCGGATTCGCGCCGCGCATCGCCTGAGGACTCCCGATGCACTCCAAGCTGCCACGGCCACCCCGAAGGAAAATTAGAGAAGCTTTCCACGAACTCGCCGCCGCTACAGTGCGTCATCTTGTTATATAAAAGAAAGACGTTTATGCCGTTCTGTACCCAATGCGGAAATCGTGTCGACCAGACCGCCGCATATTGCGCCCAATGCGGTAAGGCGCAGCGGGGTCCCACCGTGCCACCGTCACAAGATTTGCTTGACGGTCTCAGTGAGCGTACTGCCTCAATCCTCTGCTACATTCCCGTCTTTGGCGTGATCCCTTCAATCATTTTTCTGGCTTCGCAAAAATTTCGTCACAACCAGCGTGTGCGCTTCGACGGTTTTCAATCCGTCTACCTTTTTGTAACCTGGCTCATCGTTTCGTCGGCCGGGCCATTCGTTGTGATCGGTGTGCCGTTTCATCGGAGTCTGTCTTCGTTATTTGAGACATTGCTCTCCCTTTGCTGGATTTTCCTCTTAATCAAGGCGGCCCAATCCGAACAGGTACACCTGCCGATTTTGGGCGATTTAGCAGCCCGCTCAGCCTCGGAGCAGTTGTAGTATAATTATTCATTAGAGTGAATAATAATTCAATACGGCACCGCGTCGGTGTCGCTGGCTTTCGTGGTTACGCTGGCATTGAACTGGTTCGGCTGCTTACGCGCCATCCATTTATCGATTTGTTTTTGCTGGAACACCGGTCCGACTCCGAGGAGCGGCCTGTGCCGCTGGGCCATCACCCTCCCAAAACGATTTCGGCTACGCCGGAGGCAATCAAGCAGGAAGGACTCGATTTAGTTTTCCTGGCCACGCCGCCTGATGTATCGATTGAATTGACCCCGCCAATTTTGGCTGCTGGGACGAAAGTGATCGATTTGAGCGGCGCGTTCCGCTTGCAAGACGCCGAGACCTACTCGCGCTGGTATGGGCAACGGCACACCGCGCCAACATTGCTGGCGGAAGCGCGCTACGGGTTGCCGGAGTTTTATCGGGATAAAATTCGTGGCGCACGCCTGGTTTCGAATCCCGGCTGCTATCCAACGGCTGCCAATTTGGCGATACGTCCCCTGGTGAACGCTCAAGTGGTCGATCGCGCACGGGGCATTGTGTGCGATGCCAAGTCGGGCGTGACAGGAGCGGGCCGTAAGCCCTCGTTAAGAACGAGTTTTGGCGAGGTTACCGGCAATTTCAGCGCTTATGGTTTCTGGGAGCACCGGCATGTGCCTGAGGTGTTGCAGAATTCCGGTTTAGGAGAGCGTGAGTTTACCTTTACGGCTCATTTGCTGCCGGTTGAGCGCGGAATTTTGGAGACCGTTTATCTGCGAACCGAGCGAATTGAAAAAGCCGTGGATCTCCTGGCGGTTTATGAAGAATGTTACGCGGACGAGCCGTTTGTGCGCCTGTATGCGCCCGGCAAGATTCCCGATTTGCACGCCGTGCGGCACACCAATTTCTGCGACATTGGCTTTGTTTTTGACGTTGCCAGCCAACGGGTCACGATCGTCGTAGCTCTCGACAATTTGCTGAAAGGCGCGGCGGGCCAAGCGTTACAAAACATGAATCTGGTGCTTGGCTATAGCGAAACAGAGGCATTGCTGTGAAAGTGTTGATCAAGCTGGGCGGCACGTTGCTCGATGATCCAGACAAGCGCAACGATCTGGCCCGCCAGCTGGCGCGCGTGGCGCACAAGGTGGAACTGGTGATCGTTCATGGCGGGGGCAAACAGGTGACCCGTTTCCTCGAAGAGCGTGGTGTCGCGAGCCGCTTCGTTGGTGGCTTGCGCGTCTCCGATGAAACAGTGATCGACGCGGTGACCAAGGTGATCGCCGGCAGTATCAACAAACAATTGGTGGCGGCTCTGTGCGCGGCGGGGCAATCTTCCGTCGGCCTTTCCGGTGTCGACGGCCTGCTCACAACAGCCCAAGCAGTGAATGCGGAATTGCAGTTTGTGGGCAAACCGCAGCGCACCGATAGCAAGCTGTTCCATCTGCTGGTGGATGCTGGATACTTGCCGGTGGTGGCCTGTGTTGCCGCCGACGCGCAGGGTCGCATTTACAACGTGAATGCCGATCAGATGGCAGTTTCGTGCGCAGTGGGCTGGGGCGCGGATAAATTGCTATTCCTCACCGACGTTCCGGGGGTCAAGAATGGAACTGGCGCCGTTGTGCCGGAATTGACGCCGAAAGATGTCCAGGATTTGATTCAGTCCGGTGTCGCTCACAGCGGCATGCAGGCAAAATTGGAATCCGCGCTGTGGGCGCTCGAAGAGGGACTTTCCGAAGTGGTGATAGCGGCGGGCCAGGAAATGGATGTTTGCGAGCAGTTGCTTACTGGGAGACCAATTGGAACGCGTCTTACACCAAACCAATCTAAAGGACAACGCGCATGAGAACCATCACCACCGCCATCACAGTTCGCAAGGCTGCCATGCGGGATATTCCGAATATTCTGGGTCTTATTAATGCGTATGCCGCTCAAGGCATCATGCTGCCCCGCACCGAGTTTGAAATGTCGGAAAACATTCGCGACTTTTCGGTCGCCTATGAGGACGGCAAGCTCGCCGGTTGTGCGGCGCTGCATTTCTATACGCCCACTGTCGCCGAAGTACGTTCGCTGGCCGTTCTGCCGGAGCTCAAGAAACGGGGAACGGGCCGCTCCCTGGTTGAGGCGCTGGAACAGGAGGCGGTTGAGAACGATCTGGAATCGATCTTCGCATTCACTTATGTGCCGGATTTTTTCCACCGGCTGGGCTTCACTGAAGTCGAGCGGGGAGAACTGCCGCTAAAAGCATGGAAAGATTGCTTGCGCTGCCCTAAATTTCAGAATTGCGATGAAATTGCTGTTTTGAAGCGGCTTAAGTGGACCGAAGATGCGCTTTTGCGGCAAGTGACTCTGGGTACTAAAACTAGCAAACTTATTCATCTATCCACAGCTGTTTCGCCTATAATTCTCTAGAAAAAATAACTGTAATCTATTTCTCATTGCGGAAGTTTCCGTCTATTGTGGTAAATTTTTCAGAATTTATGCTTTTTCTACTAGCATTTTCGAGATTAGTACCATATACTCGGTAGGACAGCCGTTATAGTACTTGGCTGACCCTTCGTGGGGAAGAGACTAACAAATGCGAGCCCTAACAGTTGACGTTCAAAGTTCTGCTGGCCGGATTTTATGCTGCACCATTTTCCGTCCCGGTGGTCGAAAGCTCTTGGCCAAAGGCCATGTATTAAGCGACGAAGACATCCGCTTGCTGGAAACCGAAGGCATGCAGCAAGTTTGGGTCACTGAGTTGGAAGAAGGAGAAATTGGCGAGGATGAAGCAGTCATGGCGGTTGCAGAAGTCATGTGCTGTGGGTCCGTGGAAATTCGGTTGGCTGCGGGTGGTCGTGCCAACTTAATCGCTACTGCCGATTCCTGTATCTTGGTGGACGACGAACTGTTAAAGCAGATAAACTGCACCAGCAGCGTTGTGATTGCCACCGTCTCTAATTATCGATTTGTCAGGAACGGCGAGCGAATTGCCACGATTAAGAGTTCGCCTTTCGCCGTTTCACAAGCGCAATTAGAAACTGTTTTGGGCATTCTGGGTGAACGCGGCGCAATCCTGCAAGCTAGGCCTGTCCGCGATCCCGGAGTCGGAGTCCTTTATACCGATCCGGTCCATGGTGACCGCGCCCGGGCGCTTTTTGAAAATATTGTTCGCACCCGCGTCGAGAAATTTGGCGGTAATCTCCGCTATGCGCTTTCCGCGGTCGAGGATGAAGAACAAGTGACGCGCGCTTTGCAACATCTCCTGCGCACCAAGCCGGCCGCGATCCTCATTGCCTCAACCACCGCCCCTGCGGGACCCGAAGATGTGATTGGCCGCGCGATGATACGCCTCGGCGCGCATGTCGAACGTTTCCTTGCCCCGGTAGAACCTGGCAACCTGATGCTTCTCAGCTACAAAGACGATGTGCCGATCGTCTCGGCTCCCTGCTGTTTTCGTTCCGCCAAGCCGAATATTCTCGACTTGGTTTTACCTCCGATGTTAGCGAAGTACCGTATCTCCGGCTGGGAAATCGCTTGCCTGGGACACGGTGGACTCCTCGGTTGAAGTGCCTGCGCGCGCATTTCCCCTGCGCGCTCTGATGGCGGATATCCTTTCCGTCGTCTTGCTGAACCGTTTGCCGGACGCTCCTACCAACGCGTCCGGCATTTTTCATTTCTTTTTCTTCCGCGAAGCCTTTTCATTCTTATCCACGCGTAACTTCCACGCGGCGTGGAGCGCGCCGGCCAACACATCTGCCTTTGCTTTCGACAACCGGATGTGCGTCGCGCCCATCCTTCCCCAGCCACCCGCCACCGGCAGAAACACGCCTGGTAACTCGTCGACGAACGCCGCCTGCTGCTCCGGAGTGAGCATCAAGTTGCCGTAGCCCTGGCTTTGCGACGCAAGCGTGGCAAAGATCCTGCCACCGACCCGGAAATCAGGCGCGACCATGTGCGACCCTTCTTCGGCGCCCTCAAAGCTCAACGCTATGCGACGGAAATCAGCGGCATCCATGACTCAGTGTCTAATATCCCTCGAGATCGTCCGGTGTCCGCAAAAAATGGCAGACAAGAAAGCGTGATATCATGTTGTAACCGTTTCATTTTTTTTCAACGGCTTCGATCTTCTGAAGCCTTCCCTAAGGACCTGTCAAGGCATCCCAGGGTGTCTCGGCATGTTCTCCCCAAGCGGGATTGTTGACCCAGCTTGAGTGAGATGAAAAAACAATGTAGCTGTCGCGCTTCGAATCGACGCTTCAAGCATGCCCAATAGAACGCCACAGCACCCTTGAAGGTCCCTAAAAAGGGGGAATCGAATGTCAGGCCTCGAAATTGAACTCGCGCCGAAGGTCGATGCCATCGACGACGCGACGCCTTCCGGTCAGGGATGTACGGTGGTCGGGATCGGCGCCTCTGCCGGAGGGCTGGCGGCGTTCGAAGCCTTCTTTTCGGGTATGCCCGCCGATGATCCCGGTATGGCTTTTGTCCTCGTGCAGCATTTGGCCCCTGACCACAAGAGCATCCTTTCCGACCTGATCAGGCGCTATACCCGAATGGAGGTCTTTGAAGTTAGCGACGGAATGGTTGTCAAGCCTAATTGTGCCTACATAATTCCGCCCAACCGAAATATGGCCATCGCAAACCGTACGCTGCGGTTACTGGATTGGGACGCACCGCGGGGCCAGCGTTTCGCAATCGACTTTTTCTTCCATTCGCTGGCCCAGGATCAACACGAGCGGGCGATCTGCATCGTGCTTTCAGGCACAGGCAGCGACGGCACCTCGGGCTTGCGGGCAGTCAAGGGCGAGGGTGGCTTGGCCATCGCGCAGGACCCGGCATCCACCGAATACGACGGCATGCCGCGTAGCGCCATTGATACCGGTTTGGTGGATTACATTTTGCCGCCTGCCGAAATGCCCGCTCAACTCATCGCTTACGTCGCGCACTCGTCCGGGAAAAATTCACGGTCGATTTCTCCCGCGGACAACCATCTCGAAAGTTCACTCGAAAAGATTTTCCCGTTACTCCGCACCCAAACCGGCCACGACTTTTCTCAATACAAACGCAACCCCATCGCCCGCTGTATCGAGCGGAGCATGGCCATCGATGGATTCAAGCAGGTGGACGACTATGTTCGCCATTTGGAGCAAACTCCTGCCGATGTGGAGGGGCTGTGTTGCGACCTCCTAATCGGTGTCACGAGCTTCTTTCGCGACGCCAGTGCATTCGAGGCGCTCCGGCAACAGATCATTCCGCAGCTTTTTTCCGGCAAGCCTGCGGATTCAACGATTCGCGTCTGGGTGGCCGGTTGTTCCACTGGCGAGGAAGCTTACTCCATTGCTATTTTGCTGCAAGAGCAAATGGAGAGGCTAAAGCAGAATTTCAAGCTGCAGGTGTTCGCCACCGACATTAACCGCCGGGCCATCGGCGTAGCGCGCGCCGCTGTCTACCCGGCTAGCATCGCCGCCGACGTCTCGCCCGAACGCCTGGCGCGTTTTATGGCGCAAGACCCGGCCGGCGGGGCTTTTCGCGTCCATTCCCAGATCCGCGAAATCGTAGTGTTCTCCGAACAGGACTTGATCAAAGACCCGCCGTTTTCGAAGCTCGACCTCATCAGCTGCCGCAATCTAATGATCTACCTGGAAGCGGATCTACAGTTGAAGCTGCTCCACCTCTTCCACTACGCGCTCAAGCCGGGAGGCAGGCTCTTCCTAGGCTCGTCCGAGAGTGTGGGTGCCTCCACCGATCTCTTCACCGAAATGGATCGCACGTCGAAGCTGTTTCTTCGAAAGGACGACGTTCCCGGTAGGGCATCCAGCTTGGCGGCTTTCCCGCTTCACTCTCACGAACGATTGGTTTTGCACCCCATTCAACAGGCGCCGGTGGAAAGCAAGCCGTCAGTGCGTGAGCTGACCGAGCGGGCGATGCTGCGACAGTACACGCCCGCGGGCGTGCTCGTTAACGAGCGCGGCGATATCCTTTACCTTCACGGCCGCACCGGCCGGTACCTGGAGCCACCTCAGGGCGAGGCCGAGATGAATATCCTGAAGATGGCTCGCGAAGGATTGCGTCCGTCGCTGACAATCGCACTGCATAAAGCGCTGTTGAACCAGAAGCCGGTGCATCAAGCGGGTATCAGCGTCAGAACCAACGGTAATTTCGCTGTCGTCAATCTGACGGTCAGGCCGGCATCCGCAGGGCCCGACCTCACTAGCGAGCCGCGACTGTTCCTGGTTGTCTTCGAAGAAGTTCTGGCGATGGGCCCAAAATCGGCCCCAAAGGCCGACGTTCCCGATTCAAGCCAAGACATGGCCGAAGCGGCGGGTGGGAGGGCATCGGAAGCCGACCGCTCGATTGCGATGCTCAAGCAGGAGTTGCTCGTGAATCAGGAATACCTTCGGATCACCGCAGGGGATCTCGAAGCCAGCAACGAAGCTCTCAAATGTTCCAACCAGGAAATGCAGGCCATAAACGAGGAACTCCAATCTACTAACGAGGAACTGGAGACATCCAAAGAAGAATTGCAATCGGTCAACGAGGAACTAACTACAGTCAACGCCGAACTGCAAACCAAGGTGGCCGATCTATCTCGATCTAATAACGACATGAACAACTTGCTGGCCGGTACCGGTATCGGCACCATATTTGTGGACCGGCGCATGCGCATCCGGCACTTCACCGCCAGTGTCACTCGAGCAATCAATTTGATTCCGACGGATGTGGGCCGACCGGTTGGCCACATCGTTTCCAACCTTATGAAGTATGACCGGCTAGTGGCTGACTTGCAGTCGGTGCTTGACACTCTGACGTCCAAAGAGGTTGAAGTTCAGACCCAGACGGGCGCCTGGTACTTGCTGCGCATGCAGCCTTATCGAACTCTGAAAAACGCGGTCGAGGGCGCAGTCATTACCTTCACTGAGATCACGGAGTTGAGAATTGCGCGGGCTGCGCGGCAGGATTCAGAGACACTTCGCCGCCTCGCAGCAGTAGTTCACGACGCAAGCGACGCTATCCTGGTGCAAAATTTTGAGGGTCGCATCCTGGCCTGGAATCCGGCCGCACAAAGAATGTACATGTGGAGCGAGACCGAGGCGTTGGCAATGAACATTTGCAGTCTGATCCCTGAGATAGATCGAGAACGCGAATTGGCCGCGGTCCAGCGGCAAGGCCGTGGTGAAGTTCTGGCGCCGTACCACACGCAACGGATTGCCAAAGATGGCCGGATCGTGGAAGTGATGCTGACCGCGACCGCCTTGATGAATAAGGAGGGCACAGCGTATGCCATTGCAACAACGGAAAGACAAATCAGCTGAAGGAAGTGAATCCCTGAACAAAGAAAAGTTACTTGCCGGCACAGAGGCCGACACTCTCACGGGTGCGACAGACTCAGCGCAAACTGTGCGCCAGCGGGCGGAAAAGATATTCGCGGAAAGAAGCGCCCAATTCCTGCGTGTGCCGACGGCCGAAGAAAGAGCGGCCACACACCACGAACTGCAGGTGCACCAGATTGAGCTGGAGATCCAGAACGAGGAGTTGCGCCGGATCCAAAAGGAAGTGCAGGCCTCTCGGGCGCTGTATCTCAACCTATACGACATGGCGCCGGTAGGCTATCTTACGCTCAACGAAGAGGGATTGATTCTGAGAGCCAATTCGACGGCCGCCAAAATGATTGGCGTGGCGAGAAGCGCTTTGATCAACCAGCCATTATCCAGCTATGTTCTTCCCGAGGACCAGGACACCAATTACCACGCTCTTAAACAGCTTTTTGGACCGGGTGGGCCACAGGTCTGGGAGGTGCGGATGGTGGGAGAAGCCGGCAATACCTTCTGGTCATGCTTGGAGGCGACCACGGCTCTCGATGTTGATGGAACTCCCGTGTGCCGCGCGGTGGTAAGCGACATAACTAAGCGGAAGATCTCCGAGGGAGAACTCAGGGGAACGTTCCACCTACATTCCGACCATGCTGCCGGCGCCTTGACGGCCGCAACGAACTCAATACAATCAAAGTCAGAGCGAGTGCGCGAGCAGGCCGAGAAAATAATCGCGGAAAGAAACGCCCAAGTACCGGAGAATCTGGAGACCCTGACCCTGGAGAAACGCGTGACGGCGCACTACGAACTGCGGGTGCATCAGATCGAGCTCGAGATACAGAACGAGGAGTTGCGCCGAATTTATGAGGAAGTGCAAGCCTCTCGGGCGCTGTACCTGAACCTATACGACATGGCGCCGGTAGGCTATCTTACGCTCAACCGAGAGGGACTGATTCTGGGCGCCAATTCAACGGTCGCCAAAATGATCGGCGTTGCGAGAAGCGCTTTGATCAACCAGCCGCTCTCCAGCTTTGTTTTTCCTGAGGACCAAGACACCAACTACCACGCTTTCAAACAACTCTTTGGAACGGCTGGGCCGCAGGTTTGGGAGGTGCGGATGGTGGCAGAAGCCGGCAATGCCTTCTGGACGTGCTTGGAGGCAACCATCGCTCCCGATGTTGATGGAATTGCCATGTGCCACGCAGTGGTAAGCGACATAAGCAAACGGAAGATCTCCGAGGAAAACCTCGCGCGAGCGCTTGCAGAGAAGCGGGCTTTGCTACAGGAAATTCATCACCGCGTCAAAAACAATCTGGCGATTGTTTCTTCCCTCTTGTCGCTACAGGCGAATACAATCGACAACCAGGAAACCGTCGCTACGCTCGAGGACGCCGAACGCCGGGTGAAAGCGATGTCAATGATCCACGAACAGCTCTATTCGCACATTGACATGAGTTCCATCGATTTTGCCGTTTATGGGCGGGACTTGGCGGTGCGCTTGTTCTCTACTTACTCACAAAACGCCACAATCACTTACCGGCTGGAGCTAGCCCCGATCACTCTCGCGATTGCCCAGGCCATTCCTTTAGGGCTGATTCTGAACGAACTGATCACAAACGCCTTGAAATACGCCTACCCGGACGGCAACGGCGAGATTCTCATCCAACTGAGCTCCGAGGGACATCAGGTTTGCATGACCGTCTCCGATAACGGTGCCGGCTTGCCGGCCAATTTTGATTTGCAGACCTCTAAATCGCTCGGCCTGACGATTATCCAGGCTTTGACCGACCAGCTCCAAGGAGAGTTAGAGATCGGAACGCCTCCTGGTGCGTGTTTTATTGTACGCTTTAGTATGCAACCTGAAGACGCTCGAGCTGCGAGCGCATAGAAGCTTGCTTATGTTCGTCCTATGCGTTGTCGCTGATTTGAGGGAACCTCAAAACGAAGTGTGATGATCCTCGACTAGAGGCGATTTCTAGGGTCCCTTCCAACTGCTCCGAGAGCACATCCACAAGGCTGAGGCCGAGCGATTTAGGGCTACTGGGAACGTGGCCCTTAAAGAGACCAACTCCATTGTCGTGGACACCCAACAGGATCAAGTGATCCCGCTGCTGTAGCGAGATCCGTACTTCGCCTTTACGACCGTGTGGAAAAGCATGTTTGAATGCATTCGATAGCCATTCATTCAGAATCAGGCCGCACGGGATGGCACAGTCAATTTCAAGGCGTACGGGCTCCAGTTCAAAGGCGAGCTCAATCCGCGTCGGATCCACGCCATATGAATTCGAAACATTGCTGGCCAGTAGTTGAATATATTTGGCAAACTCGACGTCACTCAGGTTGCCGGAGTCGTACAACGTTTGGTGGATCGTGGCCATCGAGAGTATACGGTTCTGAGTTTCCAGGAGGGCCGTAGCCAGCAGTGGATCGGTGACGACGGCACATTGCATACCGAGCAGGCTGCAAATAATCTGAAGGTTATTGTGGACGCGGTGATTGACTTCCTGAAGAAGCAGTTCTCTTTCTCGAAGAGAGACGGTCAGGCTCTCGTTTGATTTGGCAAGTTCGCTTGTACGCGCGGCCACTATCTCTTCCAGGCGTGCGTTCTGTAGCATCAGCGCCCGCTGGAGGCCGTGCAGTTTGAGATGCGTTTCGACGCGAGCGTGGACTTCTTCGAACTGAAAAGGTTTCGATACGTAGTCCGCCGCGCCGGAACGAAACGCCGTTATCTTGTCTTGTGTGTCGTTCAGAGCACTAAGGAAAATGACGGGGATCTCTGAAAGCGCCGTGGCGGATTTGAGACGTTCGCACACTTCGTAGCCGTTCATCTCAGGCATGTCGACGTCAAGCAGAATCAAATCCGGCGGATGCCTCAGCGCCGCTGCTAATGCCATACTACCCGAGGGAAACGAATGTACTTCATACTCTTGCTGCAGTAGCATGTCCTCTAGCAGTTTCAGCGTGGCGGGATTGTCATCCACAATCATGATGTCTCCCCGAGGGGGCAGTGAAGTCTCAGTTATCGGCGGCACGCTTCCTCCAGCAATTGCGCTAGAACGTCGTATCGGTACCTGTCGGCAAGGTCTTGTATGGCGTTCGCGAATCCGACGTCATCATCTCGCGCAGCTTGCGAATCACCTTATTCAAAAGTTTCTTGTTGCCCCTCAAACTCGCATCGCTGAGTTCATGAGTCAACTCGAGCTATGGACGCCCGAACGAGCTGCCTGGAAAGCCCGCCTCAGGAGTGCTTAATCTTGAGCGCCCCGACACTGTGAGAAAGTCACGATGGTCTCGACCAGTTCGGGTTTGGACTCCGTGCGTTCTTTTAGGGTCGAGGCAACTCGCTACAACCGGAATTTTCCGAATCCCTTCTCCACCAACACGATATTAAGTCCAACGGATAACCGTTTCAAGTGGATTGATTCCCTAGGTGTATTAGCGCAGTTAGTTGCCGACGGCCCTACGTTGAACGAGCCGCATATCGTCTGGATGAGACCGACCTTGACTCCCGGTTGATCATGCGATGCCCTGTCGAATCGCAAACTGAACAAGCTCAGCATAGCTGCGCAGCTTCAGTTTCTGCATGATAGCGGCACGATGTGCGTTCACCGTCTTCACGCTAATTTCGAGTGCGGCAGCCAACTCTTTGCTGCTTTGCCCTTTGGCAAGAAATCCCAGAATTTCGATTTCTCGCGCAGTCAGATCGCTCACAGCGGCGCCTGCGGGCTTGGGCCTTGCTAACTGACTCCAGACCATGCTTACGGCCGCAGGGGATAAGACTCGTTTCCCCTGCGCCAAATTCTCTAGGGTAAGGAGGAGATCGCTTCCTTCGTCAGAGGTCAATGCAAGGCCGTGCGCGCCGGCAGCCAAGGCATCCGCCGCCAGTTCTGTTGAATCGGGTGCGGTCAAGGCAATGATCCTTACGGTCGGGCAGACATCGATGATTCGTGAAATGGCGTTCGCTACCCCGATGTCGGGCAGAGCGACTCGCAGCAGAAGCACATCTGGGCGAAGGGTCTCGACTTTCTTGATCGCCTCTGCGCCGGAAGACGCCTCACCGCAGATCTTCCAGCCGGGTCGACTCCCAAGGAGAGAGCGGATGCCGAGTCGAAGTACTTCATGAGTCTCCACAACCATGATCCGCAATGCGGTGGTGGGCGCGCTCACGAGAATCCAACCCGTCCATGGGCTATTCGACGCCGGACCTCACTGGCGTCAGCCTTACAGAATCTCGCTGAGAGCGAAAGCCAAACACTCTCCATAACTCCTCCGCTCCCCCTCTTGAGCCGAGTGCATCAGACCGCAGAGTGATGGCGTTGCCATCCTACAGCATGGTTACCGGGTTTTCTATAAGACTAATGCCTAGGCAATTTGGGTCGATGCGTGCCAAATGTTCTTAGGTCGAAGCGCTAGAGCGCATGCGTCCGCGTAGAGACCTAATAGATAGAGAATTCCCTAATTGACCATGAAGATGCCTTGCCGGATGGCAAAGTGAATCAATTCGCCATAGCTATGGAGCCTCAATTTTCGCATGACGCTACCACGATGCTCATTCACTGTCCTCATGCTGATAGTGAGCATCGCTGCTACATCCTTGTTGCTGTGCCCTCTTGCGAATAACTCAAAGACCTCGATTTCTCGTGGAGTAAGATCAGCAGCTTCCAGTTTCGAGCGGTCGGGTTTCGAGACCTGCCGCAATGTCAAGTTCACGGCGGCAGGGCTGAGGAATGGTTGCCCCTGTCCAACACTCTCCACTGTCAGGAGGAGATCGCGTGCCGATTCAGATGTCAGCGCGAGACCGTGGGCACCAGTGGCCAAGGCGTTGAGCGCTAATTCTCTCGAGTCTTCCGTGGCTAGCGCAATGATTCTGACTGTCGGGCAGACCTTGATGATTTGCGGAATTGCCATCGTTTCGTCCATGTCCGGCATGGATAGATCGAGCAAAAGTAGATTGGGCCGAAGAGCCGTTGTCTCTTGAAGAGCCCCGGCGCCGGTCGCCGCTTCGCCGCAGACCGTCCACTCTGGTCGGTCCTCTACGATAGCGCGGATGCCGCGTCGAACTAACTCATGACTGTGAGCAATTAAGAAGCGCAAAACGCTCTCGGGCGGACTGGCGCGGAGGGCGACCGTTGCACCTCCTCCTGAATGCCCTCCAGGCAAGGTCTTCCGGCCGTAAAAAACGGTGTCGGTGGCCATTCATTGCTCTTTTCTTGATGTTGGGGGGGGGTGGGGCCTCGTACTTCTACTTATACAGATTATTCACACCTAAAGCTGGCACAATTCTACCGTTCAACACCTAACTTTCGCAAGCGGGGCCTCCCTGTTTCGACCATCATGGAAACCACTACTGATACATCGGGGATTTCCCTATGGCGCGAAGACGTGCCAGTGTTAATTGATGTCTCCCAGGGGAGATTAAGTCTCAGTTATCGGCGGCACGCTTCCTCCAGCAATCGCGCCAGAACGTCATACTGGTACCTGTCGGCAAGGTCTTGAATGGCGTTCCCGAATCCAGTATCATTACTCTCGCGCAGCTTGCCGATCGCCTTATTCAAGAGTTTCTTGTTACCGCTCAAAGTCGCATCGCGGAGTTCTTCAGCCAACTCGAGCGGTAGTTGTCCGAGCAACGCAGCGTTTAAGATCGGCAGCCCGGCAACGGGTACGCTGTCGACTCCGCCAGTCTCTTCGTAATTGTAGGCAATCTTGAGAAGAGTCCCGATCGTCGCGAACAGGTCTTCCTCACGGCACGGCTTCGGCAAGAAATCATCAGCTCCGCTTTCAAAGACGCGTCGACGTTCCTCGTCCATCGCACTGGCGGTGAGAACAACAATTGCAGTTTCACGTCCGCGAGGGTCCGCCTTGATTCTGCGAGTCGCTTCTAATCCGTTCATAATCGGCATATGTACGTCCATTAGGATCATGCGCGGTTTCCATTCTTCCCAGGCTCGGATAGCTGCCTCGCCGTTATCAGCACCTCTCACAGAAAAACCAATGGACCCCAGCAACCTGACAAGCCAAGTGCGGTTCTCCGCCTGATCATCGACAACCAGGATTTCGGGGCGATCCGTTCCACCTCGGATGCTCACAACGCGGCGGGAAACAGCCCCGGCGTCCACTATTCCATTGCTCGAACGTACCAATGGGATCTCAAAATGGAATATTGAACCCTTGCCTAGAATGCTGCTAACCGTCACATCCCCGCCCATCAGTCGCGCGTATTGCCGGGCAATGGCCAGACCCAGACCAGTTCCTTCGTTGCTCTTTATGCCAAGCTCGGCCTGACTAAAAGGCTCAAACAACCTTTTTTGCTCTTCGTCCGAGATGCCCGAACCGGTGTCTTCGACGCGGGCTGACAGCCATAGCCGACTGTCCTTCCGCTGGTCCAAAGCGATGCTCAGAGTGATCTCGCCTCGCTTGGTAAACTTAATGGCATTTCCCAGAAGGTTGATCAACGCCTGACGCACCTTTACTTCGTCGGCTACCACATAAGGCGCGAGCTCCCCGCTGGAAAACATGGAAAATCGGAGCGCCTTCGCCTCAGCCCGCAAGCGGAATACATTCGCCAGGTCGTTCAGCATGTTCTCCAGATTGAACTTCGCGTCGTTGAGCTCGGTGCGGCCGGCTTCGATCTTGGATATGTCTAGAACATCGTTGATAACGGTTAGGAGGTGGTCACCACTTCGGCCGATAATCTTAAGATTTGCTTTGGCATCCGATCCCAGGCTCGTGTCCCGCAACATTAACTGGACGTAACCGAGAATAGCGTTCAGCGGAGTGCGAATTTCGTGAGACATGGTTGACAGAAATACGCTCTTTGCCAGGTTGGAAGCCTCCGCCGCCGCCGTTCTTTCAATCACCCGCTGTTCGAGTTCGGCATTGATTCGGCGAATATTTTCTTCCGCGGTCTCGCGTTCAACCAAAGCCCAGCAGCGTTGCGCGACGTCTTGAACCAGGACGATCTCGAGCGATTTCCATTCGCGCGGTGTCGTCTGAGACACCGCCATCATGGCGTGAAGGCCACCGTCCTTTACGATGGGGCAAACGATCATCGCCTTGCTGCCGGTGGGATGAACCATGTCCGCCCCGTCTCCGGGCAAAACCTCCGCTTCCAAATTGCGGATGATCAAAGTCTGCCCGCGCTCGAGCATCGAGACGGCCCGGGGCCCAAGAAGCGAAAGTGGGTAATCGCCCACCGCACTCGCACGGCCCGCTGTGTAGTCGTGCAGGATGGAGAAGCGCTCGCGGTCTTGCCCGACGTTTGCGTAAGCACAGCGCGAGACGGCCAGATGTTCTCCCAACATGCGGGCCGTCACGGCCATGATTGACGCCGGATCGGCTAGCGTGCGCGTCGCCTCGGACAGATCATGGAGAAAGCGAAAATGTTCTTCGCTCTCGCGGAGGGCCAGGTCCGTCCGCCTGCGCTCAGTAATATCGATCACGAAACAGACACCTTCGTCCGGGTTGTCCTCGAAAATGGCCGCGCCCAAAAGGACCGGCACACGCGAACCGTCCTTCCGGATGTATTCCGTTTCAAACGGCGTGCAGATTCCCCGGGCGGCGAGTTCGTCCAAAGAACGCTGGCCGAGATGAGCATATTCGGGCGGAGTCATGGCAGCCCGATCGATACGCCCAGCCTCCTGGTCTTCGCGGCTATAGCCAACAATACGCAGAAAGGCATCATTGGCTCTGGTGATTGCGCCCCCCTTGTTCCAAAACATCACGCCCTGGGCATTGGAATCGACGAGCCGCCGAAAGCGCGCCTCGCTGCGCTTGCGCTCGGTGATGTCCATCACGGCGCCATGGAAATTCAGAGGCCTGCCCGCCGCGTCGCCCTCAATCCGCCCCTTCGCTTGCAGCCAGTGGACGTTTCCGTTCTCTTGCCGGACTCGATATTCGACGTCGTAGCGGCCGCAGGACTGCAGGGCGCGCGCCAGAGCCGCTGCCACAACGGGTTGATCTTCTGGTATGACCGCCCGGACATAGACTTCCACGGGCAGGCCTTTTGCCGCGGCGGATGGCTCGACTGCGAACATGCGGGCGATGAACTCGTCTCCGGTCAAACGGTCGTTGACGATGTCCCAAGTCCATGTCCCGATAGAGACGGCAGCCAGCGTTGAATTTAACCGCGCCTGCGATGCGCGCAGCGATTCTTGCATCCGCTTCAACTCTTCGACATCCGTGTTTGTGCCAAACCATTGCACCACTCGCCCCTCTGGATCTTTGAGGGGCTGAACCAGCGTGAGAAAAGCCCGGAAGTTGCCGTCGCTGCCGAGCAGCCGAAATTCCATCTCGAACGGCTCGCCGGAGTTGATGCCGTCTGTCCAGTTCTCCATCACTTTCGGCAGCGTCTCGGGATCAAGGGCTGTCTGACATCCCCGGCCCTCCATTTGTTCCGGGGTCGTGCCCGTGTATTCGTACCAGCGCGTGTTGTACCAATAGATTGACCCGTCGGCGCGCGCGATCCACGCTAGCTGAGGAATCGAATTGGCCATCGTCCGGAAGCGCTCCTCGCTGGCGCGCAGCGCCTCTTCGGACTGTTTGCGCTCGCTTATATCGCGTAGAATCTTGACGGCACCAACGATCCGCCCGCTGTTGTCTTTGAGAGATGAAATGGTAACTGAGACATTTGCTACGCGGCCATCTTTGCGCAGCCGCAAAGTTTCGAAATGATCCACGCGCTCCCCGCGTCCAATTTTGGCCAGGATCTCCGTCTCCTCATCTGCGCATTCGGGAGGAATAAACATCCGCACAGGACGGCCAATCGCTTCTTGCGCGCTGTAGCCGAGAATGCGCTCCGCGCCGGGATTCCAGCTCGTGATAATCCCTCCCAGAGTCTTCGTGATCACGGCGTCGCTGGCAGATCTCACGATTTCAGCACCCAAGCGGCTAATGGCTTCCGCTTCGTGGCGCTCGGTCGCCTCGGAGTTGAGAAAGACGAGCACCACCAGAAGCAAAGCGAGACCAATGAACGTGCCGATGGAGAGAATGAAAAACGTCCGTGCCGTCTGAGCGCGAGCCTGTGCCTCGCGCCGGGTGAGCAAATCCTGTTCCTCCCGCTCCAGCGCGGCAATGACCGCCTCAAACTGCTTCATGATTTCCAGGCCGCTGCCCGCTGATATCAAAGCGGCGGCCGCGGCGAGACCGCGCTGGCGCCGAAGATCCAGGGTCTCTTCACCGAAGGCCAGGCGCTGGCGAATGAGATCTTCCAAGCTAGTCAGCCTCTGCTGCTGGCGTGGGTTGTCGGCGGTTAGCCGGTGCAACATCCGCTCATCGTCGTCCAGATCCCGGCGGGCATCGTGATAAGGAGCTAGAAAATCCTCGCGCCCAGAGATGACAAACCCGCCAACCGCCGTCTGCACAGTTATAAGATGGGTATTGACTTTTTGAATTCTTGCCAGCACCTCGTGGGTGTGGCGCACCCAAGCGTCCGTCTCGGCAAGTTCACGCGCGCTCTTGCTGGACAACATGCTCAAGGCGACGAAGAGGGTAAGTCCGAGGCCAAATCCCACCAACAGACGAGGACTAATGGCCAGGTGCAGTTCCGCACTGCGCCTGGCGCGCGTCGCGCACGCCGACCCGAGCCACATGAACAACCCGCCCGTCTGTAGGGCCATGCTGGTCAATTCGCCCCAGCCGTAGCCTAACTTGACAACACCGGTCAAACCCAACACGGCGAACAAACCCATCAGTGCTGTCAGCCCGCCGAGCAAACTCACCGCTGCCCGCGGCGCGCGTCTCGAGCTGCCCGCCAGCAGCAGCAAAGCCGTGCCAAGAAGCACAAACGCCAGCGCCGTGTTCGGCGGCATGCTCCCCACAGACGACGTGGGCGCGGTAGCCGTGTCCTGAAACAGTGCCTCATTGAGGCCGAGGTTCGAGCTGAATAAATACTCGACTAGCGTTAAGCCGCCAGTGAGTAGTATGAACGCCGAGCTAACGATGGCCACAAGCTTCGCCTTGCCCGTTTTCATCTCCGGAACGCCAAGCCAGAAGGCGACGCCAGAGAGGATGAAGCAAAGCGCAGTGGTGGGCGGCATCGCCGCCATGCCGGGAAGAACAGACTTGAGAACCGGCTTATCCAGCACCCAACCGAGTAACACAACAGCACCCACAAGCACCGGTAAGACGCTTGCCAACCGCTCCACGATTCTGAGCCGGGTAGTTTTCATCGTGCCAGATTATCGAGGTAAGCCGGGGGTCGGTAGTTGTAGACAGCTAACAGGATCAAGCGATCCCGCTGCGGCGAGACGAGTGAGGCCATCAAGTTCGCCGAGCCTCCGAACGAGGACGTGAGTGGCTCCGCAGCTTAGCATGAACGCGCCAAGTAAATTGAATATGCGATGGAATGAGATATCCTCCCGTGCGCGGAGAAGGCGCAGGAGCGCGAAAGGGCTGGCGCCATAGGCGAGCGCAATTAGACCATCGCAGGCAAACTGATTGAAAAGAGAGCATTAATCTTGCGCACTGTCAGACCGTGAGAAAGTCAAGATAGTCCCGACCAATTCGCTCCGCTCCACCGGCTTGGAAAGGTGTCCATCGCAACCGGCTGCCATACATTCGGCAGCCTCTTCACTTAGGGCATGCGCCGTCAGCGCTACAATCGGCACTCTCCGCGCCCCACCAGCTTTCTCCCAAGCACGGATTTCTTGCGTCGCGGTGTAACCATCCATCACCGGCATTTGCATGTCCATTAGAACAAGGTCGTAATCGCCTCTCTGTCGTTTGGCCAACGCTTCCTCACCGTTTACCGCCAGGTCTAACGAAAGAGGAAGACTCTCGAGATAAGCCTGCATAAGAATCACATTCTCGTCGTTATCTTCCACCAATAAAACCCGCGAGCCGTGCGCCAGCGTTCGTTCACCTGTACCCGAAACCGTTGCGGCCACCTCGATCTGCCCCACTCCTTCGGTTGGCTGCGGGAACGCTGTAAAAACGAATTTGCTTCCTGGACCTGATTTCTCCTCGAGCCAGATCCTCCCTCCCATCTTTTCCACCAGCGTCTTAGCGATCGACAGCCCTAGGCCGGTCCCCTCATAAGGAAGGTGCATGGTTCCTTTGGCCTGCTGAAACGCTTCGAAGATCACCCCAGTCTGCTCGGGCGGGACGCCACAACCGGTATCGGCTATTTCGAATCGCAATCCGCTAGTGCCCGACGTGCTCATCTGCGGCCCAACCCTCACATCAATCCTGCCCTGCTCCGTAAACTTGAGCGCATTCCCGAGCAGGTTCAATAGAATCTGTTGCAAACGTTCGGGGTCGCCAAGCCAATACCGCCCCGTGTTCACCTCGCTGAAAATTTCAAATTCCAGGCCCTTCGCCGCCATCCCCGTTGCTAGCGTCGCCTTACATTGCTCGAGAATTTCGTCTAAATTGAAAGGAACCGCCTCAAGTGTCAGGTCGCCCGCTTCGACTTTCGATAAGTCCAGGATTCCGTTGACCAGCCGCAGCAACCGGCGAACGTTGCGGTACGAGATCTCTACGTGCTGCCGTTGCTTTTCGTCGAGTGCACTTTCCAGCAAAAGAGCGTTCATCCCCATGATCAGACCCATAGGCGTGCGGATCTCGTGGCTCATCCGCGCCAAAAAATCGCTTTTCGCGCGATTCGCAAGTTCTGCGGCTTGCTTCGCCACTTCGAGTTCGCGTTGATATTGAACACGTTCTCCGATGTCGATGACCGTCACCAGAATTGAGTCGCCAGCGCTAGATTCAATTCGATTTACGTACAACTGTAATGGTATTTCCACGCCGTCTTTGCGTACGCCCAACAGGTCGCGGCCTGCCATTGCGCTAGTGCCTTTGTTGTCGGTAAACTCCTCGCGATACTGCGTGTGTCGCTCGCGGAACCGCTCTGGCAGAAGAACTTCTATCGAGCGGCCTAGCAAGTCCACACCGCTATATCCGAACAGCTTCTCAACGGCATGGTTCACGAACTGAATCTGTCCCGCCGGGTTGGTCAACAGCAATCCACTCGGTGCCGACTCAACCGCCAGCATCAACGTGTCCCTCTCATGCTTTCGGCTCGTCATGTCATGCCGTAGACATTGATAACCCGTGAACACGCCTTGCTCGTTCGTAATCCCCTCGACTGTCAGCGCCTGATAAACAATGCTCGAATCCCGGCGTAAGCCTTGGATCTCAACATAGCCGCCACCGGTGGTGCGAGCCAGTTCATAGGCTTCCTGGATACGTTGATGGTCGTCCGGATGGGCCGTGATGCTCCAGTGCTTGCCCAACAAGTCCGCTTCCTTCATTCCAAGCATTGACAGAAATGAGGAATTGGCCGCCACGAACCGTCCGGCGGGGTCTAATTCGGCAAGGCCGAGCCGAGCCACTTCAACGGCACTCTTGAGAATACTGCTCGATTTTCGCATCTACCAAAGACCTCAGAAGACAACTTGGCCACCTCTCAAGACACTTTCCCGGACCGAGAATTGATGCGAATGCAGATATAGACTCAGAATTCCAAAAGGTTCCAAACGTTTTGGGTCCACCATAATTGGACGCGCATTCGACATTTATCCGAGATCGCTGCCTCCTTGATATTCGCCGCACTTGACGTGCTACGCAAGGAAAAGACTCAGCCAATGTTGGGCGAGCCACAAAGTAAACAGATGATCAGTTCACTCAGGCAGTTTTTTCAAATGTTACGAAAAATGCTGACAACGCGACAGTTGATCGTACGGCGTGACGTACTCCCGACAATCGCCCTCGCACTTTGCGGTTATCATCGTGCTATCCAGCGCTCTGCCCGATTGGTCCAAAGCGATTTGGCGCCGCATCTTTGGCAGATGTGAAGCCCATTATATTTTGTATCTTTACTTAAGCGACAACCCCCGGTGTCTTTTAAGGTAGACAACTGGCCCAAAGCGTAATCCTCTCATTCTTTCGCTACCAAGACGATACTAAGTCCGACGGACAACTTCAAGTGGATTGATTCCCTAGGTATGCTAGCGCAGTTAGTTGCCGACGGCCCTAGGTTGAACGAGCCGCATGTCGTCGGTTGAGTACCGACCTTGACTCCTGTTGATCATGTGATGCACTGGCTAGCGTCTTGCCAACCGACACCAGTCAACACTTACGGCCACGGGTGATAAGACTCGTTTGCCGCCTGCAAAACCCGTCCAGGGTTTTACGCGTGCATCGCGTTGCTTTTCAACTGTTGCCCGAGCCGCTCTCGCTCCAGTGCATAGTCAGACAAAGCAACCTCTATTGCGCGCTTCAGGTCTCCCTCGCTCACCGGCTGACAAAGATAGCCATACGGCCCCGTAGCCTCAGCCCGACAAAGCGTCTCCGGATCGGAAAGCGCGGTCATGTACACGACAGGTGTCTGCAACTCGTCTCTAAGCATTTGGGCGGTCGCGATCCCGTCCAATTCGCCCTCCAAACGGATATCCATGAGGACGAGATCGAATCTGGTCGACCTCGAACGGGCAAGGCTGAGAGCCTCCTCTCCTGAACTTGCGATGGCAGCCGAAGGGTAACCCAGATGTCCTAGCTTTCCCAAGACGTTCAAAGCGATGAGTCTCTCGTCTTCGACGATCAGAATCCGTTTCTTTCGATCTTCCACCGGCATCATCTCGATTTCTCCTGACCGAAAACAGTGGCAGCATCCCCCAGGAGCCCTTAAACGCAGGCTCACGTTAGACGACGCCATAGCAATATACCGAGGAGCGTAGCGGTCGTCCAGCCGGTTATGGGACAACTCCAACCAATGGAAGAGGACTCCAAAACAACATTTAGAAACGGCCGTAGATCCTGCGAAGTCGCACCGTAAACCCTGATACCGTAATCTCTGGAATCGAGGTTATTAATGGTCGCCTTCGACCGGTCCGCCCTCGGCTGGCCGCGAATCGAGGCGTGAGAGATGGACTTACTGACCTTTCGCGAATGCGTGTACGACCAGTTTCGCGCCTAGGTTATAGTCTCGCAGTTAAACTATAACCGCAACCAGTCATAGTGTCAAGGAAAAAGTAAGAAAAACCCTATCTTGACAAAGAGTCTTTCTTTGTTTCGCTCAAGACGCCGGGAAAAAACGGATTGCCCTGTACGCATGCACTTCCCATCGGCGTTGACCGGATGCAACGCAACTTCGGCCCCTTCGTCGGAACAGCCGCATGAGCGGCCTTAGATCGCGCGCCATCCACCTCTTAATCCTCGCGAAGAGCCTCCGTTGGCGAGATCCGCGAAGCACGATATGACGGCACAAAAGTCGCGGTGAGCACCACCGTGACCATGACTCCCACGGTTGCCCCAAGAACTCCCAACGGCACACCCCGAATGCCAAACAGAAGCCTTTCCATAGCCTGGCTCGTCATCCACACCCCCAGCCCTCCCAACACGATGCCTCCCAAAAGAAGCTTCACGCCAAGCCCCAGGAAGTGAGCAAGCACCTGCTGCGGTGCTGCCCCAATCGCCATTCTCAATCCGATTTCGCGACGCCGCTGCCCAACCGCGAACGACAGCACACCATAGGTCCCAATGATAGTCAGCAACAGGGCAACACCGGCAAACGTACCCGCCAACACGGCTGTCGAGCGCCGTGTCACCATGCTCTCGTCAATAAGACTGTCAAGCGGTTTCACTTGATCGAGGGGTAACTCTGGGTCGATCCTCAGAACGATTTGGCGAAGCCTCGGCCCTATTGCATCTACCGTCAAAGGCGTTCGCACGACCACCGCTATTCCCGGCGACGGCCAATACTCATACGGATAGTAGATGGTCCCAAGTGGCTTCGTCTCATCTATTCCAGTTTGTTTCACCGGCGCCACTACGCCCACGATCGTGAACGCGTCATCCTTCTTGAACACCGGCCCATCATTCAGCCGGCGCCCGAGCGCACTGCGCCCCGGCCAGTATCGTTCGGCAAAAGCTCTGTCCACCACGCACACGCGCCGCTTCCGTTCTCGGTCACTGTCGTCAAGGAAGCGTCCCTCAACCAGCGGAATCCCCATCGTTCGCCAATATGCGCCCGCGATTCCGTTCCGATAGTGAGAATCCGTCCCACTCTGGTCTCTCCCGACACCCTCTATCGCAACCACCCCATTGTCGTCGCTCCGACCGAACGGCATCAGATCGGTGATCGCGGCCGAAGTGATTCCGGGCTCGGATTGAAGCGTGTTCAACAGCCGATTGATGAGCGTCTGCGCCGCCACGAGGTCGGGATACTTTTTGTACGGAAGGCTGATCTGCCCCGTGACCAAGTGCACCGATTGAAAACCGGGTGATGTCTCAAGGACGTGTTTAAGGCTGATGCCTAGCAACCCAGCGCCCGATAGCAACACAAACGACAAAGCAATCTGCGCGAAGACGAAGCCATGGCGAAGGCGCTGCGCCGCACGGCTGCTGGCTCCGCCGCGCGATTCCGATTGCATCGCGCTCGACAAACGTCCGCGAAGATGGAAGCCTGCCACGGGAACCGCAATCATAACTCCCAAAACGGTCGCGCCCACGAAAGCGACACATGCGATACGCCAATCGAAAGAGACGGATTCACCCAGCGGCAGCTGCTCCACGCCCAGCGTCGCGAGCAGCCTGATTCCGGCTGCGGCAATCAGCAAACCTCCGCAGCCCCCAATCAGTGTGAGCAACATCGTCTCGGCTACAGCCTGGCTCATCACCTCCCATTGCGATGCGCCGAGTGACTGGCGGATCGCCACTTCTTTTGTGCGGCTGCTCGCAAGGATGAGTAACAAGTTCACCACGTTCACGCCGCCAATCACTAGCAACAGCAGTACGCCACTTTGCAAAATAACAAGGGTGGGCTTGATGCTTTCAACATGGTCTTCATGCAGGTCATTTACCAGTGCGCGAAAGCCGTCGGCCCGCAACATCGCAGCGAACGGATCGTCCTTCATCTGCGCGCCGCTGAGCGCGCTGACTTGCGCGCGTGCCGCTGCCAGAGTCGCCCCTGGAGCAAGCCGCGCAACCAACTGGAATCGATTGTTGTGCCGTTGATCAACGGCACGTTCCGCGGGATCGGAGGCCGCGGGTAGATAAATCTGCGTATGCCGGGACAGAAAGCGGAACCCTTTCGGTAGAACTCCTATCACCGTGGTCGTTGATCCGTCCATTTGAAATGTACGGCCAACAGCCTTCGGATCACTGTTGAAATAGCTTTGCCAAAACTCATATGTCAGAACCGCTACCGCGCTTCGCGCATAGACCATCTCATCGTCGCCGAAAGAGCGGCCCAAAAGCAGAGGAACACCAAGAGTTTGAAAGAATTCGGGTGAAACCCGGTCGCGTTCAACCCGGCGCGGCGAACCAGTGGCGCCAACAATAGCGTACTCGCTCGTTCGCGTAATAATCGCCGTGGACGCGAACGCCTTGATCTTTTCTCGATAGTCATAGTAGTTCGGAAGCGAGGCCGCCGAATGTGGACTTCCGGACAGCGGATAGCTGTTAACCGTTGTGACCAAGCGCTTCGCATACGGGAACGGCAGAGGCCGCAGCAGAATAGAATCGATCACGGCAAAAATCGAAAGATTCGCGCCCAGGCAGATGGAAAGTGTCAGGACTGTGGCGGCCGCAAAACCCGGATTCCTGAGTAGCAGCCTCGCCGCAAAACGAAAGTTGTTCAGCGAACTCGTCAGCAAATTGAATCGTTTCGCGGGCTCCCCGTATGGGGCTGCCTCGGGTCGCAACACTCCCATGAACTCGCGCAGCGTCGCTGGCCAGTCGGTACTGTCTTGGATCTGCCGCCACGCTTCTTCCGGATCAGCGCCGTTGCGAACTAACCGCTGATACCGTTCCTCTAGATCCAGGCCGATCTCCTCAACGATCTCCGCCTCCTTTGCCCCGGAAACTCTTTGCAGGCGCAAATTACTTCTCACATAGGCTTTGAAATCAGGCATCCTGGAGCCCCGCAGTCTGCCGCAGCCCCGCCAGAAATTCAGACCAACTCGACCGCTGCGCAGCGAGTTCTGCCCGCCCCAGCGCCGTCAGCCGGTAATAGCGCCGTCTATGTTGTCCCTGTTTTTCCACCCATCGCCCCGCAATCCAGCCCCGTCGCTCCATCCGATACAGCACCGGGTAAAGCGACGCCGGCTGAAAACTGACTGACCCTCCCGAACGGCGCTCAATCTCGGAGCCGATCTCGTATCCGTGGCGAGACCGAGTCTCCAGCTGGGCAAGGATCAGAAGCTGGGCGCTGCCATTCTTACGCGCGTGATCTAGCGGTACCATATATATATCGATTAAATATATTTGATCGAAAGCAGTATGTCAAGTCGACCGGCTCGCGAGGTTCAGCCCTGGCCAGAATCCATGACAGGTTTGGCCGGTCGCGAAGCTCATTTTTGGACCATTTTCGATCCATACAGCAAATCGATATCAGGAAGTTGTGGAGCTTAAGGGAGTGCGCTTTGCGGCTCGCGACCCCGTTCCACGCTCTCCTGATGCCGCCAAAGTTCTTGAAACTCGGCGCTGTTCTTCCGCAACTCAGCTAACGTGCCTTGAGCCGCTATGCGGCCTTGTTCTAAGACATAGACATAGTCGAACGAATGCAGCAAATGGAGGCGGTGCAGCGCGGAAACCATCGCCTTTCCCGAGAAGGCTTGGATTAGACGCTGATAAATCAACGCTTCGGTCTTTGGATCCACACTGCTGGTCGGCTCATCAAGGAGAACTACATCACTTTCTTGCGCGGCCAAAATGCCACGCGCCAGCGCCAGCCGCTGCTTCTGTCCACCGGAGAGATTTACGCCTTTTTCCTGAATGCCCGATTCCAATCCGCGCGGTAACTCTTTAACTACTTCGCTAAAATGGCTCACTTCGCAAGCTTCGGCAACGGCGGCCACGTCAAAGGGCAGATCTAACGTCAGGTTGTAGGCAATGCTGTTCTCAAAGATTTCCGGATCCTGCGGAAACAGAGTGACGGTCTCATTCAAGCTTGCCAAGCTATGCTCGTGACCGTCCACTACCAGCCGGTAGCCGGTTTCTGGTTCGTACAAGCCGCGCAACAAGGCCAAAAGGGTGCTTTTTCCGCTGCCGCTTTCACCAATCAGGGCAATCCGCCGGCCGCGCTGCAACTTCAAACGAATGTTGTGCAAGCTTTGCGGCGCGTGCTCCTGGCTATAGGCTTTGCGATGCGAAAAGTTGAGATTCGATAACTCCAGGGTCTGCCAGTTTTGCGGCAAATCACTCTTTTCATCGGCGCGGTGCTGCTTGAGAAACGCCTGCTCAATGCCATCTGCCGTGCGAACGTCGGTGTCGTATTGCACGATCCGGTTGTATTCCGCGGCCATATCGTGGAAAACGCTGGTGAACTGGTTCACATACCCGAGCAGCATCACTAAGGGACCGACATAGAACAGTTTTCCCGGACTCCAGTGTTGGAGAACATAGCCCGTCACAATTACGCAATAGGTTGCCGCAACCAGCGTGTCGGCCGCAAACCATTTCCATTCGTTGACAACCGCGTTCCGGCGAAACGGTTGCCGCAAGCGGTGAATCTTGCCGGCCAATCCGCCTTCCATACTCCGTTCCAGGCGCAACGTAACCACCGTCATGATGTTCGAAAGACTGTCAAACAGGGTGGACAACACCACGTGTTCCGCTTCATTCACGGCCTCTTGTGTCTGAATGATTGGCTTGTCAAACCGCATGATGACCCAAATTGTCAGCAGGCCCATCGCCGCGCCAATCCCGCCAAACAAGGGGGCCACAATGAACATGGCAGTGAACGAGACAGCCAGCCGCGAAATCGCGTATACGGTTGTAAATCCGCCCTCGAAGAACTGGCGCAGCGCTTCGTAGGCTTTTCGAATGCGGTTAATCGTCGAGCCGCTATGGTGATCCTGATGCCATTTGACCGGCAAATGCAGCGCTTGGTGGTAGCGCTCGTTCAAGAAATTGCGGCTCAAATTAAAGGATAGTTGCCGCTCCATCACGCGCGCTGGACCGTGCATGCTCCACTCAAGCACCTTCATACCCAGATACGCCGCTACGTAGATGACAACATAGCGCGGAATCTGCTCCTGACGGCGCTGGATTTTGTCGACAAACCAGCCCAGCAACAGCGGGTAAGAGCAGTAGACAGAGTTGGCGCCCAGAAACAGCGCGTAGATCAACACGTACCGCTTGCGCTCGGCACGCGCGTAGCGCCACGCTGTGCGCAGCAAAGAAAAATAGTGGTTCTGCAACGGAAGGCCTAGAGCTTATTATCGAACGAGTTATGATGATGGTTCGACGATGCCCGAACAACCGGACGCCGGCCTTGCTTCCAAAGTGATTGCTGTAATAGCCAAAGCACAGCGGATCCCCGTGGAGACGATCACGCTAGAGAGCACGTTTGAGCAGTTGAAGATCGATTCGCTCGACGGGATCAATATCGTTTTCGCCTTGGAAAACGAGTTTGCGATCAACATTCCCGATGAAGGCGCGCAAAATCTGCATTCGGTGCGCGAGACTGTGGAAGGGGTTGCCAAGCTCTTGGAAGAAAAGGCGGCTGCCGCAAAATCTGATGGCGACGCGACCCCAGTGGACAGGGACAAGAGCGCTTGAACCGTGTTGCGGTTACCGGACTTGGATTAGTTTGCGCGTCGGGCAACAATGTTGCTGAATGCTGGCCTCTGATTGAGAGGGGCGAATCACGAATACGCCGGCTGGCCGATCCGGGGAACCCGCCGTATCGATTTAGCTATGGCGCGGAGGCTCTCGGCTTTCGCCCCGAGGATCATTTCGAAGAAAAAGACCTCCTCTTTCTGGAAAGATTTGCATTGTTAGCGGCGGTGGCCGCGCGCGAAGCTGTCGCGCAAAGCGGCATCTCGTTTAAAGGTGAATTGGCAGACCGTTCCGGCGTGATCACCGGAACCAGCGTGGGCGGTCAGTTTAGCGAAGAGCAAGGTTATATACGGCTCTACCGTGAAAACAATCCGCGCGTGGCTCCGTTGACAATCCCGCGCACGATGTCGAACGCCGGCGCCAGCCGCATTTCCCTGGAATTCGGTATTCGTGGGCCGTCCTATACTGTTTCGACAGCCTGCTCTTCCTCGAACCACTCTATCGGCCAAGCGTTTTGGATGGTTCGCAACGGCCAGCTCACGGCAGCCGTCGCGGGCGGTAGCGAGGCAGTGTTCGCCGAAGGTTTGCTGCGAGCCTGGGAAGCGATGCGGGTGGTTTCTCCGGAGCCATGCAAACCGTTTTCACCTGACCGCCGTGGTCTCTCTTTGGGCGAAGGGGCCGGCATGTTGGTGCTCGAGGATTGGGAACATGCGCGTGCGCGGGGCGCGCGTATTTTGGGTGAAATCGCAGGCTTTGGCATGAGCTCGGATGCGCATCACATCACGCAGCCTTGCGTGGAAGGGCCGGCGAATGCGATGAATTGGGCATTGCGCGACGCGGGACTTTTGCCTGGAGCTATCGACTACATTAACGCGCATGGCACGGGAACCCCGGCCAACGATACGACCGAAAGCCAAGCGATCCGTGCGGTTTTTGGCCCGAAAACCGATACACTTCCGGTGAGTTCCACTAAGTCCGTGCACGGGCACACACTGGGGGCGGCGGGGGCGATTGAAGCCGTCGTGACTTTGCTCGCTCTGCAGCATGGTGTGGCTCCGCCGACGGCCAATATCACTTCGATCGACCCAGCTTGCCCCATCCGCGTTGTCTTTACGGAGCCTCTGCACGCGGCGCTGGAGACGGCGATCTCGAACACCTTCGCTTTCGGGGGGCTGAACGCTTCATTGGTAATGCGGCGGTTTGGTTCGTAATTGCGGGATACCCCTTCCGGAACGCAAACTAACAAAACATCGGATCTGGTCGATAAAGCTAGCAAGGAAGACATGAGATCCAACGGTGCATCTCTTTTGAACGATCATTTCGCGAACACAGAACCGTCGCATTTGAGCAAATCCGAGCCGCTTGTTCGGCCCACCAGGTCCCGGCAGTCAGAGCGGTTCGCCCCCCCTCCGCCGCAAAGCTTTGCAGATCTAGAGCTCCCCAGCACGCTCGTCGAACAGCTTATTTTCAAGTTCCTTTATTTCCGTGGCGACATGATGGCCGCTGATCTGAGCCGGGCTATGGGCTTAAAGTTCAGCCTCATACAACCCATGCTCGAGATGTTCAGAATGCAGCAACTCTTGCACGTCAAGAGTTCGCTCGGTCTAGGCTCGATTTCATCCTTGCTGTCTTTAACTGACCTGGGGCGTAAGGCGGTTCGCGAGTACTTGGGCAACAATCACTACACGGGCCCGGCGCCGGTACCCGTCAGCCAATACGCCGCGGCTGTGAAGGCGCAACAGATGCCTGCGAACTGGCTTAGGCCGGAGCGGTTGGCAAAAGCCTACTCCAACATGGTTGTCACAGAAGCCATGCTTAATCAGATTGGCCCTGCGGTGAGTGCCGGAAAATCACTGCTCATTTATGGGCAGCCAGGCAACGGCAAATCGTATGTGGCTGAAGCACTGGCGAAAATTCAAACCACCGATGTCTATATACCGTATGCGCTGGAATACCAAGGCAGCATCATTCAATTGTTCGATCCAACTTGTCACTACCCGGTCGACCTCGCCGAACACGAATCGGACTACGAGTCGGACGCACGCTGGGTTCGGTGCCGCCGCCCCTTCATCACCAGCGGAGGAGAGTTGTCGGTTACGATGCTGGACTTACGCCATAATGCGGCGACGGGAATTTACGACGCTCCTCTTCAATTGAAGGCAAATAACGGAATTTACCTGATTGACGATTTTGGCCGGCAAATGTCGTCGCCGGCGCAGATTTTGAACCGCTGGATTGTGCCGATGGATCGCCGGGTAGACTATCTATCTCTTTCAAACAGTGGGAAAATGGCGACCCCTTTTGAAGCCTTCTTGGTTTTTTCCACCAACCTCAACCCCAGTGAGCTGGGCGACGAAGCCTTCGTCAGGCGCATTCAATACAAGATGCTGCTGCGCAGCCCGGACGAGGACGAGTTCAGTACGATCTTTCGAAATTACTGCAAAACACACGATCTTCATCCAGAGCCAGAGTTGATTAGCAGGTTTATCGAGCGCTACTATAAGCGAACGGGCAAGGCTTTTCGCCGTTGCCACCCCCGGGATCTGATTTCTCAAGTCATCGACCACATTCACTTCCGGCAATTGCCCCACGAACTGACGGAAGAACTGCTGGACTGCGCCTTCGCGGGCTGCTTCTTACAGACGAATGCTGCCGATTAGATAAGCCGATGTGCGAAGCTTCATATTTAAGATGAAGCTTTATCGAACTGCAGTTGCGTATTTTGTGGAAGCGGAGGGACAGTTTTTCCGCGGGGACGACACGGCGTGGGATGTGTTAATCGCTCGTGACGACTTGGCGGATTTCCTAAAATCTTCGTTACACAAGTTCAGCGCCGTTGCGCCGCTGGCCGAGAGCGAGATCCATGCGCCCATTGGGAGCCAGGAAGTTTGGGCTGCGGGCGTTACGTATTATCGGAGCCGCGATGCGCGCATGGAGGAATCGAAATCCGCAGGTGGCGGTGATTTCTATGACCGCGTCTACGCCGCCGCGCGTCCGGAACTGTTCATGAAAGCGACGCCGCATCGCGTCGTAGGGTCCAATCGCAAAGTGGCCATCCGCGACGATGCCAAGTGGTCGGTGCCCGAGCCCGAACTGACCGTGCTGATCACCCCGAATGGCAAAATCACTGGCTACACTATCGGCAACGACATGAGTTCGCGTGATATCGAAGGCGAAAACCCTTTGTATTTGCCGCAAGCCAAGGTTTATGACCGCTGCTGTGCGTTAGGCCCCTGCATTTTGGTCTCGCCAACGCCGCTTCCGAAAACCACGGAGATCCGGCTGGAGATACTGCGCGGCGGCAAGACGGAGTTTTCAGGAGCGACCACGCTCGAATCACTGAAGCGCGATCCCGCTTCGCTGGTTGAATATCTCTTCCGCAACAATAGTTTCCCGAGCGGGTGTTTTCTACTTACGGGAACAGGCATAGTGCCGCCTGATGCATTTTCCCTTCGCGCAGGCGATGAGATTCGCATCTCCATTCCGCCAATCGGTACATTGATCAATCAGGTAGGGTAAAAACGCGTGGGCGCCTAGCGGGTGGGAGCTTCATGCTGCACCGCTCCCAGTCGCGGCTTATGGAGCCGTGCTTGCGCTTACCTCGGGATCCTCTGCGCACCAAGGTGACGAAAAACTGGCCAGAAACCACCGGCGCGCTCACCTGAAGAACGGCTTTGCGACGGTGCTGTATTCAACATCGGTGCCGTTAGCGTTCGTTTCCGTGACCGCGTCTTTCTTTGTTTATTCTGCTGCCGGCGCTTTATTTCTTGCCGGAACGCGCACTCGAGCCGTAAGTTAACAACGACCGCTCGCCGGGTTAAGCGGCGGCGTCTGTAGGCGAAACGGTGACCTTTACCTGATAACCGAGTGCTCCTAATAGTCTGATGAGGAGATCGCTCGAAACATTGTCCAGATTTCCATTCAAAATTGCCGTGACTCGCGTGCGCGATGAAGCTGCGCGGCGCGCCACCTCGGCATGCGTGAGACCGTTCTGCTGCACGATTTTCTGCAGGCGCTTAAGCAACGAATACTGCACTCGCCATTCAGTGGCTTCGGCAGCCGGCAGTCCGACTGCTTTCGCGAGCGCTTCCGGGGTTCGCGCGACGATGCGCTTCGTTCTATTCATCGAGCATCTCCTTCAGGCGCTTACGCGCCAACCGAATCTCCGACGGCGGCGTTGCACGCGTCTTCTTAACAAATGCGTGCATCACGGAGAATACCTTGCGCGTTCTCCACAAAATAGAACGCACGGAATTGACCGTCTTCCCCGTGAATTCGCAATTCAGCGACGCCAGGGCTTACCCCGGGCATCGGACGGGACAATGGCATCCCAGGCCGTTCACCCATTTGCAGCAAGAATAAAGCCTTTCCAAGCCGGTCGCGAATCTCGCGAGGAAAGAAACGAATCGCGTCGCGGGCCTTAGGGTGAAAGACTACCGGCCTCAAGAATCTAGCGTATCAGAATTGGGACACTGTGGAGTTAAGAATCTACCCATGCGCCTGACTTGCTGCAAGCGGCGGAGTGTGTATCGGCCATGCGTTTCCCACCCCTTTCAGGACCTTGCATTCCTCGTCCTCAAACCAGAGTGCACTTATACCCCGGTCAATCACCAATAAGTTCAGATACGATTGGTCCGGCTTGCCGATCGACAGTACCGTAAGATCGGTGGCAGCGCTGTTGTTAAGCAAACGCCGGCAGTCGTAGAGTTGCCCAATCGCTATCCGCAGGGATCCCTTGGCCGGGTCCGGTTTGACTTCGATAAGTAGATCCCGTCCGCCCGCATCGTAGTTTCTTACCAAAATGTCGTACCTATTGTTGTTGTGCACACCCTGTTCGGGCTTCAGGGCGGCGACCATTTTAGCGAGCGCATTGGTGATCTTGTTGTGCCAATTGCGGTATGAGGCCGTGCAACTGGTTGACTTTACGGATTCTCCCTCAGGATGGGAAAATGGCCTAGAGGATCGAGGCAGGAAACTAGCGGAGTAAGCAGTTGGGAAACCAGAACGGGCTTGATCCCGTCCGAAAGGGGAATGCCCGGCAGTTTTTCAACCCGTTGGGCCAGTTCATATCGCCCATGATTGCTACTTCCGAGTTTCGACGCATCCCGAACGATCGTTTGCGGGCTTGTGGCGTTCTCGTTACACCATAACTTTGCTGAGTTTCGCCGCGGATTATACAAGTTGACGATACCGGTTGGCCTGGCTTGCCGCTTCTGCGACTGATTCCGGCAATTTCAGTTCGGCAACAGTAGAAAAGGGACCTAGATCGGGCCGATCCTTACCAAAAAGAGAAGCTAGAGCGGGGATCCATGTGGGGCGCGATGCAGACAACTGTCTCCGCAATGCTGATATACTCTGGCGGAGAATTGAAGCGTTTCAAAACATGAGCACTCATCACAAACTTCCCGCTGTTCACAATGCCATGTGGCCTGGACTGGTGGGCAAAGGGCCCGATTCCGAGCCACCGATTGATTTGGACACCATGTTGAATCTGACCGCTGCCGCGGAAGTCGACGGGGTGCGGTTTGATGGTGTCGATTTATTCCTTTCGTTGCCGCATACGGATATCGATTCCACACCCGATGATTTGAAGAAGCTGGCGGACAAGCTGACGGCGCATAAGCTGGTGGCGGGGTCGCTGGTGGCGCCTGTGTGGGGTGGTACGGGCGGCGGGTCGGCGATGGGTAATGACGAAGAGCGCGGCTTGTTTTTGAAACAGGTGCAGAAGGCTTGTCTGATAGGAAGGCAGCTGCGCGAGCTGGGCGTGCGAAAGTATGGCGTCATCCGCATCGATTCGGCAGCCAGTCCGGCGGAATGGATCAAAGATCCCGAGGAGAACACCAAACGCATTGCCCAGACGTTTCGCGAGGCAGGTACGATTGCGGCCAACTTTGGCGAACGGCTGGCAGCGGAGGGCGAAATCTGCTGGGCCGGCATGCACAGCTGGCGGCGCAATGTGGAGCTTCTCGAGATGGTGGGAATGCCAGGAGTTGTTGGGTTTCAGGCAGATATGGCGCACACGATGTTGTTCACGATGGGATACAACGCACCGGAAGACCGATTGCTGCCGGAACATTTTGATTGGGCGGATGGCCATTTACTGGCGGATGCGTATAAGGTAATGGCTCGTGCGTTGCGGGCGTGGACTATTGATTTTCACGTGGCGCAAAACGACGGCACGGTGAAGGGTTCGGGGTCGCATGACAAGACGGGCCGCCATTGCTTGCCGAACGACCCGAACGGGAAGCTGGATATCGTGCGCGACGCGGGGGCCTGGTTGCGTGATGACAACGGCCAACCGACGCGGGCGTTTGCGCATATCTGTTGGGACGGATGTATGTTTCCGAACGCGGTGATGACGAACCAGCAAACCTGGAACGATGTGTTGCGGGTGATGTTGGCGGTGAGGGATGCGCATGGGTGGGAGTAGACAATGAAAAAACTGAACATTGCGTTGGTTGGTTGCGGTTTTATGGGCCGCACGCATTCGAATGCATTTCGGAAAGTTACGAATTTCTTCGATACTCCCTATCAGCCGGTGCTGAAACGAATTTGCGCGCGCAATGGGGAAAAAGCCAAGACGTTTGCGGACCGCTGGGGCTTTGAGTCGGTAGAGACGGATTGGCGGAAGCTGATAGACGATAAGGATGTCGATTTGATCGACATCGCTAGTCCGAACGATACGCACGCAGAGATTGCGATCGCTGCAGCCAAGGCCGGCAAGATGGTGATGTGTGAGAAACCGCTGGGGCGAAATCCCACTGAGTCGGAGGCCATGGTGAAAGCAGTGGAAGACGCCAAGGTGGCCAATATGGTTTGGTATAACTATCGGCGCGTGCCTGCTGTCACTTTGGCGAAGCAGTTGATTGACGAAGGGCGGCTGGGGCGGATCTTTCATTACCGCACTGTCTTCCTGCAGGACTGGACGATTTCGAGTGACTTGCCGCAGGGTGGTGAAGGCTTATGGCGGCTGGATGCGAGCATAGCGGGGAGCGGCGTGACCGGTGATCTGCTGGCTCACAACATCGACACAGCGCTTTGGTTGAATGGCGGTATTGAAGAGGTTACCGCGATGACGGAGACGTTCATCAAGACACGCAAGCACAGTCTAACCGGCAAAGAGGAGCCCGTGAAGATTGACGACGCGAGTGCGTTCTTGGCGCGCTTCAAGAACGGGTCGCTGGCGACGTTTGAGGCAACGCGTTATGCGCGCGGGCACAAAGCGTTGTACACGTTCGAGATTAATGGCGAGAAGGCGTCTATTATTTGGGATCTTCACGATCTGCACCGGCTGCAATATTTCGATCACAACGATGTAAGCAAACTGCGCGGATGGCGGAGCATTCATGTGACGGATACAGAGCACCCTTACATGAAGCATTGGTGGGTGCCGGGCTTGCAGATTGGGTATGAGCACACCTTTATACATCAGGTCGCAGATTTTCTGACTGACTTGGGAGGTGGGAAGAGCGCGTCTCCCACGTTTCGGGAGGCGCTGGCTACCGATTATGTCACTGCGGCGGTGCTGGAATCGGCGGCGAGCAAGACTTGGGTTAAAGTTCGATAGAAAGAAGAGATTTGGTTATGAACATAAGAAAATGCAGCGGTATCTTAGCCGCGGGGCTTTTTTGTTGGGTAACGGCGGTATCGGCACAGGGGTCGCGCGATCTTTCGAAGATCATTCCGCCGTTGGAAGAGAGTGGATTCACGCCGATTTTCGACGGCAAATCGATGACGGGTTGGGATTGCGACCCGGATTTTTGGAAGGTGGAAAACGGCGAAATCATTGGCCACACGACGCCGGATCATCAGCCCCCGCAAAATATCTTTTGCATTTGGAAGGGTGGGAAGCCAGCCGATTTCGAATTGAGACTGCAATACAAAATGACTGGCGAAAACGGCAACAGCGGTATTCAGTATCGGAGCGTTGAGATGCCGGAAGTAGCAAAGTGGGTACTCAAGGGCTATCAGGCCGATATTGACGGCAAGGAAATGTTCACGGGGCAGGTTTACGAAGAGCGCATTCGGGGATTCGTGGCGTTGCGTGGGCAGATCGTCTACGTGCCTGACGGCCAGAAGCCAGGCTGGATCGGGACACTCGGCAACGCGGACGAGTTGAAGAGCGTAATTAAGAACGGCGACTGGAACGACATGGACATCATTGCACGCGGCAACACTCTAATTCAGCTGATCAATGGCCGCGTGATGAGCGTTTTGATAGACGACGACAAGGCGCATCGTAAGCTAGACGGTGAGATCGGCATTCAGCTGCACCGTGTTCCTGGCAATGCGATGACGATCGAAACACGCAATATTCGGATTAAGAATTTCTAGCGTAGGGCGGACGCGTCCGCACAGTCAGTAGATGCCGACGATTAAAGAAGTGGCGGATTTGGCCGGGGTCTCGGTTGGGACGGTGTCGCACGTAGTGTCAGGCGCAGTGCCCGTGAGCGAGCCGCTGCGCCTGAAAGTTCAGGAGGCGATTCGTGAATTGGATTATCATCCGAATCACGTCGCGCGCAGCCTGAAAACGAGCCGGACACGAACGCTGGGGATCATTGTGCCGGATATGACGATTTCGTTTTATCCGCTGGTCATTCGGGGTGCGGAGACTGCCGCTTGGAAGCAAGGCTATTCGCTGATTGCGGTGAACACAATGGATGGCGCGGAGCGGCAGAAGGAACTGCTTTCCCTACTGCGATCGCAAAGAGTGGAAGGCATTCTGGTGGTAGTGGCGGCGGCGCCCGTGCCCGTTCTGCAGATTACCCGGTTGATTGAGGCTGGGATTCCGGTGGTTTGCCTGGACCGTATTCCGGAAAAGCTACCGGCGGATTCCGTCTCAGTGGAAGATGTTTCAGCGGCGGAGATGGGCACTGATCATTTGATTGAGATGGGATATCGGCGGATTGCTATTGTGACCGGACCCCTTTCACTGACAAATGAGAACCGGCGGCTGCAAGGGTATGAGCAGAGCTTGAGGCGTGCGGGAATTGCGGTTGACCCGGAACTGATGTGGCATGGGAATGTGCGGCCGGAGGATGTGGCCGCGCTTTGCCAGCAGAAGATTCGTTCGCTTGCCATTAGACCGGATGCGATTCTTTGCACGAATGGACCCACGGCGCTTGGATGTTTGCGGGCCTTGCGGGATTGCGGACTCAGTACACCTGAAGATATTGGGTTTGTGACCTTTGACGAGTTGACGGTGGATGACCTTTTCCAGCCTGCGATTACGACGATTGTGCAGCCGGCCTATGAGATTGGGTTCGAGGCGGCGACGATTCTGTTTGAGCGAATACAAGGGAAGAGTGGAGAAGAGATTTTGGCCCCGCGGACGATTCGTTTGCCGGCGAGTTTGAAGGTGCGGGAGTCGAGTCGTAGGTTATGATGCATGAATGGCAAAAGTTGCCGCACCTCCTTTTGACCTAAAGGCATCGCTGATTTCTTCCTTCGCGACGAATAACCGGATCGATGAGTATCTCATCGAAAACGTTCCAGCGGAGGCGTGGTTCGCGAAACCTCCCGAGGGCAAGGGTCGGACCATAGCCGCCATCGCGGCACATATTCACAATGTCCGGTTGATGTGGCTGAAAGCTGCGGGTGTTGCGAAACTCCCGGCTAAATTGGAGGAGACTGCCTCGAAGGAGGATATGCTCCGGGCGTTGAGGGCGAGTCATGACGCACTTGCGGGAGTGCTATCCAGCGGGCTGGAGAGTGGCCAGGTCAAGAGCCTCAAGCCTGACGCGGCTTCCTTCTATGCCTATCTGATTGCGCACGACGCGCATCATCGCGGACAGATTACCTCGCTGGCGCGGAGGCTGGGACATGCGATTCCGCAGAGTGTCGGATTCGGTATGTGGGAGTGGGGATCGCGGGGGAAGGAGTTGTGAGGTTGGGGGAGTTGTGAGAAAGGGTAGAGCGCAAAAATGGGGACAGCCAGCACGCGATGGTTGAGCATGCGGCTTCGTATCGGACTGATTCCGGGCGCTGTGGCAGCCCCCACTTTTGCTTGGTCGAGGCTCGGGAGATGGAAACTCGCCGGGTTGCGGGGCAGTGAACCGCTCGTTTATTTACACTCACGGCTCGGCTAGATGGAATGAGCTTGCTCAGTGTTCGTGGACACACTCCGGATAGCTGGCACGGACGGCGTTGCCTTTGTACCCGAGTTCGTCGATGAGGCCGATTCGGGAGGTGTAGTAGCCGTCGGCGGTGAGTCGCTTTAGGAGGGCGAAGAACTCGACGTTGCGGGGCTGTGTTCTATTCGTATCGGCGGCTTCGCAGAGTGGCTCAAGAATAGAGAGTTGAGCACGCTCCTCCAGTTCCAAGAAGTGACCGGCACCGAGAGTTTTCGCTTGGGAGTCGAGCCAGCGGAGACCATCGGCGACGACGGACTGGTGTTGAGACTCACGGGAGATGATCAAGTCAATATATTCGGGTACGCCGGCCAGTATAGCTCCCGGTGTCTGGGTGGGAGGAATGATGAGATCGGTGATGCGCGCAATGGTGTTGAAATCGGCCTCGTTAAAGAAGCGACCGGGTGATTGCGGCAGTGGGTGCTCATGCACGGTTTGGCCGTAGAGTTCATCGCCGGCAAATGGATAGGTGCAGGTAGCGCTGATGGCGCCGAATAGTTTGAGGACCTGACGACGGTCGGACGAATAGCTAGCCATTACACTTCCTTCTTTTGTAAACGGTCGGCAATGAGGTCGGCGGTGCGCGAGGCGAGCGCCATGATGGTGAGAGTCGGATTTTTTTCGGAGGCCGACGGGAACACGCTGGCGTCGACGACGTAGAGATTGGGGACATCGTGCGCGCGGCAGGTGGAATCGACGATCGAGCTGCGCGCATCGCTCCCCATGCGGCAGCCACCGATTTCGTGATTGGTAGATGGCTCTTGGCTCACGGAGAGAATCTGGGCGCGGGTGGCTTCGAGAATTTCCTGGCAGCGGCGTTTCATATCGTTGTGCAGCTTCATGTCCATTTCCGACAGCTTCCAATTGCGGCGGGGGCGCGGCAGGCCGTATTCGTCGAGAGTTTCAGTGTCGAGATCGATGTAGCTGTTGTCGTTCGGCAGCATCTCCTGATAAGGACTGAAGGTCATGTAAGCCGGGTACCGCGCTTTGACGGCTTCTTTGTATGACTTACCCATGCCCTTGATGGAACGCGCCCAGCCGACGGAGCGGTGATTGTGATAGCCGTATTGGACGCCGAAACTGCGGGCGTAATCGCGCTGTTTGTCATGCATGAACGACGGGATGTAACCGTGGTCGAGAAAGCCTTCGTCGTTTTCAGAGGGCTTGCCGATGAAGTCTTCGAGAAAGAGTTCGAAGCCGGCGGTAATGTGCGGAATGAAATTGCGCCCGAGTTGACCGCTGGAATTAGCAAGACCGTTGGGAAACCGGGTGGATTTGGACATCATGAGCAACGCCACGCTCTGCGCGCAAGCACAAGCTACGACCACGACGCGACCGCGCACGGCATTTTCGGCGCGCGTTTCGCGATCGAAGTACTGAACTTCACTGATGCGAGCTTCGTCTGTCACGGCCAAGTTGTGGACGATGCTGTTACCGCGCAAAGTGAGTTTGCCGGTTTTGAGCGCGGGGACCATCTGCACGTCATAGGAATTGTATTTGGCCACGACATCGCAGCCAGCCATGCAGTTGCCGCAGAAGTGACACGCGGGGCGGGCTGTCTGGGCACGGCTCAAAGTGGCCTTGCGAACGTGAATGAGTTTCACACCTAACTTCGCGGCTCCTTTTTGAATGGCGAGGTCGGTGCATTTCAGCGGAACAGGCGGAAGAAAGACGCCATCGGGCAAATCGTCGAGATGATCGTAATTGGCACAGACGCCGACTTCGCGCTCGACGCGGTCGTAATAAGGCGCCATGTCGGCATAGTTGAGAGGCCAGTCTTCACCGGCGCCATCATGCTGGCGGCCTTTGAAATCGCGCTGACTGAAGCGCAGAGCGACGGCGTTCCACAGCATGGTCTTGCCGCCTAAGCCGCGGCTGCGCTCGGCATCGAAGCCGGGTTTGCCGGGGCGCATGGTGGGAATGTGACGAGACGGGAATTCGAAGGGTAGAGCGTGCGTGTTGAAATCGGTGCGGGTGTTGACCTGGGGTCCGCCTTCGAGCACAAGCACATCGGCGCCTAAGTTGGCGAGGCGTGAAGAGAGTGTGCCCCCGCCGGCGCCTGAGCCGATGACCACGACGTCGTAGATTTTTTGTTGCATGAGTGAGTTACTTAGTCTTATTCTCGAAAAGAAACAATCCGCTTTTGCCGCCGACGACGAAATCGAGATCGCCGTCACCGTCAATGTCTGCCACTGGTATTTGGATTCCGCCGCCAGTGCGGCCTCCGTAATCAATGACGTGCTTCACCCATTCGATATTCTTCGTGGCTGGATCGATTAAGCGTTCGTACCAATAAACACCGAGTGGTTCACGTGCCCCAGGGTCATGGCCGTTGTGGGCCATGAAGCGCTTGCCGGTAAGGATGCCGAGGTTGCCGGTGCCGCGAAAATCGACGAGCGTGGTAGCGTGCGGCTGCGACCAGCTTTCGTCAATCATGTGCTTCTCCCAAGTGCCGTCGGCCTTATTTTCGAGCCAAAAGATGCCGTAGTTGTGGCCCATGGAGGTGACGATATCGGGGCGGCCGTCGCCATTGACGTCGGCAACGTGAATGAAGCCGAGATCGCCGAGCTTCCAATCGGGGTGAAATTTCCAGTCGGGCGAGCGCGGGTCGGCAGGCGCTTCGAGCCAGCCGTTGGGAGTGAGAATATCGTTGCGGCCATCGCCGTTCACGTCGCCCGCGCCGATGCCGTGGCCATAGCTGTGCGAGCTGACGATGTGTTTTACGATGGCTCCCTTTTTGTCACGCTCATACCAAGCCAGCGGGGCCTCTTCGTTACCAAACTGCGGAAGAATCTCGTCGGCTTTGCCGTCATTGTCGAGGTCGACAAGCAAGGTGAACTCGATGTTGAAGCCGGTTTGGATGACGTGCTCTTGCCACATCTCGCCCGTTTTGCCAGGATTGCGCCACCAGGCGAGCTTCTTGCTGAACCAGCCGGAGGTGACGAGATCGACGCGGCCATCGCCATCGACATCAAGTGGGAGGGTGCTGAGATCGTCGATGTAGAAGTTGGTGTAAGGGATGTTGCGGAAATGGTGTTTGGTCCAGCGCGGAGCTTCGTACCAATACTCGCCGGAGACGATGTCGGGACGGCCGTCGCCATTGATGTCCGCGATCACGGCTGTTTCGCTGGAGCCGAGGTCGATGGTGTGTTTTTCGAAAGGGATTTCAGTGGGGCGCGTGAGTTGATAGGCGAGGAGCAGGGAGCCGGCGGCGGCGAATGGGATAGTGCGGCGAACGAATTTCGATAGCATTTGCGGTTTTCGAAGGAACGCAGTCAGCTTATCAAATTTGGAGGGTCTGGAAATTCGGGAGCAACGCGTAGGTGCGATAGCGGCGGGGAGGGTGTTTGTGGAGTTGCCGAAAGCGGGGGATTTCCGCACTGGATTGCCGCGATTTTTGCCGGTTGCGAAAGGGGTGATTTTGGGGGAATTTTTGAGCTCTATAAAAAATATATAGGCAGGCTCGGAAAAAACTCCCGTTTTTGGCGGCGCGAAAAAGTGATTTTTGCCGGTTGTTTTGCCGGATGTGAATCGGCCCGCAGAATGGGTTCGGCTGGGAGTGCGAAAAGGTGCTAGTGGCGGTAGGCGCAGTACTGGCTTGAGGGTTGGTGGTTTCCATGATTTCGAGCTCCTTTCGAGGGCAAGGCCTAATTCCGTTGTTAGCTTAGCGGGAGGGCGAACGGGTATGCAGGAGAAAATGAGGTAGGTGATAGAGGGGAAAGGTAGAAAATAATTTTGATTTGGCTGTCACCGGGGATGAAGCGGATGAAAAACAAGACTTATTAGCCGGTAGATGGACGCAGATAAATGACCGATCGGAGGACGGCACGACGCCGCAGGCTCTTGCAGCCCCACGATAGGCAAGGGTGACCGTTCGAGTTGGAGCGGGCACGATGCTGTACCCAATTCAAGGATAGCAGCCCGCCTAACGAGAAGTCTAACGCGTTGATAACAAGACAGATAGAGCCTTTATTTGGTAGATCAAAACGCTCGATTTCGAACCCGAATTCGGTTAGCCTGAGTTAGTAAGAACAGCACAAGTGATTTAGTCATCCCTGCTTCCCCCAGAAATTGAAAGCCGCCACAGGCGCCGGACTGGAGGCAATGAACACAGTCAAAAAGGAGATTGGATGCCCGAGCTTTTAGACAGATTTGATGGGTCGATCAAGGACGAGAAGGCGCCGAACGTTGGTCCCGTGGCAACACCAGGGACACCGCTTTCTTTTAGTGAAGTGTTGCGGCTCCGGCCGGTGCGGCGGCTGTGGATTGCGCAGATTGTGAGCGTGTTTGGGGACTTCCTGGCGGTGTTCGCGATCATCGCGGTGGTGACCTTTAAGCTGCACGGTACGGCGACGCAGGTGGCGCTAGTGCTGGTCTCGTTTATGGCGCCGATGGCGATCGTCAGTCCGCTGGCCGGCGTCTTCGTGGACCGGTGGCACTTGAAGCGGACGATGATCGCAAGCGACCTGATGCGCGGCGTGTTGGTGCTGGCGCTGGTGTTCGTGCACGACCTGTACGCGATATACGCCATCCTGTTCACGATGAGCGTAGTCTCGGCCTTCTTCGTTCCCGCGCAATCGGTGGCGGTGCGTACGCTGGTTCCGATGGCGGGGCTGATGGCAGTGAACGGATTGATGTCGCAGGCGCAGCAGGGGTCGCTGATCGTGGCCCCGAGCGTTGCCGGAGAGCTGGTGGAGCTTGCCGGCGCGAACTCCTGTTTCCTTTACGACAGCTTCAGTTTCTTCTTTTCGGCGGCGTTGGTGATGACGCTGACCATTGAGCGACAGGCGCTGCGCACGGAATCGCGCGCGGTGCTCGATTCGATGCGGCAAGGATTCGGCTTCATCTTCAAGCACTCGACGATTTCGTTTGTGATTGTCGCGATGACGGCAGGAATGTTCGCGATGCGCTGCTTCGGCGCGCTGCTCTCGATCTACGTGCGCGACGTGCTGCACTCAACGTCCGCTGTGTTCGGTGTGCTGAATACCCTGATCGGCGTTGGCATGATCATCGGGACGCAGTTGCTCACGCGGTTTGCGCGGCACATTCCGAAGCAGAACCTGGTGGTGTACGGTCTGGGTGGAATGGGCATAGCGATATTGACCACGGCGACGTTCGGGACGATGGGATCGACCGCGGCGGGAATGCTCGGGTTGGGCTTTTGCGCGTCCGCGATTTTCATCACGGCAACGACGCTGATCCAGCACGAGACACCGCACGAACTATTGGGACGAGTGATGAGCAGCCTGATGTCGCTGATGGCGGGGTCACAGGTGATCTCGATGTTCGTGGCTGGTCCGGTGGCTGAAAAGATTGGGATTCCGAATCTCTATTATGGAAGCGCTGCGATGCTGGTGGGGATCGGCGTGGTGGGGCACTTCAAGCTGCCGAAGGGTGAGAAGGCGGAATCGGCCAAGATGGGCTAGAGGGCGTGCGACACAAAAGTGGAGCGGCTTGCGTTACCTCTCCGTTGAAAAACGCTCTCCGGTGGGCAGCGAAAAAGAGGGGACACGCCTGCGGTATTTCTCAAGGGGTAGAGAGTTCACGGGAGCCCGGAGTGTCCCCACTTTTTCTTTTCCTTCCGTTTCGCACCGCGCGCATGTGTCCCATCCGCGCGGTCACAATGTCGCTAGTTGAAGTTGAATGTCCATGTGAAACGGATGACAGTAAGTTCGAGAAATCATCATCGGTGGGCCGCAGGTGCATGAGCAGCCCGGGCTAGAGCTATTCGAGGATGAATAGCTTTAGCTGGGAACCGTCCGGTCCGCCATGATAGACGTGCTCGACGGGCGCTAACGAAGTCGGCAGCTTTTGCGTTCGGGATGTCTTCAAAGCGCTGTGGATTCAGGTCGACGAGCGGAAACCAGGTGCTTTGGATCTGAACCATTATGCGGTGTCCGGTGCGGAATGTGTGGCAAACGTCGGGCATGACGAACTCGATTTTCGCTGGTTTATTGGGCGTGAAAGGTTCAGGCTTGGCGAGGTTGTTGCGATATTTGCCGCGGAAGGGCTCACCGCGAACGAGTTGTTGATAGCCGCCCATTTCGAGACCGGCCGGATTGGGGTCGGGGTTGGGGTAATCACTCGGATAGACGTCGATTAGCTTGACAATGAAGTCGGAATCGGAACCGGAGGTGGCGATCTTCAAGACCGGAGTAATGGGTCCGGCAACGGTAATGTCGTGATCGAGAGGCGGAGTTTGATAGGCGAGCACGTCGGGACGGCGGCTGGCGAAGCGCTGATCGTAGGTCATATAGTCGCGAGGGAAGCCGGAGCCTATGCTACTGCGGATGGGGACCGGCTTGGCGGGATCGCTCACATATTCGTCCGCAGCTTCGGCAGAGGGGGCGTTGAACGACAGAGTGCCGTTGGGAGCAAGGTAGAGAGACTTTTGCACGGCACCTTTGGGAGGCCATTCGGCGAAGCGCAGCCATTGATTGGTCCCGGTTTCGAAAAGCCACGCTTTGGGGATTTCGTTATCGGGAGGAGTCTTCAGGCCATCGCCTTTGCCCTTAAGATTTTGAATAAAGAAAGGGAGTTCTATGTGTTCGCGAAAGAACTCGGCGGTGTTGGAGGCGAAGTCGAGATCTCCCAGATTCTTGCCGTCGCCGCGCGACCAGCAGCCGTGACACCAAGGTCCCATGATGAGAGTGTTAGGAGCCTTGGGGCCGTCCTTTTCAACCGCGCGAAAGAGCTTGAGTGGGCCGGATAAATCTTCTGCATCGAACCAGCCTCCGACAAAGAGAGTGGCTGGAGTGACATTCTTCATGTGCGGGGCCTGGGCTCTGGTTTGCCAGAATTCGTCGTAGCTGGGGTGTTTGAGAATGTCGTTCCAGTAAGGGTTTTCGTTCTTGAGATAACGTTCATTCGCATTGGAGAGCGGGCCCATGCGGAGATAGAAGTCGTATTGGTCTGGTGTGCCGTAGTTGAATTCGGGGGATTGTTTGGGACGCTCGGGATCAGGGCCGCGCGGCTTAAAGAAGATATAGAAGCCGAAGTTGGCTGAGAGATGAAAGGCGCCGTTGTGATAGGCGTCGTCACCGTTGCCGACGTCACCCATGGGAGCTTGGGGAGAAACGGCTTTGAGGGCCGGATGGGAGTTCATGAGACCGTAGGCGGCGAAGAATCCCGGATAGGAGATGCCCCACATGCCAACGCGGCCATTGTTGTTGGGGATATTCTTGACCAGCCAATCTACTGTGTCAAAGGTGTCGGTGCTCTCGTCGGTATCGGTGTGGCTAGTGAAGGAGGTCTTGTGCGGCGGCACGTCGATGAATGTTCCCTCTGACAAAAAGCGCCCTCGCACATCCTGGAAGGCAAAGATGAAACCCTCTTTTTCAGCTAGCTCAGAGGGTCCGACGACGGGCCGATAGTTGTCGATGCCGTAGGGACCTACCGAGTAGGGAGTTCGGAGCATGAGAATTGGGTATGGCTGCGAAAAATCCTTGGGGACGTATACGGCGGTGAATAGTTTGACGCCGTCGCGCATGGGGATGCGAAATTCGTATTTAGTGTAGTGAGAGCGGGTGTACTCGAGCTGTTTCTGAACGGTGGGATTTAGCGGGGCTTGGGCGTGGATTTGCGGATGGGAGATGGTTAGACAGCAGATCGCGACGGAAAGGCGAAAGAGCATTTGTCGATTGTACTTTAGTTGGGGTGGTTGGTTGCGGGAGGTGAGTGGGAGATTTGTGAAAAGGCAGGGCAAGGGTAGACGTTCGAGTGTGGCGGATGGGTAATGGAGGTATGCGCCTGCCGGTCAGGAATTCCGTTGCGAACGGCAAGGTTATCGATTAGCTCGGCGACATTCCGGCCAGCCCGGTTCCGGATGCTGGCTCTGGCTCCGGCGAAGAACGTCAGATATTCCGCGAGCACCTCGTCTGTTGTGACAATTCTGTCCGGCGCAAGCGAGCGGCTGAGGTTCATGGCACAGGCATTTGCGGGATCGTCGATATTCGTCAGGGCCGCCCAGTAAAACGTGTCAGCGAAAACAGCGTTCACGGAGTTCTCTTGGGTGTCCCGTAAACGTAGTGGTCAATCTGACTAAGGCCGTCCTTGGGCAATGCGGCAAAGTCTTCGGGAGGAACGTCTTTCATGTTTTCGGTGATGATCTCCCAAATATGGCGGCGTGTCTGGTCCGGCTGACTCGCATTATCTTTGGTCGTCTGAGGCTCGGGTTGAGCGAGCTTCCGCAGCCATTCCTCAAGGGAAAGGCCATCGGCGGCGGCCTTCGCGTGAAGAACCGTCGCTTCTGCGTCGGGTCAAGCTCATGACACGTTTCCATTCCTATGTTGGCACAGCTACCATATTCCAACGGCGGCTCTGCCGCAAACAAACGGCGCAACTGAGGAATTGGCTTTTCACCATCACAACATATGTAATTCCTGGGGGATGTGCTGACGCCGGACCTTGATTTTGCTCTCCTCTTTCCGGGCGGCGGCAAGGTCATAGGCAAGCTGCATCCGCAACCACGTTTCTGCCGTGCTGCCGAATGCCTTGGTAAGCCGGATAGCCATCTCAGGGCTAATGCCGGACTTGCCGTTAATTACGTTGTTAAGGGTTTGCCGGCTGACGCCGAGAATCTTAGCGCCAGCGGTTACAGAAAGTCCCAACGGCTCCAGACACGCGCCGCGCACGATGCGTCCGGGGTGTGCGGGATTTTTCATCGGCATTGTTTTTCCCCTTTTCCCTTAGTGGTAGTCGGTTAATTCAACGTCAAAAGCGTCGGTCTCTTCAAAACGAAAAATAATCCGCCAGTTGGCCCGGACCGTCACGGACCAGAAACCTTTCAGATCGCCTTTTAACGGATGAAGGCGATAACCGGGGAGGTTAAGGTTCTGCGGCGCGCTGGCATCATCGAGGGCGGTTAGAATCTCCTGCACGGTGTCCACCAAATCGGGCCGGATACCGCTGCCGTCGTCCCGTTCATATAGCCTTTTCAGGCCGCGATGCTTAAAGCTTCGAATCATCAGGATAGCACTGTAAAGTGTACGTTGTCAGTTGTCAATGATTTTGATGTCGGAGCAATGACCGGTGTCCGCTTCCTTCTGTCCATTTCCAAAAGTTCTGCTTAGACGAGCTGTGGTGACTCCCCCATAAGCGCTAACTTAAGAGCGAATACTTTCCGAGTTCGCCGTCACTCAGGACTCGAAACCGTCAGTCCGGTCAATGAGCTTTGTCGCCTGCTGAAAAAAGAACTAAGGCGTCAATTTCGTTACGAGCCCACCGCATCTAAAGCACGTGAAAGCAGGTTTCAATTATGCACGTTGGCGGCAGTGTCACGTCGTTCGAAATATTCAAGCGCCAAGTAAAACGCGCCCATCACTCGTATTCACGGTCGGGCGAAAACCCCAAGCGGGAGATTTTTCCGTCGGAGGCGAGATCGAACACGATTAGGAGGGCTTCTGTGCCCTTGCTGAGACGGAAAGTTGAGGTGAACTGTTCGAGGGCATCGGGCAACGGCGTGCGCTTGAGGAGTGTGAGCTTGCCGCCCGGCCATAGCTTCGAGAGCGTCTGCTGCAGACTCTTCGCCCTGTCTGGGGGGATCAGCGCAGCGAGTTTCGCGGTAGTTTGTGGGCGGATATCCTCGCCAGTGACCAATTTGTCCAGTGTCTTTGCCAGTGTGGCCGCAATCGCGGGCTGACTATCAGCAATGGCGGCGAGCTTTTCCGGAAGCAGCGGCGAGTCAGCGAGGCCGGCAATCACGTGGGAGACCGCGACTGGAGTGGAATGGNNGAATGGCCGGCGTCGAGGTTCGTGAGCACAACTAGCGCGAGGTTGTCGTCAGGATAGCGTGCGATGTTGCAGGTGAAGCCCTGCCACGACCCGCTGTGTTGGATACGCTTGTGACCATTCTGTTGATCGATAAACCAACCGAATCCGTATCCGTCGGGATTTGGTTTCCCATCGTTGAGCGGGAAGACGGTCCAGATACGGTCGAGGCTGGTTTGCTTGAGAAGTCGAGTGCCGTAGAGGGCCTCGTCCCACTTGGCAAGGTCGAGGACGTTGAAATACAGCGCGCCGTCCGCAGTCGAATTGAAGGTGGGAGAGACCCACTCTTGGTTTTTGAGTTGCCCATTGCGGATCACATATCCCGCTGCACGGTTGGCAATGATATCGCTCTCGCTGATCAGGCGCGTTGATGTCATTCCGAGCGGCTTGAATATGCGCTCGTCTAGAAATTCGGGGTATGGTTTGCCAGTGATTTTGTGGATAAGGACGCCTAGGATCACGTAGTTCGTATTTCGGTAGGCCCACTGGTCTCCCGGAGCCCACTCGATGGGAAGTGCTTCCATCTTTGTTACCAGCTCGTCTTCCGTGAAGTCTAGTCGCAGATAGAAGGGCCCGTGGGGACCCGCGCGATCGCCGCTTTCGTATTCAGAGAGCCCGGAAGTATGTGACAGCAAGTTCTTAATGAGAATCGGCTTCCAGGTCGCGGGAGCATCGGGGAAATACTTTGTGATGCTGTCATCAAGTGCGAGTTTGCCGTCCTCGACCAGCATCATGATTGCGGCAGAGACGAACTGCTTGCCCACAGAGCCAGACTGAAAGATGGTCTCCGGCTTTACTGGCACGCCGAGTTCCACGTTAGCTTGACCGTAGCCCTTTGCGAGCAGGATGCGGCCGCGGCTATAGATGCCGACTGCCAAACCTGGAGTCCGCTGCCGAGCCATTTCTTTCGCGACAAAAGAGTCGATCGACTGAATGCGCTGCGGCTCGAGGGCTAACACAGGTTTTGCGGACGGACCTTGAGCGAGGGATTGATACCCGAACACAAAAAAGGTGGCGACCAACAGGAAGACTCTTGCGATGAGCACTGCGCAAAACCTCCAGCGACGGAAATAGCTGCGAATATAATATCGAAAATGGGATCGACTGGATTTAGTGCGCGCAGCAGGTTGGCGCTTATGCGGGCGGTTCCGGTTGTGTTGTCGGCTATTCGGAAACAGAAGGATTGGCTCGGGAAGATGAACAAAGTTGGCGCGGCGCGAGAGCGCGTTTCGCGTAGGTTGCTGAGCAAGGTGGTCTAGAGGAGTTGTAATGGCGGTATCCTTTAATCATTAAGTAGTCAACTTTCGAGGCTTCACAGCCGTTGTATACAATGTGGGCCCAAACGTGAAAACTAAGCCATTCTTGCGCGCGGCGCTCGCGGTGTTGTTGCTGCACTCTTCTTTGCAATTGGGGTGGACCAAGGCGAAGAAAATCAAGCAGATCAAGGCGACCGCCAATAGTGCGGAGTATGTGGCCTTCAGTGAGAAGCTGGAAAAGGAAGACCGGCTACGTCATGCCTTAGACCGCCTCACATTCGGCCCCAGGCCGGGTGATTTTGACCGCATTCAATCTCTTGGTCTGAAGAAGTGGCTGGACGCGCAGCTTCATCCGGAAAAGGTTGCCGAATCGCCGGTGCTGCAGGCCGGCCTTCGGCCCTTTGAAAGTCTGGGTTTGAGCATTCACGAGACTTATCTCCGCTATCCTTCGCCACAGATGATTGCGGCGGTAGCGCGCGGAAATGGTGCGTTGCCCGATGATCCTGACCTGCGCGCCATTGTGGTGCGGTTGGCGGATCGGTATCTGGAGAGAAAGAATCAGCCGGCGAATGGGCAATTGGATCAGACCGATGACGCGGATTTGAATCTGAAGATGAAGCTTTCGGACATTCTGAAGCCGGAACAGATTGAGACGCTGAAGAATGGCAAGGCCGACGACAAGCGTGCGGTGATGGAAACCGTTCCGCGCGAACAATGGGCGGATTTTGCGTGGGCTTATACGCGTCGCGAGCGGCAGCAACTGATTAACGTTGCTCCCGTTGGGATGCGCCGCCAGTTGATGCTGGCCAATAACCCGCAGAGCGTGGTAACGGCAGATCTGGCGGAAGGTAAAATTCTGCGCGCCGTTTACAGCGAGCACCAACTGCAGGAACTGCTGGTGGATTTCTGGTTCAACCATTTCAACGTATACATGGACAAGGGCGCCGACCGCTATCTGCTGACCAGCTATGAGCGCGATGCGATTCGTCCGCACGTGTTTGGCAAGTTCTACGAACTGTTGCTGGCCACTGCGAAGAGTCCGGCCATGTTGTTTTATCTCGATAACTGGCAGTCTGTGGGTCCAGAGCAAGCATCCGCGCGGCCAGCAGCGAAAAATAAGCCGAAGAAGGGCTTGAATGAAAACTATGGGCGCGAACTTTTAGAACTGCACACGCTTGGCGTAGACGGCGGGTATACGCAGAAAGACGTGATTGCCGTGGCGCGTTGCTTCACGGGTTGGACAATCGCCGCGCCGCGCAAAGGCGGCGATTTCGAATACAACGACAAGGTTCACGACAAGGGACAAAAAATCGTGCTGGGCCAAGTCATTCCAGCCGGCGGTGGTATGAGCGATGGCATGCGAGTGATTGAAATTTTAGCGCACCGGCCCGCCACGGCACAGTTTGTTTCGTTACGCCTGGCGCAGCGTTTCGTGGCGGACAATCCGCCGCCGTCACTGGTGAAGCGCATGGCCGACATGTTTATGAAAACGGGCGGCGATCTGCGCGAAGTGATGGAAACGATGCTCTATTCGGGTGAATTCTGGTCTCCCGGCAGCTACCGGGCGAAAGTCAAAACACCGTTTGAAATGGTGGTGAGCGCGGTGCGCGCTACTGATGCGGAAGTCACATCGGCCTTCTTGCTGAACAACCAAATACAGAAATTGGGCGAGCCGTTGTACCGCAAAGTTGAGCCCAACGGGTATCCCATCGCCAATGCGGATTGGGTGAGTTCCGCCAGTTTGTTAGACCGTATGAATTTCGCGCTGGCGCTGGCGCATAATCGGGTGCCCGGCGTGAAGGTGGATCTGGCAAGCTGGCAGGAGATCAGCAAGCGCGACCCAATGGAACTGGCGCGCGCGATTCTGGAACAAGATCCGAGCGAACAAACGAAAGCGGCCATTGAGAAAATGCTAGCCGCCAAAGATCTGCAATTAGAATTGGCGCAGAACGCCAAAGCAGGACCACCGCAAGTGCCGAGTCTGATTGCCGGTTTGAGCTTAGGCTCACCGGAATTTCAACGTCGTTAGGAGAACTGCCAATGCCGACACGAAGATTGTTTTTGAAGAGTTCCGCTTTGGCCATGTTTGGCGTAGGTTCGGCGCCGCTTTGGCTGTCGCGCGCGGTGTATGCGAAGGATGGGTCCGCGCCGGCGCGAAAGAAGATCCTCATTACCGTTTTCCAACGCGGCGCAGTGGACGGGCTGAACGTTGTGGTGCCGCACGGCGACCCGGCGTATTACGGGCTGCGGCCCAGCATTGCGCTACCCCGGCCGAATGGGGGCGAAACGGGTGTGATCGATCTGGACGGCCACTTCGGTTTGCACCCCTCGTTGCGCGCCCTGAAGCCGTTTTGGGACCGCCGGCAGCTAGCGATTGTGGAAGCCGTAGGATCGCCCGATCCCACGCGTTCGCACTTCGATGCGCAAGACTATATGGAATCCGGCACTCCGGGGCTGAAGGCGACCACGGACGGTTGGCTGAACCGAGCGTTGTGCGAGGAGCCGAAGCCGTCGCCGGTGCGCGCGGTGAGCCTGGGTGAGGAGGTGGCGCGAACTTTGCGCGGAAAGAATCAGGTTCTGGCGATTGGCAACATCAACGACTTTCAAGTGAAAGATCAGCGGATGGCGGCCACGTTTGAGAGTTTGTATGGCGTTACCGCGGATCAGGTATTGAATACGACCGCGCGCGAAACGTTCGACGCGGTGCGGCTGGTGCAATCGATTCAGACGAAGACTTATGTTGCGGCCAATGCGGCGAAGTATCCGAATGGACGTTTTGGACAGAGCTTGCAGCAGATTGCCCGCATCATCAAAGCTGATGTTGGGCTGGAAGTGGCGTTTACCGATATTGGCGGCTGGGATACGCACGTGAACGAAGTGGGCGGGCAGCCGCATGAAGGCAAGCTGGCGCAATTGCTGCGCGAGTTCGGCGACGGGCTGGCGGCGTTTGCGACCGATATGGGTGACCGTATGGCGGATGTCACGTTGGTGACGATGTCGGAATTCGGGCGCACTGCGCGTGAAAACGGCAACCGTGGTACAGATCATGGCCACGCAAATGTGATGTTCGCTCTGGGAGGGAATGTGCATGGCGGCAGAGTTTATGGCGAATGGCCTGGGTTGCAGCCCGAGCAACTTTACGAAGGGCGCGATTTGAATGTGACCACGGATTTCCGGACTGTGTTGAGCGAGCTGGTAGCGGGACAGTTGGGTAATCATGATTTAGCGCACGTCTTTCCGGGGTTTGAGCGGACAAAACCGGCTGGGTTACTGGCGTGAAGGGTAAAATGAGGGGAATAGAGAAGACCGTTCGTGTTTTCGAAAGCTTCGAAGAGGCCGACTCGGCGGATGCTGTTTCGCGCAGCCAAATGAGCCCCCAAGAACGGGTCGAGATTTTCTTCGCGATCCGGGAGAGAGCGTTCCCTGATGCCGCTAAGCAAGGATTTGCGAGAGTTTGTCGAGTGCTTGAACTCGAACAAAGTTGAATACCTGATCGTCGGAGCGCTTGCGGTTTCGTGGCATGGATTCCCCCGATATTCTGCCGAACGTCGATTTTTTCCTCCGTCCTAGCCAATCAAACGCTCAGAGCGTGCTCCAAGCCATTCGCAAGTTTGGATTCGGAAGTGTACCGATTACACCTGAAGATCTGATGACAGCGGGACGAGTGATCCAACTCGGGCTTGAACCAAACCGGATTGACCTGATGACCTCGATTTCCGGGGTCGGTTTTGAGGAAGCCTGGTCAACTCGCGTGCAAGGTAAGATCGATGGACTTGCCGTCGCCATAATCGGGCGCGAAGCTCTCTTGCAAATAAAGGGTCGACCGGAAGAGCCAAGGATTGCATCGACATCGAAGAATTGCTAAAGCAGAAACCAAACTAGCAGGTGTGGGCCAATTCCGTACAGAGATCTACGATCATAGAACGACGTGACCTACCATTTTGAGTATCTTTTTCAGTCTCGCGGCGTCTCCTTTAACGAGGAGAGTCGAGAAAATGAAACTGCACTATCAATCGTTGTTCGTAATGGTACTTGCGATGGGCCTTAGCACCGCCTCATTCGGCACCGCTGGGCAGACTTACCCGATGGGCGCTCCCTATCCGGCCCCTTACACAGATTTGCGGGGCTTGGTGGATCGGAGCCAAGATGACCTACGCACAGCGGCCAGTCTCGAACATGGGAATGACAAGCAGCGCGAGCGGTACAACAGCGCGCAAGGACATCTGTCGACGTTCGATCGTCATCTGGTGAAAGGCAAGTTCGACAAAGGTGAAATTGACAAGGCGATAGGCGAGATTAAAGGCATTCTGGATCACAACGTGCTGCAGGCTAGCAGCCGCGATATTCTGATGCGTGACATGGACGACCTCAAAGTGGCGCGCGACCGGCACTATTAGTCTGTTGACCGCCGGCTATTGCTCATACTCATATCCGGGTTTTAACTCGCAGCGGTAAATCTTGTTGCCACCCGTGGGAACTTCGACGCTGCATGTAGCCCAGGACAAAATCAGATCTGGCCCAAGCGGACACACTATCGCTTGCCCGTCAAAGTTAGCCTCGATGCTGGGCCCTTCAGACGCGGAGGGAAGCGCGAAGTTCATAGTTTGGCTGACTATGAACGGGTATGAATACCGGACGGTATCTGTCGCCGTAGTCCGTGTTACATCGGCTTCCACCAGGAAATCAGCCGTATCCGACCAATTCACGACCGTTATGTTCATTTTGCGGGCGGGACGGGCCATGTCGTCGGGCTCAACGCTCGTGAAAGGACACGGACCAGCGATACAGGACACGCGAACATTTTGGAATTCGTTGCCTTGGTCTGCGTCGATGGGAAGTATGGTGGCAGTGGCCTTCCACTTTTCATCTGGTGAACATAGCCCATGTTTTTGGCAAGGAACATTAGCAATGTTTGGCGCCAGGAACTGTTTTGCCAGCGTTCCCACGTTAATTGTGGTGTGATTTTTCAGCAAATACCGCACTTTGGCATCCTTGATGCGGATGATTTTTGCCGACGCCTTGGCGGTATCCAATTTGTTAAGCGGTTCTGGAGCCAGGGGCTGCATGCGAGCGATGAATAACTTAGGCGCGGGCAGGGTTACCGTAATTTCGAGCGGCTGGTATTCAGGATGCTGAAACCGCAGGGTGATGAATCGTCCCCGGTAAACGGGTGGCCTTATTGTCAGATTGAAAAAACCGGAAGAGGTGGATTTTCCACTCGCGGTCACGGAATCCTTATCCAGGGCAGTCACCTTTACGTTCGCGAGTGGCGTCTGCTTTCCGGGATCGTCGTCCTGCCTCAGGACCGCACCGGCCAAGGACACCGGCGAAAGAAGGGCTCTTAGCGAGCCGGTCGTGATCATTCTAACGGCCAGGGCGACTATACCAAACACCATTGCACCAATCGCGACCCAAGTGAAGACCTTCTGTTTAGATGTCATATGCTGTTCTACTTGAGATTCTATGATCCGCAGTTGTCAGGGCGGAGATGATTCCCTTTCCGATCAGCTCATGGACGACAGAGATTTCCAAAAAAAACTATTTTCACGCCGCAAACTTCTGCGGCTTCCAGCGCAGATTGCCACACTCCACGCGGCGGCCGGCACAAGTACTTGGCCGTCTCCGATAGCCAGTGAACAGGCTGCGGCGCAACTCGCCCCAAAGCCTTCGCCGGTGCTCTCGCCGGAAGACGACGCGTTTCTCGAGGAACTGGAAAAGGCAAACTTTCGATTCTTCTGGGAGCAGGCCGACCCGGAAAGCGGTCTGGTTAAAGATCGCTGCCAAGTGCGCTCGACCGACACAAGTATAGTGGCGAGCATCGCCTCCACGGGCTTCGGCTTGACGGCGCTGTGCATTGGCGAGAAACGCGGCTATATCTCACTTTCCGACGCGCTCCACCGAGTCCTGACTACGCTGCGCTTTTTGTGGCAATTGATGCCGAACCATCGCGGATTCTTTTTTCATTTTGCCAACATAAAAACGGGCGAAAGAATCTGGGACTCGGAGGTCTCTTCCATCGATACGGCCATGCTGGTCTGTGGTGTTCTCACTTGCCGTCAACATTTTATTGGGCACCATCAAATTGAGCGCCTGGCCTCGGATATTTTGAACCGCATTGAGTGGACCTGGCTTTCGGAAGACACCACGCTACTGCAGCATGGGTGGGTGCCAGGGGAAGGATTTCTGCCCTATCGCTGGGATTACTACAGCGAACTGATGATGATGTACCTGCTGGGCATGGGATCATCCTCGCACTCGTTGCCAGCCGATGCCTGGAACGCCTGGAAACGTGTCACGTTCGACTATGAGGGGCTTCGCTACATCGGTTCCTACGCGCCTTTATTTACCCATCAATACTCCCAGGCGTGGTTCGACCTGCGTGACAAACGAGACAGTTACGCCAATTATTTTCACAACTCTACCATCGCCACTGAAGTTCATCGGCGCTTCTGTCTGGAATTAGGGAAACAGTTTCCCGATTACAGCGAAGAGCTCTGGGGTATCACGGCCTCGGATTCCCAACACGGGTATGTGGCTTGGGGAGGGCCACCTGAAATGGGTCCGATTGACGGGACTGTCGTTCCCAGCGCCGCAGCGGGATCGTTGCCCTTTCTGCCTGAAGCGACCCTCCGTGTATTAAAAAATATGAAGAAGCGCTATGGTGATCGCTGTTGGTGCGCCTACGGCTTTGTGAATGCATTTAATCCACTCACCAACTGGTACGACGCGGATGTTGTAGGGATCGACACTGGCATTACGATGATCATGGCCGAGAACCTGCGCACTGGCTTTGTCTGGAACACTTTCATGAAAAACCGCGAGGCTCAGAAAGGCCTGGAGCGAGCTGGATTTAAGGCGGGTTGATAGTTAGAATTGCGTAAACTCAGGTAGTTTGAAAAAATCCGATGTTTGAAGGATGGGTTGCCGACTCCTTTACAGTCGCGGCTCGGCTAGAAGTTGGGCGGTGAAAGAGAGGGCCGAGACGTATCGGCAAGGCAGTGCCGAACGAGTAGGCCGCTTACGCTTTACGGAGCTGGATGCCGGTGTGAATTTTGGAACCAAGCGACGCCGAACAGCCCGGAGAGCGTAATGAGCAGGATCAGACAGTCCTGCCAAAAAGTGAAGTGGGAATCGCTTCCGTTGCCAAGGGCGAGAAATATAAAACAGAAGCAAACATGCGCGCTAAAAACTTCCAGTGACGCTCGCCCTAACTGGCCAAAGCGGTTGCCCAGCCAGGTATCGGCAAGAGGCGAGCCGAACTTGACCAGGAGCAAGCCGATGGCAGCTAAATTGATCAGCCGCAAAATAGCCAGCCGCCACTTATCGACTAACACGTCAAATAACGCCGGACCGGTAAGCGCGTCGAACGCCGTGTGGCGGCATACAAACAATACAGCCACTACCATGCCGCTGAACAGCAACAACGGCTTCGACGGACGGACGTCGAGCGGCCTGCTTCCCAACATCAAGCCGGTTGTCCAAAGAAACTGCCAGCCGAATACATCGAAAGCGCCCATCTCCTTCAACGGAACGGGAAATCCGAAATGAGCTGGTAAGGTATAAAGCCAAGCTCGCAGATTAAACTGCGCCAGCAGCCAGATGACGGCGCTGCCGGCCATTACCGGCATCCATCCCCTTTTTCTGGCGACGGCCAGAATGAACGGAGTCACTAGCATAAACACGATGTACATCGGGAGTATGTCCAGGAGCGGCGGATTGTAGAGCAGAAGCGGGGCGGTGATAAGGGCGACCTGGGGCTTTTGCAGGTAGAAATCCAGCAGGTACTGGAGCGGAATGCGATGCAGGTATACGGCTGCAAGTCCGCACAGGCCGAAGGCAATGGCTAACAAAGCTAGATGGTATTTGAATATACGAAACGCTCGGCGGAGCAGCTTGCCTCGCGCCACGGGGATACCATACTCTTCCGTTTCGCGATGCTGAAGTTGTCCGATCAGAACCGCAGCCAGGAGGATAAAACCCTCCGCTGCGGAAAAGTAACCTAGCATTTGATTAGAGTATTGGCTCACTCGCGTGGGTAGGTGAGTGAGAGTCATCCAAACCAGAAGAAAGCCACGCAGGCTATCCAGTTGGGGAATTCGCCGCGATGTATGTGCCGGCGGGGCTGAGGTTACTACGTACGTCGGCGGTGAGGCGGCGAGCTTCTCCATAATACTCAGACTGATGCCATGCCCGGCGCGTTACGGCTGGTTTGTCGGGCGAATATTAGCGTCGCGCGGAAAAGAAATAGCGTCCATGACCGAATTCGCTCTCAACGCTCAGCTCAACGGCTGGGTGAACTTCAATACTGCGAAACCAGGCGAATTGCAGGGCCTGAACAATGTCTTGTTTCTCATAGCAACGCTCTTCTACAATGCTCTGCCGGCGCTGCCAGCAATCTTGCGAGCCTGTTTGCGTGAACCAAATAAGCTCCGTATGCGCCATATGAGTAACCGGATCATACAAACCACGCGACAACCCTACAGAATTGTGGCCGATGTTCACCAACCATTGATGCAGATCGAGCGAGTAGGCTTCTTCCAGATTCATATCGAATACGAACAAGCCGCCGGGGCCGAGGGCCTCGTAAACGCCGCTGAATACCGCATGCAAATCTTCCAAACTGAGAATATGATTCAGCGAATCGAACGTGGAAAGCGCGCCGCCATACGGACCTTCGACTTCTAAACGCCGCACGTCTTGCACGCGCAGATCTGCTTGCGGCAACTCCCGGCGGGCGATCTCGATCAAAGCCGCTGAACTATCGACGCCAGTGACCCGGTAGCCTCTTTTAACAAGATCGGAGGTAACGTGGCCAGAGCCGCAACAGACATCCAGCACATGCGCAGGCGGTGCGAGCCGGCAATAGAAGAGGCGCTCCAAGGCGGGCAGCGCGGCCGGGATGTATGAGTTCGCCCATAGGGCGTGGTACATGGCAGCGACTTCGTCGTAAGAAGATTCAGTCATCTTTTAGGGTTATTACCTATTTATGCACGCCCGATAGAATGAACTGGGTTCGTTATGCACGTTAGGGAATTGTTCGATCTCAGCGGCCGCGTTGCCATCGTCACCGGTGGCTCTATTGGCTTGGGCAGGCAAATGGCTGAAGCGGTATCGGAAGCGGGCGCGAAACTGGTGCTCTGCGCGCGCAACAAAGAGCGCTGTGACTTGGCCGCGGCTGAACTGCGGAAGACCGACGCCGATGTGCTGTCTTTAACGTGTGACGTGAGGAAGCCCGAGAGCATTCAAGGCGTGGTGGAGCAGACGATGGCGCACTTCGGCCGTATCGACATCCTTATCAATAACGCCGGCACATCCTGGGGCGCACCCATTGAAGAATTGAAGATCGAGCAGTGGAACAAGGTGATGGACACGAACATGACCGGCGCGTTTTTGTTCTGCCAGGCTGTGGGCAAAGTGATGACGCCGCAAAAAAGCGGCAAGATTATCAACATTGCATCGGTGGCTGGTCTGCGGGGTTCGCCTCCGGAGTTTCAAGCCATCGGTTATCAAGCGAGCAAGGGCGCATTGATCGCGTTTACCAAAGACTTGGCCTGCAAATGGGCGATGTACAACATCAACGTGAACGCGATTGCTCCAGGATGGTTTCCCACAAACATGTCGGGAGTGGTGATTGGGCGCGATCCGGAAGGCCTTTTGCGGCGCATTCCGCTACATCGCTTTGGCGGCGAGCAAGATCTGAAAGGCGCTGCCGTTTTTCTGGCCTCCGCTGCCTCCGACTACGTGACGGGCCACACTCTGGTGGTGGACGGCGGACAGACTGCCTGGTGACAAAGTGAGTTCCGATACCAATGCAGTGCGCTGCGGCGAAGAGTTGAATATCGAAGTGCTTGCACACTACTTGAGCGGTAGGATTGCGGGCGCGGAGAATGGCATCACGGTGGCCCAATTCCCAAGCGGCCATTCCAATCTGACCTATCTGTTGACGGCTGGCGGACAAGAATATGTGCTGCGTCGTGGACCCTTGGGTCCGGTGCCTCCGAAAGCGCACGATATGGGGCGGGAGTATCGCGTTCTTGAAGCTGTGCATCCGCATTTCCCGGAAGCCCCACGCGTCTTTCATCTGTGTGAAGATACAGCGATCATTGGAGCCATTTTCTTCGTGATGGAGCGGCGAAATGGCCTGGTATTGGGCGATTCGATTCCGCCGGAACTGTCGACGGTTGACAATTATTCAAAGCGGATCAGCGAGGCGTTCATCCAATCGCTTGTTCGCCTGCACGCCATCGACGTTGCACAAACCGGCCTGCTCGCGCTTGGTAAGCCTGATGGCTTTCTGGAGCGCCAGGTGGAAGGTTGGGCCGAGCGATGGCAGCGGGCGAAGACCGATGACATTGGCGCTATGGAGGATGTCATTCGCTGGCTGCGCGAGCGGCGGCCCGCATCCGGCAAGCCTACGCTGGTACACAACGACTACAAACTCGACAATGTGATGCTCCGGATAGGAGCCGTGGATCGGATTGAAGCCGTCTTGGACTGGGAGATGACCACTGTGGGAGATCCACTGGCCGACCTGGGACTGACTCTGTGTTATTGGACATGGGCGCACTTGCCGGAATTGCGCAGCTCAGTGGCGCCTTCCCTCACATCGGAGGCAGGTTGGTACACGCGCGAACAGTTTGTGAACCGCTACGCTGAACTCAGCGGCCGTGAGGTTTCAAGAATCGCCTATTATGAGGTGCTCGGCATTTTCAAGTTGGCGGTGATTTTGCAGCAGATCTATTTTCGTTTTCGGCGCGGCCAGACCGCCGATCGACGGTTCGAGAGTTTCGGACTGCGCGTTCAGGCGTTGGTACAAGTAGCTGCGCGCCTGGCAGAGCAGAACGGTTGAGGGCACGTACTGCTAAGAGCGGTGCGATAGGATTTCTATACCAGCACTGATGAACTCACGAACGAACCGTTACAGCAGCGTTATTACCGAACCAAAGTCGCAGGGAGCGTCGCAAGCCATGCTCTATGCCACAGGCCTGCATGAAGAAGACATGCAAAAGCCGCAAGTGGGCATCTCGAGCATGTGGTTTGAGGGGAACCCTTGCAACATGCACTTGTTGGAGCTTGCCGAGAAGGTCAAGGAAGGCGTGCAGGGCGCCGGCCTGGTGGGTATGCGCTTTAACACTGTCGGCGTTAGCGATGGCATTTCCATGGGGACCGATGGCATGAGTTTCTCGTTGCAATCGCGCGACCTGATCGCCGACTCGATTGAAACCGTGATGTCAGCGCAATGGTACGACGCGAACATCTCGATTCCGGGATGCGATAAGAACATGCCCGGGTGCGTGATGGCCATGGGGCGGCTCAATCGTCCATCCATCATGGTCTACGGTGGAACTATTCGCGCTGGACACGTGGATTCGCAGAAGCTCGATATTGTCTCGGCCTTTCAGAGTTACGGAGAGTTTCTCAGCCAGAAGATAGACGAAACGCAGCGCAAGCAAATTGTCCGGCACGCTTGCCCAGGCGCGGGCGCTTGTGGCGGAATGTACACGGCTAACACGATGGCGTCCGCTATTGAGGCGCTGGGCATGTCGTTACCTTATAGTTCATCGACGCCGGCCGAAGATCCCCGCAAACACGACGAATGCGTTCGCGCCGGGGCGGCCATTCGCACTCTTCTGGAACTCGATCTCAAACCTCGCGACATCATGACCCGCGCGGCTTTTGAAAACGCTTTTGCCATTGCCTGCGCGCTGGGCGGCTCAACGAACGCCGTGCTGCACCTTCTTGCCATAGCTCGCTCAGTTGGCGTGGCACTCAGCATCGACGATCTTCAAGCCATCAGCAATCGTACTCCGCTGCTAGCCGATTTCAAACCGAGCGGACAGTTCGTCATGGAAGACCTACAGGCAGTGGGAGGGGTTCCAGCCGTATGCAAGCTGCTGTTGGAGCATGATTTGCTGGATGGCGATTGCCTCACAGTCACAGGCAAGACCTTGCGAGAGAACTTGAAAGACCTCCCGGGACTCAGTCCGAATCAGCAAATTGTGCGTCCGCTTTCGAATCCTCTCAAAGCCACGTCACATCTGCAGATTCTGAAGGGCAACTTAGCACCGGAGGGCTCAGTGGCCAAAATCACGGGTAAAGAGGGTCTGCGCTTTTCCGGCCCAGCGAAAGTTTTCGATTCCGAAGAAGACATGTTGCACTCGCTGGAGCGCAAAGAGATTGTCAAGGGCGATGTCGTGGTGATCCGCTACGAAGGGCCGAAGGGTGGACCCGGGATGCCGGAAATGCTGACACCCACGTCCGCCATTGTCGGAGCCGGTTTGGGCAAAGACGTGGCGCTTATTACCGACGGCCGCTTTTCCGGCGGTTCACACGGTTTCCTGGTGGGGCACATTACACCCGAAGCGCAGGAAGGCGGACCCGTCGCTTTGGTCCGTACTGGCGAGACGATTACCATTGACGCGCAGCGCAACGAGATTTCCGTTGATGTGGCCGCCGATGAGTTGCAGAGGCGGCGAGCGGCGTGGAAGATGCCGCCTTATAAGGCAGAGCGTGGCACGCTTGCCAAATATATCCGGCTTGTCAAGAATGCGAGCACGGGTTGCGTTACGGATGAGAGTTAGGGGGCGCCGATTTTTAATCTGCGCGCGGGATGCCATCCGCCCCACAAATGGCCGACACAATGGAACGACTGGAAACGAAAGTTGAAATAGCCGACGCTATCGCGACCATCACTCTGAACAGGCCCGAAAAACTGAACGCCTGGACTGAAATCATGGAAGGCGAAGTCCGCGCCGCCATGCTCGAAGCCGATAAAGACAACAGCGTGCGCGCCATCATCCTGACGGGCGAAGGGCGCGGATTTTGCGCCGGCGCCGATATGTCGCTCCTCCAAACTGTTGTCGACCAAGGTTCAACCGGCAGGATAGCTCACACCCACACAGGCGATTTCGCCCAACAATACTCATACTTCCCAGCACTCTCGAAACCTGTGATCGCCGCTATCAATGGCCCCGTTGTCGGCCTTGGCTTGATTCTCACTCTCTACTGCGACCTCCGCTTGGCCTCAGACTCGGCCAAATTCAGCACCACCTTCGCGCGCCGCGGCCTTATCGCGGAATATGGCATTGCCTGGATACTCCCGCGCATTGTGGGTTTACCGAGTGCGATCGATTTGCTTTTCACCGCGCGCGCCATCGATGCCGCCGAGGCTTTGCGCATGGGCCTGGTGAACCAAGTTTTTCCGCAAGATGCTTTCGCCGCTAAAGTGCGCGCCTATGTCACGGAACTCGTTTCTCTGTCCAGCCCTCGCTCTCTCCGAGTCATGAAGCAACAGATTTACGAAGGACTCTCCCAAACACTGACAGAAGCCTCCCAACTTGCTGAGCGCGAACTCCTAAAGAGCCTGGATTGTGAGGACTTCAAAGAAGGCGTCGCCCACTTCCGCGAAAAACGAGCGCCTCGTTTCACCGGAAAATAGCCATGCCACCTCTGCGCGAGCAATTGCTCGCTTTCATGGACGAATACGTCTATCCCAATGAAAAGCGTTACTACGGAGCGATCGAACGCAACCGCTGGGCGGTGTCGCCCGTCATTGAAGAACTCAAACCCAAAGCGCGTGCCGCCGGCCTCTGGAATCTTTTCCTCCCCGAAAATCTAAAGAACGCCGAATACGCACCGCTCTGCGAAATCATGGGCCGTTCGGTGATGGCTCCCGAGATTTTCAACTGCTCGGCGCCCGACACCGGCAATATGGAAGTGCTCGCGCGCTACGGCTCGTCCGAACAAAAGGAGCGCTGGCTCAAGCCTCTTCTTGCAGGCGAAATCCGCTCCTGCTTCGCCATGACCGAGCCAGCCGTCGCGTCGTCCGACGCCACCAATATTCAAGCCAGCATCATCCGGCAAGGTGACGAATACGTCATCAACGGCCGCAAGTGGTGGACTTCCGGCGCCGGAGACCCGCGCTGCAAAATCGCCATCTTCATGGGCAAGACGGACGCTGCGGCCCCGGACCACAAACAACAGTCGATGATCCTTGTACCCATGGATGCGCCCGGTGTCCGCATTGAGCGGTTGCTGACTGTCTTCGGTTACGATCACGCGCCGCACGGACATGGGGAAGTCAGTTTCGAAAACGTGCGGGTACCCGCTTCGAACATTTTGCTGGGCGAAGGCCGCGGCTTCGAGATCGCGCAAGGCCGTCTGGGGCCCGGGCGCATTCATCATTGCATGCGCTGCATCGGTGCCGCCGAACGCGCGCTGGAAGCGATGTGCGTCCGAGTTAAGTCGCGCATCGCCTTCGGCAAACCTCTCGCCGAACAAGGCACCATTCGCGCCGATATTGCTCAATCCCGCATCGAAATCGATCAGGCGCGGTTGTTAACTCTGAAAGCCGCGGAGATGATGGACACTGTTGGCAATAAAGAAGCGCGCGCTGAGATCGCGATGATCAAAGTGGTGGCGCCCAACGTCGCCCTGCGTGTGTTAGACCGAGCGATTCAAGCGCACGGCGGCGCGGGCGTGTCTGAAGATTTCTTCCTTGCCTCCGCTTGGGCGAATATTCGTACGCTTCGCCTGGCAGACGGGCCGGATGAAGTTCATCTGGAATCGATTGCCAAGTTAGAATTGCGCAAAGCGTAAATCATATTCTTATTCGTAGCGCAAGCAGACGATTGGATCTAAATTAGCGGCGCGATTTGCTGGATAGTATCCGAAAAACAAACCCACTCCTACCGAAATTGTAAAGCCTAAGATGACCCATAGCGGCGAAACAAACGCCGGTATTGCGGGCAGCACCGTGCGCACCAACAGGGCGATCAACGCGCCCATCAAAATGCCGATCACACCGCCGACACACGAAAGCATCGTCGCCTCCAACAAAAACTGCACTCGTATATCGGAGCGGCGCGCGCCGACCGCTTTGCGCACGCCAATCTCCGCGGTTCTTTCCGTCACTGAAATCAACATAATGTTCATCACGCCGATCCCGCCGACGAGCAATCCAACGGCGCTGATGATGCCGGTGAGCAACACCAAAGCACCCGTTAGCTGATTCCACAACGAGGTTAAGAAGTCCGGTGACGAGATATCAAAATCGTCTTCCTTGTTATACGGAACGTGCCGTTTGCGCCGCATTGCTTCGTCCACCTGGCCTTTGAGTGTCTCCATTGAAAACTCCTTCTTACCCGCTACTGCAATGAAACGCTCGCGAATGTCTTGGAAGCTCTTGCGGAAATTGCTCATAGGAATACAGGCAAACTGATCTACCCCGAAGGCCGAAAACAATCCTTGGTCGGGTTCAAACACACCAATCACCTCATACAACCTCCCATTGAGCCGCACCTCCTTGCCCAGTGGATCCAGGTTCGCGAACAGCGATTCGGCAATAGACCGGCCAATCACGATCACATGGCGCGCGTGTTCTTCGTCAAAAGCCGAAATGAACCGCCCATTCTCCACCGCGAACAACGGAAATGCGTTGATGTACTGGGGCTGTACGCCACGCAGAAAAAACCGCTCCACATGAGCGTTCCCGTAACGAATTTCATCCGTCTGTTCATTGAAGTTGATACGGTTAGCGAACACCGTCGCATAAGAAACCGCTGGACTCGCTTCGGCTACGAAGGCTGCATCCTCATCTTCCAGATACTTCCGTACGCGGATCTTCTCCGGCAACCGCTGAGTATTCTGCATGGGTGGAATGCGCGTAATAAACAGCGTGTTCGATCCTAGCCGTGACACGCGGTCCTTGATTTCGCCATTCAGCCCGTCGATGATCGACGCGACGGCAATCACTGTTGTGACTCCGACCACAATGCCCAAAATCGTCAGGCTTGAGCGCACCTTGTTGGCGCGTAGCGTCTCAATCGCCACGGACACATTTTCCAATGCTTCGTGCCGCGTCATTCACGTCTCCGTTCGGAGCGCGGTTACCGGATCAAGCCCCGCCGCTTTCCGGGCCGGATAGATTCCAAAGAACAACCCGATGGCCGAACTCAGGACCAACCCCAGCAGTGCCACCCACGTCTTGACCGATGCGGGAAACGAAGTAAGCGTCCGCAAGGCCAGCGCGCAGCAGAAGCCGATGGCAATACCAACCGCACCGCCTATCAGGCATTGCAGCAGACTCTCGGCCAAAAACTGCCGCAGAATATCGGTTTTCGTAGCACCCATCGCCCGCCGCAAGCCAATCTCGCGCGTCCGTTGCGCCACGCTCACCAGCATCACGTTCATAATGACGATGCCACCGACCATGGCAGAGATGGAACTCACCATGACGAACACCGCGAAGAACGACCCGCTGATGCTCTGCCACAGCGAAATGTAGCTCTGCGAAGTGCCGATAAAAAAGCTGTCTTCTTTGCCAGGTGGGTCGTGCCGCCGCGTTCGCATAATCACGCGCGCCTCGTCCTGCGCTTCGTTGAAATTCTTTTCGCCGCCCGACGCTTTAATCTCCAGCGTCAAACTCGTCCGCGTACCGCGCACTTTCAAAAAAGTGTTCAGCGGAATCACCACATAGTTATCCTGATCCTGTCCGAGCACCGATCCCAGCTTCTTGAATGTCCCAACCACTTCAAACTGCAGGCTCCCGGTGCGTATGGTTTGGCCGATGGGATCTTCACTGGGAAAAAAGTGATCCACCAGCGACGAGCCAATCACGCACACATACGCCGCGTGCTTGTCCTCTCCTGGAGTGAAGTAGCGGCCATACTCCAAAGTCCGCGTGTCGATATCAATCATGTTGGGCGTGTACCCGATGATCGACGTATCGTCTGTCTGTTTGTTGGCATATTGCACCGAGAGTGTGCTGGTTGCCGATGCACCCACTTGCTCGCAGGCATTGCATAGTTCAGCCACTGACCGGTAATCGAGAATATCGATGTTCTTGTTCTTCAACGATTTCACGACCACCGTAAAATCCACCACGGCAAAGGGTGTCTTGGCAAGGCGGAACACATTGGTCCCCAAATTGGCAATTTTCTGCTCGACGTAGAGATTCGCGCCTTGAACGAGCGTCATCACTGTCATGAGAGTGGCCACGCCCATGGTTAGACCCAAAACGGTGAGAGCCGCCCTGAGCTTATAAGCATTGAGCGCAGCAATGGCCATCTGCAGATTGTCTCCAACGCTGACCATGCGTTATCTTAGCGAAACCAAACCTCCCTTTCCCGTATTGAAGCTGTCATAGGTGACGACAACTTGATTACTCTCCGTATCTTTCTCCATGCTATAGCGCGCCTTTCAGAGCTTTAGGAGACTTTCCAGTCCACGCAGTTTGACAGGCCGATCGGTAATCAGGGCTTCGCCAAAACGGAATCCCGCTTGCGAACCATAATGCCGGTCGCGCGTCTCCAGACCATACAAATAATCGCCGATTCCCTGCGCCAGCACACCAAATTCCTGCGCCGTTTTGCCGAATTGCGAATGATGTAGGCGCAGCAATTCCAGCTTGCGCGCAAACACCTCCGACGTATCGACCACGAAGGTCGCGTGCGCTGCTTTGTGCAGCGGATAGTACAAGAACGTATCCGGCAGGTGGGGCGGGTTTGGGTCTTCGGTCTTCGTCAGCGTGCAGTAAAGAGGCGAATTCCGAACGAGCAAGCCAGCGGCGGCGTGGTCGGGATGGCGGTCCTCCCACAAAGGCGCCAGTACAATTTTCGGCTGGTACTGCCTGATCGCGCGGGCGACGAGGAGCCTGTTTGCGGGGCTGTCTTGAACAGCGCCATCGGGGAGATCCAGATTCACGCGCGCTTGCGAGCCCATGAATTCGGCAGCGAGCGTAGCTTCGTTACTGCGTTCCTGCGGGGTTCCGCGCGAGCCTAATTCGCCCCGTGTCAGATCGATGATCGCGAACGAAAGAGCGCGCTCGCGCAAGAGGAGTGCAATTCCGCCGGCACCCCATTCCACATCGTCGGGATGCGCCCCAAAGAACAAAACATCGACTGGCACGATGCTCTCCATCTTGACTTAAGTGAAGCACGGGGCGCAGCATGCGTGTCTGCAAGGGAGAACGTTGAGTGTGTGGCAATTTATCTTCAGAAAAAAGGCACTCCTGCTTGGAGAAGCGCCATCCTGAAGCGCAGTAGCTCGTCGGCATTCATCGCCAACACCTGAACGGTCGCACGCCCGACCGGCGTGTTGCCCGCAAGTGGGCTCCCACCAATTGAAAATGCTCGATCCATTCGTCAATGCGCGGATGAAATAAACGCACGAGTTGACCAGGTTGTGCGTCGAGGCCGGCGATATTGGGACCTTTATAGCGATTGCAGTGAGGACACGCGAAAGCGAGATTTTCTAAAACGGTTTCTCCACCGTGCTGTTCGGCGATGATGTGGTCGATTTGAAAGCGGAACTGAAGCGCCGATTGCGGAATACGGCAGTACTCGCAACGCTCGCCCGCTCGCTCTCGAACGGTCTGCGCCAAGTCGGGATTCACTGGGGGTCTAAAGTCGATTCCATTGGCAGCAACCGGCGAGCCTTAGCTTGCATCGTGCCCACCAAAAACCCGATGTGCAGATAATTGTCCAATTCCTGGGTTTCGGTATCGGTAAGCGATCCGGCCCTTGCCTTTGCGGACAATTCATCCACACGATCTTGATCGCTGACGGGCAGCTTCACGGAAAGCCAATAACGGGCGGCATCCAGCGTCAATTCCTGTTCGTCGGCCTGCAGTATACGCGCGAGCATTGCCGATTCCGTGTTGGGGGTGAGGACTTGCGAACTCATTTCTTGGCTTTCTCCTTATCATCGCCGATTTCCTGTTCAGTGGGAAATGCGTTCAGCACTGAAAGATTAAGATTCCGGCGACGGCGCGATGAGGCGGTGAGCAACGCAAAAATGGGGACAGCCAGCACGCGATGGTTCGGCATGCGGCTTCGTATCGGACTGACTTTGGGTGCTGTGGCAGTCCCCATTTTTGCTTGGTCGAGGCTCGGGATGCGGGAAGTCACAGCTAATTGTGCGGAAAGACCCGCACGTCAATGCCTTCTGCGGCGCGAATTAAGCGGTCGAGATCGCTGCCGAAGCAACGTTCCCACCAACTGTCGCGGCTGCGGTGGCCGACGTAGATTTGGGTGATGCCGCGCTGGCGGGCAAAGCGCAAAATTGTATCCACAGCATCTTCGCCGTCGAGCTCGGCAATTTCGGCGCGTTTGGCGCGCGAGGCGGCTAGACCTTCCTGCACGTGCTGGCGCTGTTCGGGCGACCAATCGGGGCGATTGAGATGAACGGTGATCAATTCGCCGTGAAAGCGGTCTCGGTTGCGCGCGCCGCTGTCGAGCATGCGGTTGTAATCGGAACCGGGCGAAAGCCAAACGGCGATGCGCTCTTGCGTGCCCCAAAGTTGTTCAATGCCATGCAGGGCGAGGTAGCGTTCGAGCTGCTTATCGACGACATCGGCGGCGAGCAGCAAGGCGATTTCGCGCAATTCGGAAAGCTGATGCTGCGTCAGTTTTCCTTTGGCGCCGGTGCCCGTTTCGCCTGAATCGAGGCATGCCGATGGCGGGGCGTCGACGACAACAATTTCGTCCGCCATTTGCAGAAAGCTGAGCGGCACGGTCTCGGTGACGTGTTTGCCGGTAATGGCTTCCACGCTTTCGCGCTTCTCTTCGATGTGCTGCAGGTTCACGGATGTGATCACCGAAATACCGGCCTTGAGCAATTGCTCGACATCCTGCCAGCGCTTGGCGTGAGGGCTGCTGGGCGGATTATCGTAGGCCAAACCGTCGACAAGACATACTTTGGGGGCGCGCCGCAGAATGGCGGGCAAATCCATCACGGAAACGTTGTCCACCCGTTTCAGGGGAATGATTTCCAGGGTGGCCACTGTATGCGCCAATTCGGCGGTTAGTAGCGGCTGGATGGCGCCTACTACGACATCTTGCCCGCGTTCGTGCCGGCGGCGACCCTCATCGAGCATCCGAAAACTTTTGCCCACGCCAGAGGCGTAGCCCAGAAAGATCTTCAGCCGCGCAGTCGCTTGGTATTCTTCATCGGACTCCAACTGGCGTAAGAGCTGTTCTGGAGTCGGTTTTTTTTCACTGATGGCAGCCACAAAACTATTATCGCCTGAAAGGGCTTGCAAATGGGCGGCGTGACGAACTAGTGCCTAATTGCGTAAATTGGAGTATCGTTGCCGCTCCTTCACGGCTCAGTAAGGACCTCCGAGCCGGAGCGTTGTACGCAAATTTTTGCAAGTTGGCACCAGGTCGCTGACGCTCCCCGCTCGGTTTCGATATTGGTTGGGTTTCAGATTTGTCGCGAACGTGCTACCCTCTTTCACACGACAAGCACGCATGACGATTTTTCCCATATCCCGGCCGGCGCTTGGTGGATTTATTGACCGGGTGGAGGTTGATCCGAGCGGGGTTGTGCGCATTGTGGGGTGGTACCGGGGCGAATTTGACGAAAAGCTGGCACCCCCCGTCTGGCTCGATGGACAAGCTATTCCTTTCCTGCAACAATTCCGCTATTTGAGACAGGACGTGGCAACGGAGCAACGCGGATTGCTCGGACAGGGCGGTTTGGTTTGGGAATATCTGCTGCCGGAGCCGAGGATAGGCGAGTTATCAATTCTCGAAATTGCGTTTGGTTGGGACGGTGAAGGCAGGACGCGGTTTGAAGAGAAATTGAGTTTCCTGAAACCGCACCATCGCCGTCTGCTCGATGAGGGTGAGGTTTTGCATCGCGAGCACATTTACGGATCGGGACCGCCGAATGTGACAATCCACCCCGACATTCTGGAGTTGGCGAAGCGACTCAGAGGGCCGGTCTTGGATTTTGGCTGCGGGCGAGGGCTACTGGTTGGGAAATTGCGGGAGCTAGGGATTGACGTGCATGGTCTGGAGCTGGACACACCGGCGCTACGGGAGAGCCTTGCGCAAGAGTGCGCCGGCGAGATTACGCTTTATGACGGGACATTTCCCACACTGTGGGAGAGTGGGCGCTTTGTGTCAGTGATTTGCTCGGAGGTCTTGGAGCATATTCCAGACTATGAAGCCGCGGTTCGGGAGATCGCGAGGCTGGCGAAGGAGAGAGTGCTCTTCACAGTACCCGACGCAAGCGCCATACCTATGGGATACCGGCATGGAGCAGTGCCTTGGCATCTTCTGGAGAGCACGCACCTCAATTTTTTCACGCAGCAGAGCTTGAAGAGCATACTAGCGCTGCACTTTTCCAAGATCGAATTCGGGAGAGTGGGAGCGGCACACTTTAACGACACTCCCTATTACGTCAGCTTAACGGCATTCTGCTCAAAGTAAATTTACGATCCGTTCACGGCTTTCTTGGGAAGCGCTGGTCGAGAGATTGGTTGAGAGCAAGCACGTTCACATGCGGTTCGCCTAAGAAGCCAAGATCGCGGCCTTGTGCAAGGCTGTCGATGAGCGATTGAACCTGAGGAGCACTGATGCCGCGAGCTTGGGCGATGCGGACGGCTTGGGCTTGGGCATTGGCGATAGTGATGTGCGGATCGAGACCGCTTCCGGAGGCGGTAATGGCGTCAGCCGGGATTTTGCCGGTATAAGTGGGATTCTCTTTGCGGAACTGGCCGGCGGAAGCTTTCATGCGATCGATGAGTTTCTGACTGGTGGGACCGAGATTCGAGCCTTGGGAGGCGGTGGGATCGTAGCCGTCACTGCCGGCGGCCGAGGGGCGTGGATGAAAATACTCGGGCTTAGTGAAGTTTTGGCCGAGCAGTCTTGAGCCGATCACTTGACCGTTTTGTGTGACAAGGCTGCCGTTGGCTTGATTGGCGAAGAGCACCTGGCAGAGACCGGTGACGATGCCCGGATACACAAGTCCTGTTAGTAACGTGAGAAACAGAGTCATGCGAAGGGCGGGGGCAAGTTGTTGTAGCATTTTTTGAATCTCCTAATCAAGCAAGGTGTAGCCAAACCAGCAACTGATCAATGACCCAGATGCCCGGGAACGGCGCGAGGATGCCGCCGAACCCGTAGATCAGAATATTGCGGCGTAAAAGAGCAGCCGCGCCGGACGGGCGGTAGCGGACGCCCTTCAAGGCGAGAGGCACGAGAGCAATGATGATGAGCGCGTTGAATATAACGGCTGCGAGCACCGCGCTCTTCGCGGTGTGGAGGTGCATCAAGTTGAAGCGCTCCAGCGCGGGATAGGTAACCATGAACATGGCCGGGATGATGGCGAAATATTTCGCAACGTCGTTGGCGATGGAGAACGTAGTGAGAGCGCCGCGCGTGATAAGCAATTGCTTGCCGATGGCGACAACTTCGATGAGCTTGGTGGGATTGCTGTCAAGATCTACCATGTTGCCCGCTTCTTTAGCGGCCATGGTTCCGGTGTTCATGGCAAGACCGACGTCGGCTTGCGCGAGGGCAGGCGCATCGTTGGTGCCATCGCCCGTCATGGCGACCAGGCGTCCGTCGGCTTGTTCGCGCTTGATGTAGGCAAGTTTATCGGCTGGAGTGGCTTGCGCCAGAAAATCGTCGACGCCGGCTTCAGCGGCAATAGCAGCGGCGGTGAGGGGATTGTCGCCAGTGATCATGACAGAGCGAATCCCCATGGCGCGCAGTTGACCGATACGGTCTTTCATGCCGCCTTTGACGATGTCTTTGAGATAGACGATGCCCAAAGCGCGTTGACTGTCGGCCACGGCCAGTGGCGTACCTCCCAGACGCGAGATACGGTCTGACTGTTCGTCAAAATTGGCGGGTAAAGTACCGCCCAGTTCTCTGACGAAATTGGCTACGGAGCTGCTGGCTCCTTTGCGCAGCATGCGGCCATCGATATCGACGCCGCTCATGCGGGTGTATGCGGAGAACGGAATAAAGTGGGCCTCGTGTTCGGCAACTTCGCGGCCGCGCAAGCCATATTTCTCTTTGGCGAGCACAACGATAGAGCGGCCTTCGGGAGTTTCGTCAGCGAGGCTGGAGAGTTGGGCGGCGTCGGCCAGCTCTTCGGGAGTGACGCCCGGAAACGGTATGAATTCGACGGCCTGGCGGTTACCGAGAGTGACGGTGCCGGTTTTATCGAGGAGCAGCGTATTGATATCGCCGGATGCTTCGACGGCTTTGCCGCTCATGGCCAAGACGTTGTGCTGCATGACGCGGTCCATGCCGGCGATGCCGATTGCCGAAAGAAGGCCACCGATGGTTGTTGGAATGAGGCAAACGAGCAACGAGACCAGGACGGCAATGGTGGGAACGTGGCCCACACCGGATGAATTGACCGCGTAGAGGGCGAACGGATGCAGCGTGGCCACGGCGAGTAAGAAGATGAGAGTAAGACCGGCGATGAGAATGTTGAGCGCTATTTCATTAGGCGTCTTTTGACGCTCGGCGCCTTCCACGAGGGCAATCATTTTGTCGAGAAACGTTTCGCCCGGGTTTGAAGTGATGCGGATGGTCACTTTGTCGGACAGGATCTTGGTACCGCCGGTAACAGCGCTGCGATCACCGCCGGATTCGCGAATGACCGGTGCGCTTTCGCCGGTGATGACGGATTCATCAACGGTGGCAATACCGTCGATGACTTCGCCATCGCCCGGGATCAGATCGCCGCACTCAGCGACGACAGTATCGCCGGCGCGCAGCTTCGAAGAGGCGACAATCTCAATGTTGTCTTTGCAAACGATGCGCTTGGCCAGGGAATCGGTTTTGGTTTTGCGTAACGTGTCGGCTTGAGCTTTGCCGCGAGCCTCGGCCATGGCTTCGGCGAAGTTCGCAAAGAGCACGGTGAACCAGAGCCACAGAGAGATCTGGAGTTGGAAGCCAATGTCGGCGCCGTGCGTGAACAGGTCGCGGACGAGGAACAGAGTGGTGAGAGCCGCGCCCACTTCCACTACGAACATAACGGGATTCTTGAGGAGCGTCAGCGGGTTCAACTTGACAAATGATTCTTTGGTGGCGCGGCGCACGATCTCAGGGTCGAAGAGCGGGCGCGAGCGGGCCAGCTTTTGGGGCAACAGAGAGCCACGGTCATGCGGAGCGTGGCTGGGCGATGGCACGGTAGGTTGCTGTTCCAAGGTAGTTGGCATGATTTTAGCTCCAAATTCCGTTCAGCAACACGGCAAATAACTTGCCGTCTTGCATGAGGTAGTGTTCGACGATGGGACCTAGCGCAAGCGCGGGGAAGAACGTGAGCGCGCCTACAAGGATGACGGTACCGACGAGCAACGTGACAAAGAGAGGACCATGAGTGGGCAGAGTGCCGAGGGTAGCTGGTATTTTCTTCTTGCGAGCCAAACTGCCTGCCGCAGCGAGCAAGGGAATCACGAACAAAAAGCGGCCCGTGAGCATGGCAATGCCGAGTGTGAGGTCATACCAGGGAGTGTTGACAGTGATGCCGTTGAAGGCGCTGCCGTTATTGCCGGTGGCGCTGGAATAGGAATATAGAATTTCGCTGAAGCCATGCGGGCCAGTGTTGGCGACATTGGCCGCGGCCGGTCCAGGCGGATTCCAGTAGCTGTGGGCAACAGGCTGCCCCTTTGCGTCTTTGCCGGGCGCTTTGAATGCGACAACGGTGGTGGCCGCAGCCAGGACGAGAATACTGAAGGCGGTTGCGATGAGAGCGATCATCGACATTTTGACTTCTTTCGATTCGATCTTCTTGCCGATGTATTCAGGCGTACGGCCGACCATCAAACCGGAAATGAACACGGCCACGATGGCGTAGAGCAGGATGCCGTATAAGCCTGACCCCACGCCGCCAAAAACTACTTCGCCGGTTTGAATATTAAAGAGTGGAACAAGACCGCCGATAGGAGTGAGGCTATCATGCGCAGTGTTGACCGCGCCGCAACTGGCGGCTGTAGTAATGGTGGTAAACAAGGCGGAGGCGGTTATGCCGAAACGTGTTTCCTTGCCCTCCATATTGCCGCCGGTTTGCAAAGCAGTGGCGTGCGTTTCGACGCCGAGCTTGGCAAAACCCGGATTGCCGTGCTGCTCAGCCCAATAGCAGGCAAAAGCGCCGGCGAGAAACATGATAGAACAGGCGGAAAAGATGGCCCAGCCTTGGCGGCGGTCACCAACCATTGCGCCAAAGGTGTACGTGAGGCCTGCGGGAATGACGAAGATGAGCACCATCTGCAGGAGATTGGTGAAGGGCGTGGGATTTTCAAACGGATGCGCGGAGTTGGCACCGAAGAAACCGCCGCCGTTGGTGCCCAACATTTTGATGGCTTCCTGCGAAGCAACGGGGCCTTGAGCGATGATTTGCTTGGCACCCTCGAGCGTCTTGGCAACTGTATACGGATGCAGATTTTGAATGACACCTTGCGAGCAAAACACCAGCGCGGCAACGAGTGAAAGTGGAAGCAGGATATAAAGAGTGGCGCGTGTGAGATCTACCCAGAAATTGCCAAGGCTGTTCATTTGCTGGCGCGCAAAGCCGCGTGTAATAGCGATGGCACAAGCCATACCAGCGGCCGCTGAGGCAAAGTTTTGCACGGTGAGCGCGGCCATTTGTACGATGTAGCTCAAAGTGGATTCGCCGCTATACGCTTGCCAGTCGGTGTTAGTGGGAAAGCTGACAGCAGTATTGAAGGCGAGATCCGGCGGCACTAAGCTCGCACCGAAGCCTTGTGGATTTAGCGGCAGCAGACCTTGCAGGCGCTGGAATAAATAGACGAATAGGAAACTGAAGATGCTGAAGGCAAGAAGCGCGGCGGTGTATTGTGTCCAGCGCTGCTCGGTTTGCTCATTTACCCCAATGAGTTTGTAGGTCAGCGTTTCGAGTGGGCGAAGGATGGGGTGCAAGACGGTGCGTTTTCCTTCGAAGAGCTTCGCCATGAACGCGCCTAACGGTTTGGTGAGGGCCAGGATGATGAGAAAGTAGATGACGATTTGCAGAACGCCATTGGTGGTCATGGTTAGAATTTCTCCGGTTTCAGCAAGGCGTAAATCAGATAGACGAACAGGAAAAGCGTGGCGATACCGCCGATGATGTAGTCCATAAAAGGGTTGCCTCCTTTAGAGGTGGTCGCAAGCCTTGGTGAACAGCCAGCAGAGGGCAAAGAACGCCAAGCCGATCAGGACGTAGAAGATGTCGAGCAACATAGCAATTTCACGGTAAGGGCGGGGACATAAAGAAGTCATAAGGGAATGCTCAGGATTGTGTTTCAGCAGGGGTTGGGGAAGGCGGAGAGACGTTGGCGCTATGGTATTCTGCAAATGTCCGACGTTTTTCAGAAGAGTAAGGGGACGTAGTTCAGTTGGTTAGAACGCCGGCCTGTCACGTCGGAGGTCGCGGGTTCGAGCCCCGTCGTCCCCGCCAACCTCTTGAGTCATTCCAGTCTTTTAGAAAAATATCTATCATGACACCGGGCCAACCAGCTCCGAAATTGCAGCTAACGCAGACGGCCGACTACCGGGAAGGTTACGCGAACAGCGTGCAGATGCGGGTGAGCCTCTGGGACTTCTTCCTGCTGTTCGGGCTGGCGAACCAGACTGCGCCGGATGCGGTTACGATTCAGAACTTCCAGGGTGTGTTTTTGAGTCCGCAGCAAGCGAAGGCGTTGTCGAACCTGTTACTGCAGAACCTGGGCCAATATGAAGCAGCGTTTGGCGAGATACGGCTGGAAGCGCAAGGCGGCGCACAGGGCAGCGTGATTCAGTAGGCACGTTGCATCCAAAGATGCCGGCCAAACCTCGCCCGCCGATGCCGAAGTTGCCGCCGTTCGCGTTGCTGAACGAGCGGCCTCCGAGAAAAGCCAAATTTCATCATCTGTTCATTTTTTTCCTTGTCTTTGCTACTCCGCTGTTCTTGATTCACGTGCAGCTTCTGTCACTGCCATATTTTTGGGATGAGCTGGGACAGTTTGTTCCAACGGCGCTCGACTTGTTGCGCAGTGGCGCGTTAGTGGCACATTCGGCGATACCCAACGTGCATCCGCCTGCAGTGGCGGCGTATCTGGCGCTTTGCTACAAGATATTTGGCTTCTCGGCTCCAGTGACAAGACTGGCGATGCTGACTTTGGCGGCTTGCGGACTGTTACTGACATTTCTGCTGGCGATTGAATTGAGCCAGGGCGCAAAAGGTGCTCCGGCGTTTCTGCCACCAGTGTTTCTGCTGGTGTCGCCGCTGTTTTTCACCCAGAGCATGATGGCGCAACTAGACATGCCGGCGATGGTTTTCACTCTCTTGGCGTTGTTGTTGTACGTAAAGCGCGAATACGCATGGGCGGCGGCGGCGTGCGTTGTGTTGGTGCTGGTGAAAGAAACAGGGCTTGTCACACCCTGTGTATTCTCTTGTTTCATGGCGCAGCGCAAAGATTGGAGACGGGCGGGATGGTTCGCGGCGCCCGCGGTGGCGTTGTTGGTTTGGGTGACGATACTGCATGCGAAGACGGGCTACTGGTTGGGCGATCCGGCGTTTGCGCGCTACAACGTAAATTACGCGCTGCAACCGGTGCGGATGATGGTAGGGCTGCTGCGGAGAGCGTTCTATCTTTTCTTTGCGGAGATGCGGTTGGTGGGTACGCTGGTGTTGATTGCGACGGTGGCTCTTTCGAAAACCTTCCATACGCGGGCGTGGGCCGTGGTCGCGGCAGTGGGCGGACTGAACATTATATTGGTGTCGGTGTTGGGAGGCGCGGAGTTGGAACGGTACCTTTTACCGGTGCTGCCTCTGTTCTACATTGCAGTGAGTGTTGGCTCGACGGCGGTGAGGAAGCCGATCGCCGTTGGCGCCACGTTAGCGATGATTGTTGGGTTGGTATTTTTTATCGGATGGAATCCGCCCTACCCGTTTCCATTTGAAAACAACTACGCCATGGTGGACTTTCTGCATTTGCAACAGGCTGCTACTTCTTACGTAGACCGCGATTTGCGCGGCCGCAAGATTGCCACAGCATGGCCCTATACAAGCGCGCTGAGAAATCCGGATTTGGGCTTTGTGGAGCACCGGATGAAGGTGGTTGAGACGCGCGATCTGCGTTACTCGTCTGTAAGGGCGGTTCCAGCGGAACAGTATGACACGCTGATCACCTACACGCGGGAGTGGGTTCCGTCACCGAGCGTGATGGATAACCAATTTGTGCGGTGGTTTCTGCAGCGCTTCTATCAATGGGAGCCAGACATTACACCGTTACAGTGCGACGAGTTGGGCTTTCGGGAGACCATCTCCTGGAGCATGCGCGGGCAAACCGTAGGAATCTATTTGCGTAAACCATAGCATGAAGAGCAAGACGCGGCAGGCATGGTGGGGCACGGTTGTGTTGTTCCTAGTGCACGGCTTAGTGGTGTCGACCTGGATTTCACGCATCCCCGCAGTGCAGAGTGCGCTTCGGCTGGATAACTTTGTCTTGGGGTTGACATTATTGGGTTCCGCATTGGGAGCGCTGTGTGCAATTCCGATGGCAGGCATGTGGGTGGGGAAATTCGGCAGTAAGCGAGTGAGTGTATTAGCAAGTATTGGCTTCTGCCTGAGCTTAGTGTTGCCATCGCTAGCGGTAAACGCGGTAACCCTCGGGGTGACCCTCTTTGTTTATGGCGCATTGGCGGCAAGTATGGACGTCGCCATGAATTCGCAAGCTGTGGAAGTGGAGAAGGCGATGGAACGGCCCACGATGTCGCGTTTTCACGGGATGTTCAGTTTGGGCGCGATGGTGGGAGCAGCAGCGGGAGGAGCAGTCGCGTCACGGGGTTTTGGGACGGTGTCACATTTCGCAGTGAGCGCCATGTTCGACATGCTGGCAGTGCTAGCGGTGGCTGGTTTGCTGCTTGATACGCATGATGCACACACCAATGTCGATCACCGGTTGCCGTTCCGCAACATGCCGCGGGTGTTAGTAGCGTTAAGCGCGATTGGCTTCTGCATCTTTCTTTCCGAAGGGGCGATGGCGGATTGGACGGCGCTGTATCTACGGCAGGTTTTAAAGGCCGGGCTTGGAACGGCGGCCGCGGGATATTCCGTGTTTTCGGCCGCGATGGCAGTTATGCGCTTTTTGGGCGACATTGTGACCGCGCGGATGGGACACATGCGCGCGGTGCGAAACGGAAGCATACTAGCCGCAGCCGGACTTGGTTGGGCGTTGTGCATGCGCAGCGCGAGTTGGGCGATGCCGGGATTCGGCGTGGTGGGTTGCGGATTTTCGATCATCATTCCGTTGGTGTTTGGATCGGCTGGCCGGGTGAAGGGCGTTTCGCCGGGACCGGGGATTGCCACGGTATCGGGGATTGGGTATCTAGGCTTCATAGCTGGACCACCCGCGATTGGCTTTTTGTCGCAGTTGATGACGCTACGTGGGGCGCTGTTGGTGGTGGTGGGTTGCTGTGTGGTGTCGGCGGTGTTATCGAGAGAGATGAAGGGCTGAGGTTACCGCACATTGCAGTAATAATGCAGTACAATTGAAGGATGCCACGTTACACTATTGATTTTGATGACAAGTTCGACAAGACTCTTTCGGATCTCCTCAAAAGCACAGACGCTACCACAAAGGCTGACGTAATTCGTCGAGCTGTTGCAAGCTATAGCTATCTGAAGAAGGCTCAGCAGGAGAATAAGAACGCCAAGGTCGTTGTAACCGATGATGGCAAGCTTCGAAGGGAAATTGTGCTGCCCTGATGGCAGATGACGAGAAGGTTTCGCCACAGGAGATCCTCGCCGCTGCGGGCGCGGATAAGCCAGTAAGAGGTACATTTCTCCAACGGACCGGATTGACGTTGGCGTTTGCGTCGGTTCTCTAATTGCGGTCGTTACGCTGGCAATTATTGGAAAGTGGATCTGCTCTGTGCCGCCAACGCCAGTTATCCCGCCAGGAGCGGACGCGGCTACGGTTAAAACAATTCTCGAAAATTATAAGGCGCTCCAACAGATCGCAATGGAACCGTATACTGCCTTTTTTGAAATGATTGTCGTGAAGGTATTATTGCCGATCTTTGCAAGCATCTTGGGATATATTTTCGGCTCGAGAAGCGACAGTAAAGAAGGCTGACGCCTGTTTGGAGGGCTAATGACCGAGCCGCATTGGTTGGGAGTAGCCGGTCATTTCTAGATAGCCGGCGCCCCGGGTCGGTTTTTGATGGATGGTCCCACCATAGGTGACAGCGCCCTCCCAGTAGCTGGGCGAGGGACTCCCAGGTGTGGAGAGCTCCTGATCGTCGAGTGTTGTTCGCTCTGTAAGTTGTAGGCCGAGGCTTGGGATGGTGATTTGCCAATCGACCGGGTATTTGTGCCAGACTCGACCGGGAGCGAACGTGATTTGATCGGCCGTGAGATGCTGAGCGGTGCCTTTGGAATCGATATAGGTGCCCGACGAGTATGGGCTGATTTCGCCTGACTTGGTGCGTAGGCGATAAAGCATCAGTTCTTCGTTGTTTTCGAGCTGAATGGCGAACCAGTCCCAACCAGCGAGAGTCGGGTCGGGCTGTGGCGTGAAGAATTCGTGATCCATCCAGGCTAAACCCGATACGGAGATGCCGTTTAGCTGGCCCTGGGCTGCGAGACGGGTAAAAGAGATGTAGTGTGAGGCCTCACCCACAGCGGGGCCTTTTCGACTGACGCCGTCTTTCCCGTGGATAACGGGCGGTTTGCGTGGGGCCAGATCAAGCGTGAGAGTGAAGCGATCACAGACAGCTTGCAGCTGCTGCTGAGCGCTGCCGAGATTCTTCCAATACACTTGCCAGTTGCCGTTCCAGTATTTGCGCGTGTTGAGATCGACACCGGCGAGGCCAGGGCCGGCGCGGTTCAGCCGTTCCGTGTGGTAAAAACGATAGCCGTCGATGTCTGTGAGGGCAAGGTGAGCGAGGAAGATTTGATCGGGTCGCCAGACGGGATCGGTCGATTCATCGACGGATTTTGGGAGTTGAAGAGCTTGGCGAAAGAAGGTGAGTTCGAAACCGTAGCGGTGGCCGGACTGGTCATGAAGATTGCCGGTGTAATACCACCATTCGATTTGGAAATCCGGATGGTTGAAGTGGTCCGCGGGGAATTGGTAGTGATAGCCGGATAGAGCAGATAGAAAAACCGCGAGCAGTAGCGAGCCGGGACTAAGCTTCATGGATCACCTCAATGGGATTCATGTGGAGCGCGGTGCGCGCGGGGTAGAGGCCCGCCAGAACGGTAGCGAGATAGATGGCGGTTAGCGCCGATAGCAGTATTGTCACTGGCCAGTGGAATTGAAACGTCCAGCCGAACGATTGCTTATTAATTACGAAGATGAGGATGAGGGAAAGCAGCGCCCCGAGTAGGAGGCCGATGACGTTGGCGAGCAGGCCGAGGAGACCCGCTTCAAATAGAATAATGCTGCGGACTTGTGGCTGCGCGGCTCCAAGGAAGCGGAGAAGAGCGAACTCGCGGCGGCGGTCAATCACCATGGCGAGGAGAGCACCGGCGATACCCATGACGGCGACCGAGATTGCAACGGCCTCTAAAGCGTAGGTGATGCGAAAGGTGCGGTCGAATATCTCGATGGCGCCCCGGCGCAGAGTGGTGTTGGCAAAGACGAGCACAGCGCGGCCGGCGATGATGTTGGCGATGCCGCGGCGGACGGCGGCAGCATCGGCTCCGGCTTTGAGGTTGACGGCAAGGTTGGAGGAGTCAGTGTCTGGGAGGTATTTCAGAAGTGTGCGACGAGCGACGACGATGTAGCCCCGTTCGGTCGAGTAATCGTAATAAATGCCGAGTACTTTGAACGTGCGGTTCGCGCCGGCGAGAGGTAGAGTCACGGAGCTCCCGACATGGATGTTGTGCTTATTGGCAAAAGGTTCACTGACCACGGCGAAATCGCCGGTAGGCAAGCGTTGCAGAATTTCGTCAGTGTTTTCGCCAGGGAGAAAATGGGTGCTGGTCCTGGATTCGCCTCCAGCAAGGGTCGCCGGAAGGCCATCGTAAGAGATGGGATAGGCACGAAAGCGGTCGACACTAGCGACGCCTGGGAGTTGAGCGATACGATCGGCGATGGTAGCGGACATTGTGGGGTGACGGTCTGCGGAGGAGGAACCAGCCGGACGCAAGTAGAAATCCGCTTTGAGCTGGTTATCCATCCAAACGGCGACTGTTTGGCGGAAGCTGCCGACCATAATGCCAACGCTGGCGGTCATAGCGACAGCGGTGGTGAGAGCGGCAGTGAGCACGGAGGTTCGGCCAAGGGAGGCGCGCAAGGAACGGAGAGCAAGCATGGCTTCGGTTCCCAGAACGTCCTGGATAGGGCGTGCGGCAAAGCGGGAGAAGAGGACCACGATGGTTGGGATGGCAGCTGATGTACCGGAGATGAGTAAAAGAACGGCAGCATATGCGGCGAGAGGCTGGCCGTGGATGGCAGGGAGTTGCGTCAGACCCGCGCCGGCGACGAGCATAAAGATAGCCCACCAGATTGCTGTGTGAGACCGCCGTGCGGCGTTGTATTCTTCGCGGCCGCGAGCCATGGCTTCGACGGGCGCAACGTGAGCTGCCTCAGTGGCGGGAGTGAGGGCGGCGAGAACGGAGATGATCATACCGAGCGCGACTCCGGTAAAGGCACTTTGCCAAGAGAGATGAATGGGAGATGGCTCACTGCTTACGTAGAGAGATTGGACGGTTTTGCCGATCAGGGCGACGGCGCCCACAGCCATCAAACGGCCCAAGAGCAACCCGATTGCGCTGCCGGCCAGAGCGAAGAATAGCGATTCAGCAAGAAAGCCAAAGCCGATGAAGGCGCGAGTAGCACCGAGAGCTCGCAAGACACCAATTTCGTTGCGGCGGCGCACAACGGAAACTGAGATTGTGTTGTAGATGAGAAATGCGCCCACTACAAGGGCGATATAGCTGAGGACGCGCAGGTTCCAGCGGAAGGCGGAAAGCATTTTGCGATTCTCATCGGTGCGCGCACCTTGTGGGGCTACATCGACAGAGGTTGGGACGTGCATGGCGATGAGTTGAAGCCAATAGCCGGCAGTCTGGGTGTTAGGGATGAGGACATCGATGGTATCCACTTTTCCTGTTTTTCCAGTGACTACTTGAGCGAGCCCGATATCGGCGACGATGATGTTCTGGTCGCCGATTTCGCCGGGTTGAGGTTTGAGAATGCCCGCGACGGTGTAAGGCCGGAGGACATCGTTGATGAGGAGATGAACAGTCGCCCCGGGTTGCAGGTTTAAGCGCGCACCAACCCAAATGGGGTTGGGAGCGGCGAGAAGCATGGCGGCTTGCGTGGGATCCTGCCGGTCAAATTGAGCCATGTGGTGGCCGATGAGATCAACACCGATGAACGGGATTGCTTCGCCCTTGCCATCGACAGAGGCGAAGTCTTCAATGCGCGGTGCAAAATCGAGCGGGTAGGGGAGTTGGGTGAGATCTGCCAGAAGCCTCTCATCAATGCCGCCGGTGGAGGAGAGGAGGAGATCGGTTTTACCAGTGAGTGATTCGACTGAGGAGTGGAAGCTGCCGGCGGCAGCTTGTCCGGCGAGATCGATGGCCACAACGACAGCTACCCCGAGAGCAACAGCGAACACTGTAAGTGCCGTGCGGACGGGTTCGCGCTTGAGCGGGCGCAAGATGAGGGACGAGAAGAGGCGGAGGGTGCTCATCGTTCGATGTGACCATCGCGCATTTTTACGACACGGCTGGCGACGGAGGTACCTTCTACAGAGTGCGTGGCCATGATGATTCCGACGGCAAATTGACTGGCGGTCCGGCGGAGCAGATCGAGCACGAGATCGCCGGTGGTGGTATCGAGATTGCCGGTGGGTTCGTCGGCGAGGAGCAAGCGCGGGTTGTGGACAAGAGCACGGGCGGTGGCGACGCGCTGTTGCTGGCCGCCCGAAAGTTGATGCGGGAAGCGATGGGCGAGTTCGTACAGTTCCACCCAACGCAGCCGTTCTTCGGCCAGTTGCCGGGCTTGGGGATGGTGGGCGAGGAGCAAGGGAAGTTCCACGTTTTCGATGGCGGTCAGCGTGTGGAGGAGTTGAAAAGATTGAAAAATGAAACCGACTTTTTCGCGGCGCAGGTGGGTGAGAGCAGCATCGGTGAGGCCGGTGGTGAATTGACCATCGATAAGAATTTCGCCGGAAGTGGGAAAATCCATGGCGCCACATAGGTTGAGGAGAGTGGATTTGCCACAGCCGCTACGGCCAACCAGGGCGATGAATTGGCCAGGTTCGACGGTGAGGGAGACGTCTTTGAGAGCGGTAACAGTTGAGCCTTCAGTGCGGTAGAGTTTAGCGACACTGCGGGCTTCGAGGATGGGCATGGAGAAGGAATACAGGGGTCAGCATTTAGGATACAGCCCTGCCTTCGGCCGGGCTGGAAGATAGGTGCTAAGAATAAGAAGCTGACCGTCCGCGCGGGAGACAGAAACTCGCGGGGTTCCGGAAAAATACGTTGCCGCTTCTTCGCAGTCGCGGCTCAGCTAGCGGTTTTCGTGTGAATGCAGGGCAAGTTGCTGGAGAGAAAGCTAAGAAGACGAAGTATCGACGTTAGTCCGGTAGCCTAGCGGTCTTTTGACGCAAAAATGGGGGCTTATGGAACGGGTGCGCTGCGCCGATATGACCCTGGGGTGCCCACTTCCTCGAAAAAACCGGCTTGGAGCGTGTGGTTGTCGCGAGACCAAGCGAACCGGCATTAACCTGCGATACGGTCTACCAGCATCTTTAGAAAAGGATCCACATCGACATCGAGTGCGACTCTCGCATTCGGTTTGAATTCCATCGATTGCGGCGAAGCGGACGCGTTTGCCATGGGAGGTGAGGCTCGCATAGGAGCTTTTCGATAACCGACGGTTTCGCCCGCGGTGAGAGTGCCGGCGGTTTCGATATCCACGTACAGATCGTGCAAGGTGACGACACTTGGATTGATAAATGTTCCGACGGCGAGCGAATCGTGCATGGGCGGACCGCCGGCAGCGGAGGTTTGGCGCACAAGATTCAAGGAAGCGCGGGCAATTTTTCCGGCGGCGCGGCCTTCGGGTTTGCTTGAAGATTCCATGCGTTGGATGTCTTCTTCACGAAGCATGGCGCGGCGCGTGACATCGAGACCGACCATGGTCAGTGGTACGCCGGAGCGGAAGACGATTTGCGCAGCTTCGGGGTCGACGTAAATATTGAATTCCGCGGCTGGGGTGATGTTGCCGCCGGAGAGAGAACCTCCCATGATCGTAAGCCTTGGAATGAGGCGCGGCAGTTCGGGGTCTTCGCGAAATGCCGTTGCGATATTAGTCAGCGGGCCAATAGCGATAATGCCGATCTCATGCGGAGACGCATGCACAAGGCGACGGATGAGTTGCGTGGCTGTTTCGGCGACGGGCTTAATGGTGGGTTCGGGAAACTGGATGCCGGCGAGGCCATTTTGGCCGTGAAAGTAGGAGGCGGTGATCAACCGGCGGACAAGGGGACGGTCGGCACCGGCGGCTACGGGGATGTGACTGTGACCAGCCACTTCAAGCAGGCGCAAGGCATTCGAAAGAGTGAGTTCCAAGGGAACGTTGCCCGCTACAGGCGTCAGCGCTTCAACCTCGAGCTCCGGAGAATTGAGAGCAAGGAAAATGGCGAGCGCATCGTCGGTACCAGGGTCGGTGTCGATAATTACGCGGCGCTTGAGTGCCGGCGAAGTGGTTTGAAGCATAAGAGGTGGAAGGCTGGAAGCTGCCAGAAAGTGACGGCGCGTCATTAGAATGTTTTTGGTGGCCAGGTCCGAAAATGGCGAGTATTGGTATGCGAATGACTTTATCATGAAGCTGTGCAGTTAGACCCAGAAACGTGCTATCGCGGGATCAGGGCGCGCGATGCGAGATTCGACGGACGATTTTTTGTCGGCGTCACATCCACCGGCGTCTATTGCCGTCCCGTCTGCACAGTCAAAACGCCCAAATTTGGGAACTGCCTGTTCTTTGCGAATGCGGCGAGTGCAGAAGCGTCGGGGTTCAGGCCATGCTTGCGATGCCGTCCGGAGTTGGCGCCGGGAAATGCAAGTGTCGATGCGCGGGGAAGACTGGCACGGTCGGCGGTTCAGCTGATAGAAGAAGGTGTGTTTCAAGCGGGCGGATTAGCGGAGATTGCAGAGCAGTTGGATGTAACACCGCGGCACTTGCGAAGAACGTTTCAAAGTGAGCTAGGCGTTTCGCCAGTGGAGTTTGCGCAGACTCAGCGCTTACTCCTGGCCAAACAGTTGCTCACCGATACCCGAATGCCTGTCACTGAGGTCGCGTTTTCGGCGGGATTCGGGAGTTTGCGGCGGCTGAATGCGTTGTTTCATGAACGGTACAGATTGAGCCCCAGGCAATTACGAAAAAACCCAAAGCGCGATGTCAGGGAAGACGCGCTGCGCTTTGAGTTGAGTTTCCGACCGCCATATGACTGGGCAGGGTTTGTTCATTTCCTGGAAATGAGATGCATTCGGTGTGTGGATGAAGTGGATGGGGCGCGTTACCGTCGAATCGTGAGACTTACGCGTGATGGCAAGACGCACAGCGGTTGGATTGAGATTGGGCTCAATGACGGGAAGGCCTCGCTTGAAGTGTTTGTCTCGAACAGTCTGAAGAAGGTGTTGCCCGCGGTATTGGCGCGTGTTAAGAACCTCACGGATGTTTGTTGCAACCCCGCGGAGATCAATGAACGGTTAGGAATATTGAGTGCGGCCAACCCTGGCTTGCGAGTGCCCGGTACCTTTGATGGATTTGAAATCGCCGTGCGGGCCATTCTAGGGCAGCAGGTAAGTGTGAAGGCGGCGCGAACCCTGCTGGGTCGGTTTGTAGAGCGCTTTGGCGCGAATCAACTATGTGGCGTCGGCGGATTGACGAACGCGTTTCCGTTGGCCGAAGAAATAGCAACGTTGCCCTACGCGGAAGTGGCAGAATTGGGCATGCCAGAAACGCGGGCAGTTTCTGTAGTGGAGATGGCCAAGGCCGTTGCGAACGGATTTGTCTCTTTGTCGCCTGGCGTAGATGTCGAAGACGCCACTGAGAAAATGCGCAGCCTCCCCGGTATTGGCGATTGGACGGCGCAATACATTGCAATGCGGGCGTTGGGGTGGCCTGATGCTTTTCCACATACCGATCTAGGCGTGATGCGCGCCATGGGAGAAAGGAATCCGCGCAGAGTACTGGCGGCTGCGGAGTGTTGGCGGCCGTGGCGAGCTTACGCGGTGTTACATCTTTGGAACGGCGGTAACTGCAATGGATCTGTTTCTCGATCGGCTTAGTTCGCCCATTGGCAGCATTGTATTGATCAGTGATGGCGAGTCGTTACGCGTGCTTGATTTTGTGGATTGCGAAGAAAGGATGCAGCGCCTGCTGAAGCTGCACTATGGCACGCGGCCAGTGGTAGAGAGCCGCGAAAGCTCAGGAATTAAGCGGCGGGTGGAAGCCTATTTTGCAGGCGATTTGACGAGTGTGGATGCGATCCCGGTGCGCACCGAGGGGACACCTTTTCAAAAGCAGGTTTGGACGGAGTTGCGGACTATTGCGGCAAGCACAACGCTTAGCTATGGCGAGCTGGCGAAGCGCATTGGCCGGCCGAATGCGAGCCGGGCAGTGGGTTTGGCGAATGGTTCGAATCCTATAGCGATTGTCGTGCCATGCCACCGAGTGATTGGTTCAACCGGCGCGTTGACCGGTTATGGGGGTGGAGTAGAACGTAAGCGGTGGTTGTTACAGCACGAAGGCGCGCAGTTACCGTTGGCTACACTCTAAGTGCGTGGCAAAGATTCTAGTAACAGGCGGCGCGGGCTATATTGGCTCGCACACGCGGTATTTCCTCGAAAAAAGCGGGCACACGACAGTGGTACTCGACAGTATGGAGCGCGGCGACCAAAGAGCGGTGCCGGCCGGTATGTTGCGACAGGTGGACTTACGCGATTCAGCGAAGGTCAAACAGGTGTTGCGAGAGGAGAAAGCGGACGCCGTAATCCACTTTGCGGCTTATATGGCGGTGGGTGAATCCAATGAGCGGCCTGAGGCTTACTTCATAAACAATGTGGGCGGATCGCTTTCGCTATTCGAAGCGATGCTGGAAACGGGTGTGAAGTGCCTGGTGTTTTCCTCGACGGCGGCGGCGTATGGCATTCCCGGCAAGGTGCCGATTACCGAAGACCAGCCGTATGCGCCGATTAACCCATATGGCGAATCGAAAGTGATGGTGGAAAAGATCCTGGGCTGGCTGGATAAGTTTAGGGAGTTGCGCAGTATCCGGCTGCGCTATTTCAACGCGTGCGGAGCGGAGCCGGAAAGCGGCCTGGGAGAGCGGCATGATCCCGAGACCCATTTGATTCCGCTGATTTTGCGCGCGGTGCAAACCGGTAAGCCCGTGACGCTATTTGGCGACGACTATCCGACGCCGGACGGCACTTGCATTCGCGATTACATTCACGTGAGCGATTTGGCGGAGGCTCATATTGTGGCGGTGGAGTATTTGCTGAAGGGTGGCGGATCGGACGCGTTCAACGTGGGCACGGGCGGTGGGCGAAGCGTGAAAGAAGTGCTGGCGGCGGTGGAACGCGTAACGGGCAAGAAAGCGCCTCACACGATTGGACCACGGCGAGAAGGCGATCCGCCAAGCTTGGTGGCGGATTCGAGCAAACTGCAGAAGACGTTGGGTTGGCGGCCGAAAAGAGCGGATTTGGATGGGATCGTGCGCGATGCTTGGGAGTTTGCTCAGAAAGGGTGACCGCTGTCAGGCTGTTCTATCTTCCACTGATTGCTTCCAGATGCTTACTGAGATTTCGTTCAACTTCCGCCTTGCCGCCAA
>PMSX01000056.1 GCA_003167495.1 Bryobacterales bacterium | reverse complement strand
TACAAAGTTCCGATTAGGCAATAAAGTCATTTGAACGAGAGGTTTAGCGGCAACTAGCCACCCAACTTCTGTGCGACGCGAGCCGCTCCTCCTACCGGCTACAACTTTAGCGTTCGGAATCCTACTTGCCCACGTCCTGGATATCGAGTGGCGATACTTGGTTGGGCCTATAGCCATCACCATCGTTATCGCTGGCATAGTACTTCTAGTACCAGCGGCCAGACGCCTCAAATTAGGCGTTCTCTGCTGCACCTTAGCCCTGGTTGGAATCGCGGTCGAGATCTCCCACCGGGAAACGCGTACCCCGAAGTTAAATGTCGAAGACGGGGAAACCGTTTTGCTGTCCGGCTGCGTGACCAATCCGCCCGTTTTCTCACGGGCTCGGGAGCAGTTCACCCTCAATCTAAACTCCAAGGCAGCCATTCGCGCCACTGTCAACCTTCGGCCCGACGACCAACCGCTTTCGCTCAACTACGGTCAGCGGGTCGAAGTGCCGGCAAAAATCAGGGTCCCCCGCAATTTTCAAAACCCGGATAGCTTCGACTACGTTCACTATCTTGCCGCACAACACATTTACTGGACCGGGTCGGTGGGAAGCTCGCAAGACATTAAAGTGTTACCGGGCGGTTGCGGATCAAGCGCGATTGCTGGTCTCTACGCCTTCCGAACTTGGGCCCTCGCCCGACTAGTGAGCCTTTACCCGGACGATCCGCACACGATCGGCCTGCTGCAAGCTACACTGATCGGCGCGACGAACGGCGTGGAACGGCGCTGGACGGAAGATTTTCGCGTAACCGGCACCTATCACGCGCTTGTGATCTCTGGTATGCACGTGTCGGTACTGGCGTTCACAAGTCTACTGATTTTGCGCCTGTTCCAGCTGCGGAAAGTATCGGCGTTGTGCGTGGCAACGGTAGCTAGTTGGCTATACGCATTCATTTCGGGCTTAAGTTCGCCGGTGGTGCGGGCCGCGGGCGGGTTTACGTTATTCCTGGTTGCCAGTTATTGTTTCCGCAAAATGCGGATTCTGAATGCACTGGCTGTGGTGGGTATCGTTTATTTGCTGCTTGATCCGGACCAGTTATTCGATCCCGCGTTTCAATTGTCGTTCCTTTCGGCAGCCGCCATTGGCGCGTTTGCAATTCCGCTGATGGAAAGATCGACCGGGCCGCTGCGCCTGTCGGTGAAACGCTTTGATCAGGTGGGGTACGACCCGCGCGTGCCACAGCGTGCCGCCGAGTGGCGAGTCGAATTGCGTCTGCTTGCCAGAACGTTGCAGTGCTGGAGCGGGTTATCGATCAAGGCTTCGCAGTTCGTGATCGCGAGCAGCGCCTTCGTAGCCGCATTCGTCGCCGACGTGGTGATTGTCTCAGCGTGCGTGCAATTTGGCCTGGCACTTCCAATGGTCAGCTATTTTCACCGGCTTTCGATCACGGGCTTGTCGGCCAACATCGTCGTGATGCCTCTGTTATCTCTGGTTGTGCCGTTGGGTTTTGCGTCCATTGCGACTGGCTCACATTTGCTTGCCGGCGCCACGCGTCTGCTATTGAACGCGGCCGACTTTCTCGCGTCGTGGCATGCAAGATTTGAGCCTGCCTACCGGATTGGCGCGGTTCCCCCGCTGATCGCGTTCACGTTTGCCGGTTCGCTCATTGTATTGGGGTTCGCCATCAGGCACAAGCGCGGCGTGGCGATTGCCTTGTGCTGCGCGCTGGCGCAGTTCGCCACGATCTGCTGGCAGCCTTGGCCCGCTGACATCAAGCCGGGCACGCTGGAAATCACCGCCATTGACGTCAGCCAGGGCGACAGTCTGCTGGTGGTGTTTCCCAACGGCCAGACCATGCTGGTGGATGCCGGCGGTTTTCCGGGCATGAGCAACATGAAGCGCAAGCCGAACATGGACATTGGCGAGGATGTGGTGTCGCCTTATTTATGGAGCCGCCGTATCAAGCGCCTGGATTATGCCGTTCTCACGCATGGACATTCCGACCACATGGGCGGGCTGGGGGCCATTTTGGATAACTTCCACCCGCAGACACTTTGGATTGGCGCTGAACCGGAGACGCCGGAGTGGCGAGAAATCCAGAAAGTTGCAGCGCGTGACGGCGTGCGCATCGTTCCGCTCACGCGCAGCGCTCTAGAGTGGAATATCGGGGGAACGCAGATCAGAGTGCTCGCGCCCGCGCCGGATTATGTTCCAGAAGAGCTCGCTAAGAATGACGATTCGTTAGTGCTGGAATTGAGTTATGGACGGCATCGCGCCTTGCTTACGGGCGACGCTGAAAAACCCATCGAAAGCGAACTGGTGGCTAGCGGGTTGCTGCGGCCCGTAACGCTTCTCAAGGTCGGCCACCATGGCAGTAAGACTTCATCAAGCGAAGAGTTTATTGATGAATTGCGGCCGGAGTTCGCGGTGATCTCCGACGGATATAGAAATCAGTTTCATCATCCGCACCCGTCTGTTCTGGAACGTCTGGCCGAACATCATGCTGCCATTCTGCGCACCGACCAGCAAGGCTTAATTACTTTTCGCAGCGATGGCAAGCGAGTGGAATTAGAGACGTTCCGCTAAGAAGCATAGAATAGAGGTCATGGAACCTGAAGACGATCGTAGCGGCCCAAGCAACACAGAAAATTTCGCCTGGTTCGCGTTAGGCGCGTTGATAGGAGTAACAGCTGCCGTGCTGCTGGCGCCGGACAAAGGAGCGCACACGCGGCGCAAGTTGGCCAGCCAGGTGAAAGCGCAAAAACAAAGCCTGTTTGATTCGAGCGAGGACGTGATTAGCAGGGGCCGTGAGCTGTTTGAAAAAGGCCGCGAGATCGCCCAGGAAGCGGCGGACATGTTCGAGCGCGGACGCAAGATGGCGGAAGCCCAATTTGACGAGCAGATTGAACCGGAACATAGCTTCGAGCGAGGTCTTTAGTTTTGAGCGCCTTTGTAAATGAACCTTACTTAGATTTCAATAAGCCCGAAAACGCCGCGGCGGCGCGGAATGCCTGGCAGAACGTGCGGCGCGACATGGGCAAGGAATACGATCTGCTGATTGCCGGCGAACGGCGCAAATCAAGCGCCAAACTGCAATCGGTGAATCCTTCGAAGTCGAGTGAAATCGTGGGTGTGCATCAGAAGGGTTCGGAACAAGATGCGCGCGATGCGGTGGAAGCGGCGTATGCTTACTTTTCAATCTGGAGTGATGTGCCGGTGGAGCAGCGCGCCGACTACCTGGTGCGGATTGCAAGCATCATCCGCCAACGCAAGCTTGAGTTCGATGCATGGCTGGTTTGGGAAGCGGGCAAGACTTGGGCGGAAGCGGAGGCGGATGTGTCGGAAGCCATCGACTTCTGCGAGTATTATGCCCGGCTGGCGCTGAAGTTGGCGAAGCCCGAGCCGCTGGTACAACTATCGGGCGAGCGCGACGAAATGCTGTACTTGCCGTTGGGTGTGGGAGTGGTCATTCCTCCTTGGAACTTTCCGCTGGCCATCATGGTGGGCATGACAACGGCGGCGTTGGTCGCCGGCAACACGGTGGTCATCAAACCATCGAGTGAGACGCCCACGATTGCAGCTAAGTTTGCCGAAGCCATGCTCGAAGCTGGTGTACCTCCCAAGGCCTTCTCACTCGTGAGCGGCAGCGGTGCGGCGATCGGCGATACCTTGGTGGCGCATCCCAAGACGCGATTTGTATCCTTCACCGGATCGCGCGAGGTGGGATTGCATATCAACGAACTTGCTGCCAAGACCCCGAAGGGTCAGATCTGGATCAAACGCGTGGTCGCCGAGATGGGCGGTAAAGACGCTATCGTCGTTGACCGGGATACAGACGTCGACCAAGCCGTGCAAGGCGTGGTGTTCTCAGCGTTCGGCTACCAAGGCCAGAAATGTTCGGCTTGTTCGCGCGCGATTGTCGATAGCGCGATCTACGACGAGTTTCTGTCGAAGCTGAAGAGCAAAGTAGAGGCACTGACGATTGGGCCGGCTGATCAACTCGAGAACTACATGGGGCCGGTGATCAGTGCACGCGCACGCGACACTATCCTGGACTACATCGAGACAGGCAAGAAAGAAGGACGTCTCATCAGTGGAGGCGGCGCGGCAGCGGGCGATGGATACTTCATTCAGCCGACGGTGATTGCGGACATCGATTCGAAAGCTCGCGTTTTCCAAGAAGAGATTTTTGGACCGGTATTGGCCGTGACGAAGGCAAACGACTTCGATCATGCGCTGGAGCTTGCCAATGACTCAGACTACGGACTGACTGGCGCAGTGTATACCAACGACAAGGCCAAGGCAGAAAAAGCGCGGCGGCGTTTCTTCGTGGGCAACTTATACATCAATCGTAAGTGCACGGGCGCGATGGTAGGCGCACATCCATTCGGTGGCTTTAACATGTCGGGTACGGATTCGAAGGCGGGCGGGCCGGATTATTTATTGCAGTTTGTGCAGGCGAAATCGATAGCGGAGAAGGTGAGCTAGACTAGCAGGCCTGGAACATATTCCTGCTAAAATGCAAACTGATGAGCACGGCCGCTCTTGTCCCGCTCAGTGACTATCTGGGGCACACCACGCACCCGGACTGTGAGTATGTGGATGGTCGTTTGGTGGAGCGTAACGTGGGGGAGATTAGTCACGGCGACGCGCAGGGCCGCACCTATGCGTTCATTCTCTTAAACGGGCGCGGGTTTTGGACGGGCGTCGAGATTCGAGTCCAAGTCCGCCCGGATCGCTATCGTGTCCCCGACGTTGTTGTTGTCCGAGGTGGACGCCCCGACGGGCGCGTCATCACCTCGCCACCGGAGGTTGCCGTCGAGGTCCTTTCGCCCGACGACCGCGCGGTGGATGTCCAAGACAAGATCGATGATTATCTCCAGTTCGGCATCGTGGCGGTCTGGTTAATCGATCCCGAACGCAAGCGCGCTTGGATTCACACCAAAGAAGGCGCCCGCGAGGCATTGGACCGAGTCCTTCGCAACCCCGCTGGGGACCTGGAAGTTCCTCTCAGCGCTGTATTCCCTAATCCCTAATTGACCGGATCCGACGCAAAAGCGCCGATTGCCAATCGGCGCGCAGGATGAAATACTGCCCCACAAAAAGACTAGCAGCATTTGGTGTTTTGATATTTGCGGCGGTGATGGCGATCGCTGAAGGCTCGCCATTCCGCGGGTGAGTGTGAGTGGCCGGTCAGACGCAAGTGTCGGGCATAGGAGGTTTCGTCCGACAACTCGCGGGCGAGGGCGATGAAGTAGGAACACACGCGGCGCAGAATGTTCATACGCGTTCGACCTCCAGTTGACTGAGCTCGAAGGGTGTTTCGGAACTGACTGTGTCGCGCGTGCCGTTCAGGATGCCGTACCAAGCTCGCAGTGAGTCGATGATGATTACAGTGACCAGGAAGAGGAACGCGCCGCAGACGGCTGCATCGAGGCGGTCGTTAAAGATCTGGGTTTGAGTAACAGCGGTAACGCTTGTCGATTCAAGTAGGCGGGCATGAGCCAGGAAGCCGAGCTTTGGATCAGGTGCGAAAATCTTCTGCCAGCCTGCTGAAAAGGTAACGGTCACAAGCCAGATGAGAGGAGTGATCGTGATCCAGCAATAACGGAGGCGGTGGGCTTTCATGAGGACTGTAGTCGCGACGCAAAGGGCGATGGCACTCAAGAGTTGGTTGGAGATGCCGAACAAAGGCCAGAGTGAGTTAATACCTCCCAAAGGATCAATCACTCCCTGATAGAGAAAGTAACCCCACGAAGCGACCACAACGGCGCTGGTTAAGAGCACACCCGGCATCCAAGAGGACTGGCCGAGTGGTTTGTAAACGTGACCTAGGAGGTCTTGCAACATGAAGCGGCCGACGCGCGTGCCGGCATCGAGGATTGTGAGAATAAAGAGCGCTTCGAACAGGATAGCGAAGTGATACCAAAAACTGAGGAGTTCATCTCCCATGCCGGAAAGGTGCAAAGCGCCACCGAAGATTTGCGCCATGCCCAGCGCGAGAGAAGGTGCGCCGCCGGTTCGATTGAACAACGTTTTCTCGCCAGCGCTTTGTGCGAGTTGCGCCATTGTGTCGACGCTGACGGGGAATCCCCACGAACTGACTTTGGCCACGGCCGCCGCAGGCGCTGAGCCGACGACACCGGCCGGTGAATTAACCGCAAAATACACGCCCGGCTGCATGGACGCGGCTGCGATCATGGCCATGATGGCAACGAAACCTTCGAGCAGCATTGCTCCATAACCAATGGGCCAGGCGTGCCATTCTTTGGCGATCATTTTCGGAGTGGTACCGGAGGAGATGAGCGCGTGGAAACCTGAGATGGCGCCACAAGCGATGGTGATGAAGCAGAACGGGAATAGCTTGCCGGCGAAGATGGGTCCAGTACCGTCAATGAACTGAGTGAGTGGTGGGAGTTGCAGGCGTGGGTGAGTGAACAGAATGCCAAAAGCGAGCAGGAAGACCACGCCGAGTTTAATAAACGTACTGAGGTAATCGCGCGGGGCGAGAAGCAGCCAGACCGGCAGCGCGCTGGCGGCGAAACCGTAGACGACGATTGCGAGTGTGAGAGCTACACCGCTCCAAGTGAACCAGACCGACCATGTGGCCGATTCGCCAACGAGTTTTCCGCCGTAGATGCCTGCCATGACGAGCACGAAACCCAGCAGCGAACATTCCAGCACCTTGCCAGGACGAATAAAGCGTAGATAGAGGCCCATAAAAATGCCGATGGGGATGGTAATGGCGATGGTAAATGTGCCCCACGGGCTGCCATTGAGGGCGTTCACGACAATCAAGCCGACTACAGCGAGCAAAATCACCATGATGAGAAAAACGGTGACCAATGAAACGAAGCCGCCCACCTTGCCGATCTCTTCACGGGCCATTTGGCCGAGTGTTTTGCCGTTGCGTCGCATGGAACAGAAGAGAATGGTGAAATCTTGCACTGCGCCGGCAAGCACCGCGCCGAAGAGAATCCAAAGCGTACCAGGCAAATAACCAAATTGAGCCGCGAGGGTTGGCCCAATGAGCGGACCGGGGCCGGCGATGGCGGCGAAATGATGGCCGAGCAGAATCCATTTGTTGGTGGGCTCGAAATCGTGGCCGTCGCGCAGGCGTTCGGCGGGGGTGGCGCGGCGATCATCCAGCACCATCACTTTGGCGGCGATAAATTTCGCATAAAAGCGGAAACCGACGGCATAGATGCAGACGGCGGCGGCCACCAGCCACAGACTGTTCACGGGTTCGCCGCGGTTACCGGCGATCACGCCCAGGCAAACTGCGCCGCCGACTGCCGCGGCAGCCCATAGGATTGAAATCAAATGACGCATATGAATATATTTAAAAATGCACGGCCGATGAAGACCAGGCTGCCAGCAAAGCCGCGAGAAGCGAGGCGATGGCGACGCCGACGACGGCTTTGTTGATGGATGATTTCTTGCCGTCGTCCAAACGAATGGCAACCACCGCCGCCGGGCCTTGCTCGCGCCGAACTTGAAAGCGGTCACTCGCCGCCTGAGGCATTTCTATCACACGCTTGACGCGGGGCTGGAGGACGCCTTCGCGGAATTCGAGAGCTTTCCGTAAGCCGACTGTCAGCACGGAGGTGTGATCGCAGACAGCGCCGATGTACTGGCGGGCGATCCAGATTTCAGTGCCGGTTTGCGCATTGACGGCCTGGACTTCGGAGCGTGAACCAGCGCCCAGCAGCCATACGTTGGGGCCGCCGTTTTCAATCGGCGGGTAGAAAGCGAAACGTTTCCTTCCGATGCAATCGAGCGGCGAAGGCACAAACGGCGCTGCCATTTCCCAAGTGTAACGAAGAGCGATTGGAGAGTGTGCATGAGCGCAAAAATTGCCTCCTGAAAGGGCGTTTTGGGGTGAATTATTGAGCTCTATAAAGAATAGTAAGAAAGCCGAAAAATAAATGCAGTTTCGGAGGGGGAGATTGGGGTAATTATTGAGCTCGAAAGAAAGCGTTTTCACATGATCCTCCCTGAGGCATTCGGTCCAACCGAGCGACGGAGTGGAAAGGCTTGGGCGACATAGTAGCCGAGCGCGTCGCTGGAATGGGTGCGGGCGCGGTCGGACTTATCGACGTCGGAGGTCGGGCGGCCGGAAGAGTCGAGAGCCCAAATGACCTGTTCGAGATCGAGGATCAGTTCGCGGCAGCGGGGGTCGATGAAGAGGCGGACGTCGCCGGCGACGTTGCGAAGACGGCTGTTGACACAGTTGACACGGTCGCGAATGGCGGGGTTGCTGGCGGAGGTGTGGAAAGAGTGCGAATAGAGGTTAGGCCATTGGGTGAAGAATTGACGAATGAGGGTCCAATCGGTGGTTGCGGCGGAGGTGCGGCGCTGGTTGCCGCTGGCATCGCCATAGATTTCGATATGGATGTGATTGGCGTTGAGGGCGCGGGTGCGCTGGTGAAAGGCCAGGCATGCCATTTCCGTATTCGCGTCGGGCTTGATGATAATTTCATCGAGAGCGTAGACCGAGTCTGCGCTGCGCTGCATGAGGAGCATGCACATGGGATTGACGTTGAAATCAATAGACCAGACGAGAGGGATGTGGGGGTCGAATTCGGTGGATTGGACGTTGCGTGCAGGATCGAAGGCGTAATAAACGCGATTGAGTCCGGCGGCAGTGAAAGCGGCTTCGAATTCCTGACGGTATGACTCGGGATCGAGATCGAGCGCGGCGGAGGCGAGTTCGTCGGGAGGGACGTTGCCGCCCTGGGAGGTGGTGAATTGAAAAGCGGCCCAATCCGCGTGGGACTGAGCCTTCTTGTATAGGTCGTAGAAGTGATTGCTGCCTTGCGGAGTGCCGAGGAAGAGAGCGCGTCCCTGCCGATCAGTGAGAGCGGGACGGAGAACTTTGGTCCAAGCCTCGGGCTGCATGGAGGCGAACTCATCGAGAACGACAAAATCGAGGCCGTTGCCGCGGATTGAATCGGGACGATCGGCACCACGGAGACTGATGGTGGAACCGGTGTCGAGGCGGACCGTGAGTTCGGTCTCGGAGGCGCGGGAGACCCAGTGAGGGCGAGTGATGGCTTTAAGGCGGTCCCAGAGGATTCGTTTGGACTGATCGTAACTGGGTCCAACGTACCAAATGCGACTTTTCGGCCGAGTAGCCGCACGCAGCATTTCAATCAAGGCAAGCTGTGTTTTACCGAAGCGACGCCCGGCCACGACGACGCGGAACCGGGCGGGGTTGTGATACACAGACAGCTGATTGGGGCGGAGCCCGAGGTTACGAGTTTGGCTGACTTGAGAGTCAGTAGTCCGCATTAGGCTCCCCCTCGTTGTTGTAGACATTGAGGTGAGTCAAAGTCGACACTTTGGGAGAAGCAGAATCCGGGTCTGTATCACTCCAAGAAGGCTTGGGGCGTTTGGGAGTTTTTGGCTCCGGGACTGGGAGATCGTCGGTTGTGTTTAGACCTTTGTAGGTATAAGCACAGCGGGTTTTGGCCCAGAAGATGGTGGCTGCGGGGCAGTGCTTAGAGGTGGCCATGTCGTGAAGCGTGGTAAGAACTTCTTTGTCCGCTTCGACGGCGCCTTTGAAGAGTTCCGTGGCGCAATGCTTGCGGAGAGTGTTTGGAGAGGTATCGACGAGTTTGGCGATGATGGTGTGGCGAAGGCCGAGTTTCGCCGCCTCGAAAACGACGGCGCGTTCCTTATCGTTAAATTCGGATCTCTTACGGCCGCGAGTTTTGGCAGGGAGTGGTTCGGGGGGTGTGGTTGCGTTATCAACGGGAACGATGGGTTTCATAGTGCTGATTGTTTCCTTATAAAAAATATATTTTTGCGCCCGGATTGCAGGTGGGTCCGCGAGTTCAAAGTAGTATGGCGGGTGAGGAGGGGGTTCGAAAAAAGCGCGTAAGTGATTGGAATTAAAAGGAAAAGTATTTTTGGAAGTTTCGTGACGGGGGACGGCGGACTAGAGAAGCGTCCGCCACAGGGGGATTAAAAGACGCGCTCAGCTATCCTTTCGCGCCGCGGTGCTTTCGGATTTGGGGTGGGTGTTGGCGTGGTCAGAGGCCTTGAGATAACGCTGCCGTTCTAAACTTCCCGAACGGGATATTGGGTGCTTCGTCGAACACAGGTTCGCACGGAAGGATTGGCCGGTATAAAAGGACTTCCCTGGGATCGTGGCAGACGGGCGTCCCCTGTTCGAGTCGCCGACAATTCGCCCTAGGGCGGGAGGCTTCCAGCCAGGTCGGATTAGCTGTCCTCCACGATATGCCGAATTTTTCGGCGGATGCAAGGGCGTCTACAGCGACTCCAGGCTACGTTTGCGCCGGCGATTCACACTTACAATCAACTGCGACTCAGCGGCGTTGGTCTCCATTTGGCAGAATATCTCGTTTAGCCGCGCCAGTTCAATAGACTTCGAGAGATAGCCGTCTCATGCCGGCTTCCGACATCCTTTGCGATCACTGCTCATGGCACGTACGGTCATAGCGACAACGCTCTGGCGACGCTTCAGTTGAGCTTCCGAATTTCGGATCTCGACCGTCGATTCTAGATCATCCATTTGCGGCATTTGGACATCCTCGGAATCAGATCAAAGGCTCCCTCTCGAATGGCACTAACCGCTTTAAGATCGTCGCAGATTTGGGACGAGGCGAGATTGTAGTTTCGGCTCCCCCTAATCCCCGGCAAAAGGACGGTCGATACAAAGATCAGCGGATAACGACTGTTGCTTCGTCGGTGCCTCGGGTGCAGCCGCCTGGCGCTTCACGCCGAAGCATTTTAGTAGACATGAAATTGAGGATCAAAACAATACGAGCCCTACTGCTGACCACGGCAGCTCTCTCTCTTATGCCCTCGCCGTTGCAAGCGCTGGACCCTTCGAAATTGATGACACAATATGTGCATCAGATCTGGACTACGGAGAATGGGTTACCTCAGAACTCGGTGGTGGCCATTGCGCAAACTCCTGACGGCTATCTCTGGCTTGGAACCGAAAATGGCTTGGTACGCTTTGATGGCGCGCGGCTTGTTACGTTCGATCGACGAAATACGCCAGCCCTGAATAGCGACGAAATTGACGCCCTTCTTGTAGACCATCAAGGTAATTTGTGGATAGCCACGCTCGGGGGTGGGCTTACCGTGCTTAATCACGGCGTGTTTACGAGTATTACAAACCAGATTGGGCTTTCGAGCTCTTCGGTTATGGCCCTTTATGAAGACGAGAAAACAGACCTCTGGATCGGAACGGACGGCGGAGGTTTAATCCGGCTTCATGGTACGGTGATTGAAACCTACGGCCGCAAGGATGGGCTGGCTGATAGTTCAGTGTTTTCGATATGCGGAGATCATAAAGGCGGAATCTGGATTGGAACACACTCGGGATTGAGTCATAGGGTTGCCGGGCATTTCACAACACGAACCAAGAAAGACGGTCTGCCCGCCGACTTTGTCCGATCGGTTTTTGTTGATCGAGCTGGAATTCTGTGGATAGGCACGAACCGTGATGGGCTGGCTCGCATGGATCGTAACGGGATCACTACCTATACAACGAAAAATGGCCTTTCGAACAACCGCGTTCTTACAATCACGGAGGATAGCGCAGGTTCGTTGTGGATCGGCACCGGAGGAGGAGGGGTTGATCGATTTCGCGCCGGAGTGTTCTCACATTTTACGGCCAAAGAGGGGTTTTCAGGGGAAGATGTCTGGGCTATTTTAGAAGATCACGAAGGAAGTTTGTGGATTGGCAGCGCCGGCGGCGGATTGAATCGGCTCGGGGACGGGAGATTCACCACCCTCGGTAAACTGGAAGGTCTTTCAAGCGACGTTGTACTGTCGATTTACCAGGATCGTGAAGGTGCAGCTTGGGTAGCGACAAGAGACGGAGGCATCAATCGGCTCAAAGACGGAAGAGTGACTGCGATTACAACGCGGGACGGCCTTCCCGCTGATCTGGTCTTTTCCATTACCGAAGACGGGCAGGGAGATCATTGGTTCGGAACCCGTGCTGGCTTGGCTCGATTAAGAAGAGGGAAATTTAAGATTTACTCTGGAAGGAGCGGTCTGCCGAGCGATGTCGCCAATTGCCTATATACCGACAGTAAGAGCAACTTGTGGGTGGGAACCCGGAGCGGCTTAAGCCACTTCGATGGCCAGCGTTTCACTACCTACACCATAAAGGATGGGCTTTCGAACAACGATGTGCTCTCCGTTTTCGAAGACCGCCGCGACGGGACACTTTGGGTGGGAACCCGCAACGGATTAAACCATTTCGTAGGTGGGCGGTTCTTTGTCTATACAAAAAGCAATGGCTTGTCCAGCGATGTGATCTCGACGATTGCCGGCGATCTCGATGGCACCTTGTGGCTGGGAACCAATGGCGGTGGGCTCATCCGCTCGAAAGGGGGGGCTTTCGCCAGCTTTACCACGAAGGAAGGCCTATTTGACGACGCCCCCTCTCAGATCTTGGACGATGAACGCGGCAATCTTTGGTTTAGCTGCAACCGTGGTGTTTTCAGCGTATCGAAAGACGAGCTCAATGCCTTCGCCGACCATAAAATTCATAAAATCTCCTCGCGCGCATTTGGTGTTGCGGATGGTATGAGGAGCCAGGAATGCAATGGCGGCTTCCAACCTGCGGGTTGGCGGCTCAGGGATGGAACGCTCCTGTTCCCCACGATGAAAGGGGTTGCGCTGATCCATCCCGATCGTCATGTGACAAATTTGCAGGCGCCAACAGTTCTGATAGAGCAAACAACTATCGACAATCGCGAATTTTGGGGCAGCACATCTCTCCGACCCTCACCAGGCAAGGGTCAACTTGAGTTTCACTACGCAGCGCTCAGCTTCATCAAACCGGAGCAAGTCCAGTTCAAATACATGTTGGAAGGGTTCGACAAGGATTGGGTGGAAGCAGGTTCACGCCGTGTCGCCTACTACACGAACATACCGCCGGGAAGCTACCGTTTCCGTGTAACTGCCAGAAGCGCAGACGCTATCTGGTCGCGTGAAGAAGCAAGTGTTTCCCTGATTCTTCCCAAGCACTTTTATCAGACTCCGGCATTCATGATTTTGGAGGCTCTGGCGGCCGCGGGACTGCTTGCTGCAGCCTACGACGCACGGGTACGACAGTTGCGTGCGAATGAAGCAAAATTAGTGACGCTAGTTGAGGAGAGAACACAAGCGCTGAGCAGCAGCGAGAAGAAGTTTCGCCAGCTTGCTGAGAACATTCGCGAAGTCTTTTGGATCATGGACCCGCGATCCGGCGCGCTTCTCTATGTCAGTCCGGCCTTTGATGAGTTGTGGGGATTCAGCGCCAGTCGTGCAATATCGAATCCTAACGCTTGGTTCGAGAGCATACATCCTGACGATCGCGAATCGGTGGCGCTCTTTCGTTGCCGACAGCGCGAAGGAGAGGTTCTTGAATGCGAGTACCGGTTGGTTAACGGCGACTCCGTTCGCTGGGTATCGGATCGGGCCTTCCCTATCTATCACCTGGCCGCGTTGGAACGTATTGTCGGAGTAGTAGAAGATATTACCCGCCGCAAAGAAGCCGAGCAGGTGTTGCGGCGGTCAAATGACGAGCTGGAAAAGCGGGTGAATGAGCGGACCATTGAATTACGCAACCTCAATGACGCGCTCACATCCGCAAATAAAGCCAAAGACGAGTTTCTGGCTAACGTGAGCCACGAACTGCGTACCCCAATGAATGGCGTCATTGGCATGACTCGGCTTGCGCTGGCAACGGAACTGAAGCCAGAGCAGAAAGAATATCTGGAAACGGCCACTTCTTCAGCGCTATCCTTGCTTTCAATCATTGACGACATCCTTGATTTTTCTCGTGTGGAAGCCGGAAAGCTCAAACTCGAAAAAGTCGGATTTGATCTTAGGAAATGCGTCCGGGGAACCATAGCATCTTTATCGCCTCGAGCCGAAGAGAAGAATCTGCGATTTGGGTACTCTATGAGGGATGACGTCCCGGTCAATCTGGTCGGTGATCCGGGTCGGCTTTCACAGGTTTTAACGAATCTGCTGACGAACGCGATCAGGTTCACTCCTTCTGGCAGCGTTCTTATGGCGGTGTCCCTACGGGGCAAAAGTGCTCTCGGCGTTATGTTGGAATTCTGCGTTGCCGATACCGGTATCGGCATCCCGGAGGACAAACACGCGTCTATTTTCGAGGCTTTTACGCAGGTAGACGGTTCATCGACGCGGACGGTTGGCGGCGCCGGCTTAGGCCTGGCGATTTGTTCAAGGTTGGCCGGCTTGATGGGTGGCCGCATTTGGGTGGAAAGCAAAACTGCGGTAGGCAGCCGCTTCCATTTGACTGCCGAATTCGGTTTGCCCGAACAGGAGCCAGCCGTCAAATCACTTGAGCCCTTCCAGGCCGTTTATGAGACCAAGCCGTTGCGCGTTCTCCTGGTCGAGGACAACCCTATTAATCAGAAGGTGGCCAGGCGGCTGCTTGAAAAAAATGGCCATCTCGTTACCGTCGCAGATAACGGTCGCGAGGCCCTAACGGCGCTGGAACGTGAGCAATGGAACATCGACGTGATTTTCATGGACATCCAAATGCCCGAACTGAATGGCATCGAAACAACAAAAGAGATTCGGCGGATGGAATCTATCAATGGCAGGCGCATTCCTATTTTTGCCCTTACAGCGCACAGTGCAGAGCTCGATGAAGAGCATTGTTTGTTGGCCGGAATGGATGCTTTTTTCACCAAGCCAATCCACTCAGACACATTAATGGGCGCGTTGCGGGATGTAGCTTCCGGAACGTTCGATGCGCGTTTGCTGACAACTAATCGTAACCGCCAGTCCTAGGTGAAAAAGCCGCTCCTCATTTTCACTCACGAGAAGTTTGGATGCCAAGGCAGGCCATTGCAATGCTCCCGACTCTCGCATTGGAGTCGATTTTATGGAGGTTCAGCCTCGGCCCTTTTCATGACCCGAGGCTGAATCGCTCCTATGTGCTGTGCAGAGTCGTCGTATTCAGGCCTATGGCTCTCCTTGGATCGCAATCGTAACCGTCTCGGCAGCCTCGGTGCTACTCGTCGCCCAGACACTTTGATTTCCCCAAATAGTTTGATTCCCCCAAATTGTTTGGTTGCCCCAAATCGTTTGATTACCCCAGATGGTTTGATTGCCCCAGATCGTCTGATTTCCCCAAATAGTTTGGTCGGCCTCAATACTAGAAGTGCCGAGCGACAGCGTCACCGCTCCGCTAGCGCTGTTGCAAATAGCGGTCGGGGACACGGCCGACAGTCCCGTCGGCGGAACACTGGTACTTTGAAGCGCCGCCTGCAAATCCAAATAGCCTGCGCCAACCGTAAAAATGTCGTAGTAGCTTACATATGTCAGTCCTGACACAGGGTCAGTTACGCTGCTCGACGCCGGGAAGTTTTTGTAGGCGGTTGACATAATCAGGCCCTTTACTTGGTCTGGTGTTAAACTCGGTTCTGCTTGCAGCAGGTCCGCAACACCTCCGCTGACCACGGGCGTTGCCATGCTCGTACCACTCAGCATGAAATAGGCGTTTGACGCGTGCGGATCACTATTGCCTTTGTAGTAATCTACAGGTACATCGTTCGCGGGATAGTCCGCGATCAGAGTTGCATTCTTGCCGGCGTACAAGGAAACCACTTGGTTGCCCGGTGCCACGATGTCGGGCTTGACAATATGATCGATCTGGGTCGGACCCTTCGAGCTATAACTCGCGATCAAGTCGTCCGTTCTGGTATAGGTTCCTTCGGTTTTCATTGCACCGACCGTAATCACGTAAGGATCGTTGCCAGGCGCGTCAATCGTGCCGTAGCCCAGAGTCCCGAAAGAGTTGTCGCGTCCATCGTTTCCAGCGGCCACCACCACGACGATTCCGGCCTTCCACGCCTGCTCGACGGCCTGACAAAGCGGGTCCAGCGTGTAACTTTCGTAAACTGGCCGACCGAGCGATAGGTTGATGACGCGAATGTTGTAAGTGCTTTTGAGATCAATGGCCTCTTCAATCGCAGCAATAACCATGCTGTCCGTACCGGCCCCGGTCGCATCCAGAACTCTCAGGTTAACCAGATTGACTCCGGAGGCAATCCCTTTGAGAAGCCGAGTGCAATTCCCACATGAAGAGGTCTTCCCGCTGCTGGCGATGATTCCGGCTACGTGCTGGCCGTGTCCATATAAATCAGGTGCATTGTTCGTATTTGCCACGTTCGCGTTAGGGGTGATTTCGCCTGTGAAGTCCTGGTTGTACACGACGTCGTTGTTCAACGTCAGATCAGGGCTGGAGTTCATACCGCTGTCGATAACCGCAACCCCAATCCCTTTGCCATTGAAGCCCAGGCTCCATGCATACTGCGCATTCACAGCGGCTGCTGTGTAGTCCAATTTCGGCTTGATTGTTCTATCAGGAGAAATGAAGTACACGTCCGAATCATTAGCAAGGTCACTTAGGGCTGAAGCTGGGAGGGTGTACGTACTTGCTTTGATCGACGGATGATCCGCATGCAAGACACCTCCCTTGCTGAGTACTTTCTGACTCTTGGTTGGGTTCAGCGGCGTCTTCCATTGGATAATCACTCTGACGTTGGATAGCGGGTCAGAATTTACCAAGTCCTTCGAAATCTTCTGGGCGTAACCAGACTGAAGGCTGAAAAGAATTCCTATCCCTAGGGTGAATGCCCGCAAATGCTTCTTCATATTTATCTCTGAACCTTTACCTCTCATGGCTACAGGAGGCTAATAAAACCGCCCCGGCTGTTCTTTGCCCGCCAAACAGTCTCATCGAGCCTGAGACTGATTGCGTGAAGTGCAAAGCTGCCCTAGTCGGTTCATTCAGTACCTCCTAAGAGTGGGCAATTTCCGAACCGAGATGATTTTTTGGAACTTGCACCGCTCGCCGGTCCAAACGGTGGAAAATCGGAAAGCGACTTTCCAAACGTTCTTCCCTTCAAGTCGGCTTAGCGAAATTTGGGTGAAAAGCAAATGCGGGCCGTACTTCGTACGGATGACGCATTTAAAGCGGCCAATGTTCTAAGTGAGGGGTTGGCGGGGAGAAAGACAAAGCGCTATTCTTTTTCGTTTGAGCTAACTTGACCGGAGGGTGAAGGCGCAGGCTGGCAGAACGAATCTTGGCAGGACGAGTCTGCGAACAAGGCCTTCACACCCACCTTGATTCTCTTTATCGCACTGCCCGAAGGAAAAGACAAGCTGGAGCCGGGGTAGTTCCGCTGGGATCCATACCACGGCAATGCCCGCTGTGTCGAAAGCCGACGATCATCGGCCATGGACGG
>PMSX01000249.1 GCA_003167495.1 Bryobacterales bacterium | reverse complement strand
TGCGTCTTGGCGGTCAGCATGATGATGGGCGTGGTCAAGCCGCCGTTCCGCAGTTCGCGGCAAACCTCGAAGCCGTCTTTGTTGGGCAGCATAACATCCAGCAGGATTAGATCGAATGCCTCGAAGCGTGCGCGCCGCAAGGCTTCCAATCCGTCGCCCGCCAAGGCTATCTCGTAACCCTCCGCCTGAAGATCGTTCTCCAAGGCGAAGGCTATGAGTCGACCGATCCCGCCATGTACGCGACTATGTTCTATGCAGTGTACGACGAAGTGTCGCGTGTGCTGACCTATTCGAACGCGGGCCACGAGCCCCCTGTGTTGTTCCGCACAACGGCAGAGGGGAACGTCGAGTATCTGCGATTAGATGCGCGGACCTATCTAGTGAACGCGCGCCGTTAGGCAGAAGCTCCGCGCGGAATGCCCAAGAAATGAGCGACGCGATTATCGGCGAACTGACCAGCTACAGTCGCCACGTACCGCAAGCAGACGACATCACGCTATTAAGCGGGCCGCTCCAAATTCCTCTCCTTGTTCGTTTCGCGCCTCCGTGACGCCGTCCGTAAAGATGACCAGCCTGTCTCCCCGAACGAGTTGGATTGCCGTCTGGAGCGCGGGCAATTTGGGCAGCAAACCCACCGGGTAGAGCAACGTGTTGAGCTGGACCAGCAACTCGCCGCAGCGGCTTCCGAACTGCGGCGCGTGCGTCCGCATGGCACCATGTACGGACGCCATCAGCAGAGCGGCCGGAATGCCTTTGCCTGACACATCGACCAATAGCAGGCCAAGCTGGCCGGGCGATAAGTCGAGGAAATCGTAGTAATCGCCGCTCATCGCGAGCGCGGGCTGGCAGAACCCTGCGTAATCCAAAATCGACACGGGAGGACGAAGCTGCGGAAACAAGCGCCGCTGAACGTCCGAAGCCACAATGAGCTGCCGTTGCAAGTCAGGACTCACTGACGCTCCGCCTGGCTGATGACGTAAAGCCGTCCGAATCCTAGCTCGCAACTCGCGCGCGCTAAACGGTTTCGTGACGTAGTCGTCCGCCCCGAGATCGAGTCCCATCACTTTATCGAACTCTCCCGTCTTCGCCGTCAACATGACGATAGGGGTGGTCAGGCCGCCATTTCGCAGTTCGCGGCATACCTCGAAGCCATCCTTGTGAGGCAGCATGACGTCAAGCAGGATCAGATCGAACGTTTCCGCGCGAGCGCGGCGAACCGCTTCATTGCCGTCGGTCGCAACGGTGACATCGTAACCTTCTGCCAGAAGGTCGTTTTCGATGCCAAACGCGATCCCAGGCTCGTCTTCCACGACTAAAATTTTGATCATTCCCCGTTCCCTTATTCGCCGGCTAAAGGTAGCGTGATTGTGAACGTCCTGCCCGCGCCGGCCTTGCTCTCCAGTCGAATCTCCCCTCCACAAGCATGGACGATTTCCCGCACCATGGATAGTCCGATACCAGTGCCCTTGATGCCCGCCTTCTTGGCTGCGGCGCCGCGCACGAATTTCTGAAAAATGTCGGGTTGTTCGCGCGGATCGATGCCCATGCCTTGATCGCGCACCGAAATCATGACCTGGCGGTGGTTCACATGGCCCTCCACCCAGACGCTGTGGCCTTCCGGCGAATACTTCAGCGCGTTTTCGAGCAGATTGCGGATGGCGCGCCGCAGCGCTTCTTCGTCGGCCTGAACGGTAGCTTCGTGCGAATCGAGCTTCATTTCCACCTCGAAGCCGCTGGCCTGCGCTTCTTCGCGGAAGTCGGTCACTGCCGAACGGACAATTCTAAACACATCGTGCGGCTCGATGGAGTACTGCTTACGGCCGGATTCCATGCGCCCGAAGTCGAGCAGATCTTCCACCAAGCGTTGGAGACGGGCCGATTCGCGTTCCAGGAAGACGTAAGCCTGGCGGAGACGAGATTCGTCCTTAAGACGGTCGTTGACTAGGAGTTCGGTGATGCTGCGGAGCGAGGTGAGCGGCGAACGGAATTCATGCGAAACGGCAGAGACGAAGTCCGACTGAAGCATGGCGACGTGTAGCTCGCGGCTGACACCGCGATGCATGGCATACGCGCTAGCGAGCACTAACAGCAACATGAGCGCCACGCCGGACAGAAACAATGGGCGGTTCAGCCCTTGGCCTGCGACGCCGGAAATGCTGGAGAACTCAAGCTTGCCGGCAAGTTGCGCCTCCGCCAGCGAGCGAACGACACTTTGCCCCGCGGCTCCCGCGGACCCGGAGGCCTTCCATTGCCAGCGAATATCTCCGGTCTTGGCAGGCAGCTTCAGGCTGGCGCTAAGCCAACCGGCGGCCGCGGACAAGGCACTGAGTCGCGACGGCGTGGCATGCCAGAGCAGGAGCGACCCATCCGGCTCGGTTTCTCGATCGCTAAAACTCGCACCGGTGCGGACAGCCCGTTGCCATTGTTCGTACAGCCGTGCGACGAGCGCCGAGAATTCCAAAGACTCTTTCGGGGGTCCCTCAACCGTGTGCAGCAGACGATTCGCTTCGGCCCAATAAAATTCGAATGTCTCGCGGTGCAATGGCCAGCGGCCTGCTAGCAGTACTGCGCGCAACTGCTTTGCCGCCGATTCGGATGCGGTGCCGTGCGGCAGCAACTCGCATCTTGCGCCCGCCGCCGACAGTCCGTAAGGGACACCCTCGCTGCTGGTGGCCGTCTCTTGTGACAATCGATCATACGCGGCCAGCGCTGCCTCCGGATGATTCAGCCGCCGCTCTAAACGCGCGCTCCGCATCAATGCTTCCGCGCGGGTTGCGGGCCGTTCGGTCAATGGCTGCAACGCTATGATCGCCCGATTGTAGTTCTGCTCCTGAAACTCCAGCTTGTCCACAGTCTCAAACCCGTCGGGGACTGGCGAGGCTGGCGGAGGCTCCGGCACGAAGAGCAGCGCTTTATTTGGGGAGGTGGTTACTGACTGTTGCGTGAGCAAAACCAACTCACTGTTCCGTGGAAACTTAGCCATTGCGGCGGCCGCCAGCGGCAGGGTGTCCAGGTCTCGCAGGCTGACGTCCCATTCGCCGAGCGTGCCGGCGAGTTGAGCGACCGCCAAGTCAGCCACCTGTTCCAGGCGCTCGCGAGACCGCTGCTCGTTGAGATTTCGGTCCTGGTCCATCAAGCGCCAAGTGAGCCACACCTGCCACATGGCCAGGCAGACGACAACCGCCAGAAATAGCGGCAAACTCCGGCGTACAGACAGTAGTTTGATCGTCAGCGGGCGCACAGGTGACTTGAGCATACGTCGCAATCGTCAGGACTCGATCAGGGTTGTGTCAGGGTTCTGTCAGGAGAAGCCAGGAGTGGTCATGCGGTCGGTCCTGGGCTGCCGGAGAGTTTGTCAGGAAATCCTGACCAAATCCGTACAGAGTCCTGACAGAATCCACACACGCCGCAAACATTACGAGTGCATTCTGGATTCGCAGTCCTGGAGGTGTATTGTGAGCTCGGAAAAAAGGAAAAATGTGGTCGGCGCGTTTGGTGCGCAGGTTTCTATCTTTGTCGACAGCCAAACGGAACGAGGGGTCTTGCGGTGCCTAGAGGAGCTGAGAGATGACGTCACTTTCGACGAAGCCTATATGGAGCGCTTGCGCAGTGGAGATAAAGAAACCGCCCGGCACTTCGACCGGCATTTCCGGCCACTGCTTCGCCTCAAGCTCTGGGGACGGGTCAATTGGAAACGGGAGGAACAATTGATCGATGAAGTAATGAAGGAAGCGATTGAAGGGATCAGGCGCGAGGAGTTATCGGGTCCCATGCGTCTGCCAGCATACGTTTGTGCGATCTGCACCCGCCTACTGAAGCAAGAAACGTTCTGGCGTGTGAGCAAAGGCAGGGAACATCGCATCACTCGCGAACAGCTACGCAAGTTTTTATTGAGTCGAGGACGAAACGCTGCGGCGATGAAAGGTACAGAGTAAGACAGCACGGTCGGCGCTAGACCGCGATTGGTCTCGAAGGAGCTGGGTTGGACTCGGAGGCCAACCCAGCGAGATCGAATCGTTTACGCAAGGGGAAACATATGCGACAAATAATATCTTTCATTGTGGCGTTGTTAATGGCGACGCAGTTAGCTCCCACGGCTTTCTGCGCGGTGAGTGTGGCGAGCCAGATCACCGCACTGCCGCTAGGCACCAAAGTTGAACTTCACCTGAAGAACAAACAGCAAGTGCGCGGCACCACAGGAGCGGTGTCGAACACGGGTTTTGCGCTCATCGGAGTGAGCGCGGGGGAACAGCAGATTGCTTTTGACGATGCGGCTTCGGTGAAGAGGGTCAGCTCAAAAAAATCGAATGCCACGAAGATTGTGCTGATCGGATTGGGATAGCAGCTGTGGTTACCGGCATCGTGATAGCTGTTGCATTGCACGATTTGAACAGCCACCCCTGGAATTAGATTTTAGGCTGGCATGACAGGTATCAACAAAATGACAACGCTGCGCGCAGTTGCGGACTTGCGCAGAGAATTCGCCCTCCGCGGCCTGGACAAGAAAGCGACGAGACGGATCATCTTCGAGTTGTCGATTCACGTGACCATCGCGATGGCAGGCATGGCGATCTTCATGACCTCGCACAACTGGGCTGTGCGCCTTTTGGGAGTCCAATTTCGGCTTTCGGTGAAGATCCCTGCTAGCGATCGAGATCGTGTGGATGAATTGTCCGCCAAGGCAAGGGCCGGGTCGCTGACCGAGGCTGAGACCCAGGAATTACACAAGTATCTGCACATCGGCTTTCTGCTGGGCACCATGCAAGCCAAGGCGCGCCGGCTGCTCCCCACGGAATCGCCTGTCACCCCCCAGTGAATCGCGACCTGGCGCAGACCGTTCGCGAGCGAGCGACCGACCGTTGCGAGCACTGCCGTATTCCGCAATCGGCGCTGCAGTTCCGGTTTCAAATCGACCACATTATCGCCGAATAGCACGGAGGCGAAACTGTCCTAGGCAATCTCGCGTTCGCGTGTCCTCACTGCAATCGCTATAAAGGTCCCAATATTGCCGGCTTGGATCGTGAGTCTGGTCAGCTCGTGCGTTTGTTTTCATCCGCGCACGGATGACTGGATCGAGCACTTTGAATTTGTGGAGGCCCGCCTGGTGGGTAAGACACCGGTTGGCCGCGCGACCATTCAGGTGCCAGCGATGAATGCCGACGAGCCACTGCGATTGAGGATGGCCCTTCTGCAAGCGGACGTACCTCTTTCCTAACCGAAATATTTGAATCAAACAACAGTCGCTAGCTATAGCGGCTTGAGATCAATAAATCGTTCTGCTTAGGAACAGCGCCGTTTCCTGCTCACATTAACTGCGACCAAGCGCGTGCCTTCAACCCACATTACATGAGAACGTGCTCACATTTTAAATGCGACCAGCTTCAGATTATCCGGCGAACGATTACTTTTTCGGGACGAGGGGGCGTTTTCGCGGGATCGGCGCGCTGACTGGAGATTGTATATAATCTCTAAACTCGGACTCCAAAATGTCTACCACCCCACAACTTTGCATGCTCTCCAGCCCGACAGCGGCTGCGCAGCTGGGCTCGCGCGCGCTCGAACAGTCGCATCTGTTCAGCAAACTTCTCCTCAAGATCCCCACGCCGGTACATCTTCTCGCAGGAAACCGAATTGATCGGAGCGTCGTTTAAAATGTTCGTACCAAAGACCTCGTTCAGAGCCCGCAGCGACAAACTCATCTCTTCGGTGATGCCCACGAAGTCATAACTATCTAAATCGGACGGATACTCCCAATCAGGTCCGCCCATTGTCAGGACACGGTCGACGTGTTCTTCAATGGTGGTTCCGAGGGCGCTTTGCTGTGCTGCTGTCCAGCCCGGCAGCTTATCGCCGCGGGTGATCCGAGCGCTCATATAAGCGAAATTCGAATAAACCATGTCCACTCGATTTCGCAGCAATGTGAAGACGAAGTCATTCGGGCGCCGCCGGAACTCACGCTCAAATCGCTTGCCGGATGTGTGATAGATCAGCATCTCCGGACGGTATTCCCGATTGCAAAGGAGGCGCCTCACGAGCGGACCTCGCTCGCCGAAGCCGATCACCGGTCCACTTCCAAAGTGTGTGCCTCGAAGCTTCTCGATCAGGAAGGTGCCACCCGTCCGGGGAATATGATTAAAAACCACCATCGATTTGTCCAGATTGTTAGGTGAACAACAATAGTGAGCATAACGAGAAAGGACGCGCTGGGCAAGCGGTTCAGCGTTGCACATGCGATACCCCTTTTAAAGTTAAGGAACCGACTCGTCAACCAGCTCATCGTTTCTTGTCTAATCACGCAGGACTCATGTGACGCGGGCCCCTCGCAAGCAGGTTGACTCACAGGTGTGTTTCGCGTAGCGTTGAGTCTTGCCCGAGGAAACGGGACCGATGGCGGGTCATACCGCCTCGCGTCAATCGGACTATCGAACTGCAAGGATGGATGCCTTGGGAGACTGCCAGACGAGCCACACTTTGAGTCGGGTTTTAAAACCAACGATCGTTGTTATCGAAATCCTCGACCATTTGCACCCCACCAGCATTCGCGTAGCTCGAGCGCTTGCCCGTCCGGAGTCTGCCAATTTGTTCCTGTGTCATTGGCACAGACTTGATTTCTCCGGAGACAAGGTGGCAATACAAGGTACGGTGCACCAGGTAATAAGTGGCGGAATGGTTCACAGGTCTAGCATCACGAATCCCCTGCCGGTTGACGCCTTGTTTTTTTACGGGCCTGACTCGGCGGAACTGACCGAAAGGGACACCCCAAAGTTGGAACGGCTGGCTGCGGCTGACATCGCCGTCAGCGGAGTGCCAATCTACATTATTGTTGATCGGATGATGCTCAAGGCATCTGGTCGGGGGGTAGTCACCAACGCTCTCGGATCAGGTCGTAGCTGGGGTCCGAAGCATGCTCAGGAGCTGAAACTCCGCCGCTACGAAAGCGCCACGGGCGAGGTGATCGTGCGGCCCAAAACGTATATCGCCCGCCCGCACGAGCTTCGTTCAGTGCTCGCCCGTTTTTCCGCGCGTGGCGAAACTTGTATCGTTAAGCCTGCCTTCGGCGAGGGGGGCCGAGGGCTCAGTATCGTCCGCCGAGGCGATTCCTTCCCGCAATCCAATTGCACCGTGGTCGTTCAGCAACTGATCGCGGATCCCCTCCTGGTGGATGGCCATAAGGCGGACATACGTTTCTACTTGCTCATCGACGTGGACGATCAGCGCTCATCTGGCCGCTTGCAGCCCGTCTTCGTTCGCCGAGCTGCGGAACCTTATCGGGCACAGAGCCTGTGCGCGGAAATTACCAACACATCCTATCGCGTGCGCCGCGGGCTGCCACCGGATATTCGTCCTCTTGCCTTGACCCCAGGTATCTCACGAGAATTGCATACGGAGATTGTATCCCAGCTTGATTCCTTAGCAAATCTTCTCGTAAAGGCCTATTTCTGGAACGCCGCTCAGAAGTTAGCAAACGATGCCTGGCCTTCCGTCCCGAACCGGCTTATGTTGTTTGGCATTGATGTGCTAGTGGCCGCTCCATCGACTGTGCCTCAACTCTATTTCCTGGAAACGAATCCGTTCCCAGCGCTTTTCAGAGGCTCGCTAGAGTGTGACCAGGCGGTGGACGAGATGCTCTCGCGAGAGTACCTGCCCGTCCTGATCAGATCGCGAAGCGCGGCAGCGGCGTATCCGAGGTACGACAACTAATTAAAGAAAGTCCAATCCGTTGACTGTCGGAATTCCAGCCAAGCAATTCAAGTCAATAAGTAAGAGTCTACCCACTAAACTCGGCATGTCACGCTGCGGTGTTGGCAGAGGCCTCCCGAATAGTTGCTTTCCTCTGACGGTTCGATACATAATCTGTCTATGGCGCTCACCGACGTTGGGGATGGAGAATTTCTTGAGGGCGTGGAGTTCGAGTCGTGAGCGCAGACGTCTGCACTTTTCGTGTCCCCTTCATATTGCCCTGGCCTGTAGACACTGCACCCAAATTGCCGGAGGGTTCCCGGTAAAACACAATATGGAACGGCTTCCGGAGCTCAATCCAAAGGGTGAATGGTGTGTGTACCAGCGGCCATTCCGCCACATCCGGGCGAAGCGTGTCTTCGCGACAGACGTTTATCAGGGTTTGCAAAGTGCATTTCTCTCGTTTATGAAAACTAAAGAGAGAAACGCGCTCGGCGGACCGGGTTTCACCCAGAGTCCGGGCTACGACGCCCAGATTTTAGCCCTGAGCCAAAATCTATCCTCGCACTTTGCTCCACTGTTCGAACGGCGCTGGATCGATTTTCTCGCGGCGTTGCTCAATTTGCCAGCGCTTGCCCAAATCGACGGCGCACTCCATCATATCCCCATCAACAGCCGTTCGGGCTGGATTCACACCGACTTTTGTTCGGGCTGGTTTAACGCAAAACTTACCGGTGATATTGTTTTTCCAGACCGCCGCGAATGCGATTATTTTACCGGAACCCCTAAATCGCTTGATGCTCAGCCACAGGAGTTTATCCGCGCGGCGACGATGATCTTCTATCTGCAAAACGACAATTGGAAGGATGGCTGCGGCGGGGAAACGGGGCTCTACGCCACCTCTCGCGCAGGCCTAGGCGAAATGCACACTGTCGCCCCCGTAAACAATTCGCTCTTACTGTTCGAATGTAGTCCTCATTCGTATCATGCGTTGGTGGCGAACCCAGGAAGCCCACGAAACAGCATGATTCTGTGGCTGCACAGTTCAGTCGAAAACGCTCAGTCTCGATGGGGGCGGGGCTTCACGCGCCGCAAACCCAAATGACGCCCGTTTGCCTCGTTAGTGGCAGCGCCGGTAAACTCGGCTCCGCCCTCTGCCGCTCTTTGACCTCCACCCATCAGGTTGCAGCTGTCTACCGGAACAAGATACCACCGTTTCCGTCACAATTACTAAGTCCTATCGAGTTCGATGATTCCGGCCAAGGTCGGCAATCCGTCAGAGTGCCCTTTTGCATTCAGGGAGATTTGACTCACAAAGACGATGTTCGAAGGATTGTCGAAGTGGTCTTGGCGCGATTTGGCCAAATCGACGTCTTGATCAACTCCGCCGCGGACACCCACTATTATGGGAAGCTCTTGGAACTCTCATTTGACACTAAGACGGTCGAAGACCAACTTGTTACCAATTGCATAGCACCTAGCCAATTGGCATCAGCTGTTTTCCAGGAATTATGGAAGGACGACCGAGCGGCAAATCTCAAGTTTAATCGCTGTGTGGTTAACGTTTCTAGTATCTCGGGTTTATATGTTTATCCCAGCCTCGGCCAAGCTTTCTATAGCGCATCGAAGGCTGCCCTCAACTTTCTAACACGGCATCTCGCCAGCGAACTGGCCGACTATTGCGTTCGGGCAAATGCAATTTGTCCAGCACGGTTTCCCGACTCCGTGCCGACGGACAAAGTTGTATCCCGCATCCGCGACGTTATCGAATCCCAGGTCACGGGGCAGGTGGTTGAAGTCACGGGCAATTTGGAGTGAATTATGGAATTAGCACGCCCCGAAGTTGAATCTCGCGAACTGCTGCGTCGGCTCCTGCGCTCCGGCGCAGTTCTATATAGCGGGCACGGGCAGCAAATCGTTGATCGCGCCGGCCAGCACATGAAGTGGATTTTGTATAGCTGGGGAATCACACTCTCGTATGAGGGGGCATCTCTAGCTGCGGACTGCCTAATCGATACTCTCAACCGATTCGAAAGTGTGCAGGTTGCGGGTGTTGGAATGACAGGGTTACCACTCGTCTCCTCAATCGTGGCGCGCGGCCTAGGACGATACAAGGGCCTGTATGTGCGGGATGAACCAGAGAAATGGGCAACGCGGCGTCAGGTGGAGGGAGCGGGTGACAGAAAAAAGCCAGTAGTCGTCGTTGATGATTGCATTTGCTCCGGACGTTCACTAAGGCGGGCCTTCGCCGCTTTGGAAAAGGACGGATACAAAGTCGAGGGAGCGCTGTGCCTGGTCAACTTTCCGTGGAAAGGCGGGACTGAGTGGGTCGCAGCTTTGGGATATCGAATTGAGACACTATTCGATGTCTCGAAGGATCTCGAAATCTGCGAGAACTTGGAACTGCCGGCCCACCGCAGCGTCGGTGCTGCGTTCGACTCGGTGAATAAAGTCCCGGAAAGGCTTTCGCCTGCCGATGCCGCCCGCTGGTCCGCAGTTCACTTTCTGAACTCCGGTTTAATTCCCACACCTCCCGAATCATTTGACAAGAGCTACGATGCTTCAGGCGGCGTAATGGTGAGTTTTCGCGATCGCCTCTCCGATCACAGGGTTGCGCGCGACGGTTTCTACCATTTGAAACCCGGCGAGTCCCATTTGGGGCGTGATATCGTACTCGCAACCGCAAAGACATTGCTTTCGTCGAACGGCGCCGTTGCCCAATATGGCTTGGATCGCCTCAAAATAGGCGTAACTTTATTTGGCGAGCAGGTGCCCACGCTTCCACGCGAATTGGATTTCGACCGCTTTGGACTCTTGATTCAAAGCACGGTTCAACCGTGGAAACTTGCTGGAGCGTTGCCAAATACCCAGTTTTTTGTGAGTGAGATAGAACAGTTCCGCCACGCCAGATTTACTAACGCGCGCCTTTTCAGCCACGAACCGTTCACGATGTTTCGTCATACCGTTAGTAAGTCGATTGAATTGGGTTGCACTTGGCCGTTTTTTGGAGTATCCGCAAACGTGGACGACGGTGAATGGAATAAAATCGGCGAGGCACTCGTTGCTCGCGCTCGCAAAGTGCTCGAAGCGGCGTATGCAAAGTGTGAGCTCTTTGGCGACAAGCTCCGCGTGGGGTTTTTCTCGGAACGGATAAAAGGCCTGGCAGTTACTCTTTATAACGACGGCATGATCGGATGCTGGACCTCATTCAGAGATAGTCCGGACGAAATGATCTGCGAGGCCACCGTCGGTGCCTGGAACGATAAGCGATGGAAGCGAAAGGCTAGTCTTTCTCTTGCGGATATAGACATCGTTGTCTCGGTGTTCAAACTGGCCGAAATACTGGGGCCTACCAACCTTGAACACGCCGCATTCAAGCTTCGTCTCGGTAGAGATAGTTTGGCGGTAAGCAAAGACAAAAAAAGCTCGATTTTGCTTTCGTATATTCCCTGCCACAATAGCTGGTCAAAAAAAGAAATGGCGGAGCACTTGCTGGGCAAAGCCGGCATCGCCGAACCTCCGTTTCACTGGAAAACGTACGCAACTCGGAGTTGGCTTTGTCGTTCTGGCCGCGTGTTTGTGCTTGAATCCGGTTATCCGAGACGCCGTAGTTTGGAAGAGCCGTTTCCCTATCGCGCTACTGCTCAACTTCTTGCCAACTATATAGTCGATAAAATCGGGTCATCTGGATTACCCGATTACTGCTACGATCCAGTTTCCAACCGAAGGGTCCGTGCCGACAGCGCGGCGCGGCCAATTCTAGCTCTCCAGGCGCTGCTGCTCGCCGGCGATCTCCTTGAAGATCCAGCCTTGCGTAGAGCCGCACTATCAGGCCTGCATTATTGCTGCGACCACATAACGAATCAACACCAGATACCCAGGCTCGAGTTGTCGGAAATGACTTGCGGCGCCGCTGCTGAGGTGTTCCTTGTAAACGCACTCTACCAAAGTCGCGAGCGAACTTTGTTGAATATGCCAGCCGTGAGAAGTCTTCTTTTCAAACTTCGCGGATATTTCCACTCCGATGGAGCGATTACTTGGCAACGAGAAGGAAGGCGCCTTGAGTCGGATCACGACTTGTTTCCCGGTTCAGCACTTCGAATGGCGGCAAGCATAGCAGAACTCGACGGTCCGCAAACTTTGCCGCCCTCATTGGACCAACACCTCAATTGGAATCGAAGAAGATTTGGCCTCCTTCATTCCTGGGGAATGGTGTTCTGGCAAACCCAGGGTTGGGCAGCGCTCCACGCATTGACAGGGGCAAATTCCATGGCGGCGTTCGTCTTTGAGCTCGCAGATTGGGCGACCAGTTACCAACTGGAAAAGAACGGTGCTTTTTTGGTTGACTATGCTCCTGACGGACCGGGATTTCACACGGCTTGCGTATTGGAGGCATTAGCAAACGTGTGGTCTGTCGCACGTCGAACCGGCCACAGCGAACGCGAGCGCCATTATCGTGAGTCCTGGGAGCGGGGTGTGAGGTTTATAGACCGTCTCATCATTCGCGACGATGATACGTTTGCCATGCGTGAACCTGCAAGAGCCGTCGGAGGCGTTCGTCAATCACTGACTAGCTCCGTTGTGAGAATCGATTATGTAGCCCACGCCCTGTTAGCACTTGTAAACGGTCTATCGGTAAGCATGGTCACTTAGACAAATTCGCCTTACTCATCGACCATGTTGCGCCGACAAATTTCTTCGACAAATATCTTCGCTTGACAGGTCCACTAGACATTAGTAAACTACCGTAGTTCTGCCTCGAAAGGAGCGACTATGAAGGAAGATCAAGACGAGAAAGACGCGGTTTCCTCGGCCGACCGTCTTTCTGGTGAACAATTCTCCGACCCGCATCGACGAGTGTTCGAAGGTGGAGGGCCTGAACCCGAACCAGAGGCGGAACCTAAAACCGGACACGTTGGCACTCCCAGTCATGCTAACGTGCCAGGGCATGCCAACTTCGATCCGCTGCTAAGGGTGGTCGAAGGTGGCGGGCCCGAACCAGAACCTGAGCCGGAACCAGAACCTGAGCCAGAACCCGAGCCAGAACCCGGACACGTCAACGCTGGCCCTCCCG
>PMSX01000253.1 GCA_003167495.1 Bryobacterales bacterium | reverse complement strand
AGCACACGATTGCGATCAAGTCGTCACCGGCCGGCGTAGGCGCGGGAGATATCGAGAAGATTGTTTTTGAGATTCTTGAGATCGCGGAGAGTGAGTTTCGATCCGCGTCTCTGGACGAGATCCGCCGCAGCGTCTGCGCCACGATTGCGTGCCGGGCTGCGATCAAAATCAACATGCGATTGGAACCGAAGAAGATCGATTGGCTGCTGCGCGCGCTGGCGGCGTGTGAGTATCCGATGACGTGTCCGCATGGACGGCCGATTGCGTTGCGCTACAGCACGAAAGATATTCTTAAGAGCTTTCATCGGATTTAAGTCTATTATTGTCAATCACATAAGATGATGTGACGTCACTCAGTGGTTGCTATCATCGCCATCATCATGCTATGATGCTGATGATGCGTACTACTATCAACTCCGAACCTTCGGTGCTCGAGAAAGCCAAAGCCGCCGCTGTGGGGCGGGGGGTTACGTTAGGCGAGTTTATCGATGATGCTTTGCGCTCATACCTCCTAAAAGGTGCTGAAGTTGCTCCGCCGCCGTTTCAGCTCCACACCGTTCGCGGCGAACTCGTACAGCCCGACCTTGACTTAGATCGGACATCGGCGCTGCTTGTCGCCGACGATGAATCCGCGTACGGCAAATCAGCATGAGAATGCCGGACGTCAACGTTCTGGTCTACGCGCATCGAGAGGAATCTCCAGCGCACGCGCGATACGCCAATTGGCTGATCGACCTAGCCACGGGTTTGGAGCCGTTCGCGCTCTCCGAATCTGTCCTTCAGGGGTTCATTCGCATCGTGACCAATCCCCGAATTTTCAAACCGCCCTCAACCCTTGCACAAGCATTTCAGTTTATAGATGCCCTGCTTGAGCGACCCAATTGTGTGTTGATGCGTTCTTGGGTAGGAAATTGGCGAATTTACCGCCAGCTTTGCCAAGTGGGTAAACTGCAGAGCAAACTCACAGCCGACGCCGCTCACGCCGCTTTAGCGATTGAAATGGGTTGTGAATGGATTAGCGCCGATAGCGACTTTGCACGCTTCGCTCCTCCGCTGCGCTGGCAACACTTGTAAAGGGTTCTCTTCATTCCCACTCGATGGTGCCAGGGGGTTTGTGGGTCAGATCGTAGAAGACGGCGGCGACTTCGGGAATTGCTAATAGCTTTTGGGTGAGACGGGTGAGGTCCGGCGCGTTCATCAAGACGACGTCGGCGGTCATGCCGTCGACGGAGTTGATAGGGCGGAGGATGACGGATTCGGGCGCGGTGCTGGTGCCGACGGGAATGAGCACGACGGGGAACTGCCAGACTTGATCTTCGAACTTGGTCGTCAGGCAGAAGTCGCGGACGATGGCGTCGGCTTTGCGCAGCGTGTCGAGGCGCTGTTTGGTGATCGTCGCTGGGAAAGCTTGCAGGGACTCAAGAGGCGCTTTGGCGCCGCATTGTGCAACGACTCGGTTGATGTCAGCGCGGCGGTTGGTGAGTGCAGGCGCAGTGATTTCAATTGCCTCGCGTGACGGAGTTTCCTTGAGCGCCAACACTTTGCGGTAACTGCGGGCATCGCCTTGCACGCCCACGGAACGGACTGGGAGAATGATGCCGTCGCTATTGATCTCGGCCTGGGCCGGTTCATCGGCGCATAAGCAACGAATCGCGAGGCCGGGGCCTGGAAACGGATGGCGCGCGAGGAACTTGGCCGGCACGCCTAGCTCGCGGCCGATTTCGCGCACTTCGTCTTTATAGAACGATGTGAGCGGCTCGATGATGCGGCCCGCATTGATCAAAGACTGGATGCCGGCAACCCGGTTGTGATGCGTCTTAATGAGGTCGGCCTTCGCCGTTCCACCGGATTCGATGGTGTCGGGATAGATCGTTCCTTGGCCGAGAATCCAATGGCCGTCGAGAAAGTGTTCGGTGGCGAGAACGCGCTCCTGCACTTTCACAAACTGCTCGCCAATGGCACGCCGTTTGGCTTCCGGTTCATGCAAGCCTTGGAGAGCGGTGAGAAATTCGGACTCGGCGGAATCGACGATGAAGTGTTTGGCCCCCAACTCATTGAAGATTGAGCGCACCAGTTCGGTCTCGCCCTGGCGCATTAAGCCGGTGTCGACGTAAATGCCAAACACGCGCTCCGGGCCGAGTGCGCGGAGGCACAACGTATAAGCGACGGTTGAGTCAACGCCACCGCTGACGAAGAAGAAGACGTTTCGATCGCGAACGGTTGCGCGGATTTGGTCTTCGACAAGCGGCACGCGCTGCGAAACATTCCAATCTTTTTGCGCGGCGCAGATGCCGAACACAAAGTTTTCAAGAATCTGGCGGCCGACTTGCGTGTGCACAACTTCCGGGTGGAACTGGATGCCGAAGAGGCGGCGCTTAGGGTCGGACATGGCCGCTATGCCGGATACTTCGCTCGATCCGATGACGTTAAACCCCGCTGGGGCTTTCGACACGGTGTCGAAATGGCTCATCCAGATGCGCGACCTTTCGATGCCGTTCAACAACGGATCGGAGGCGGTAACGGTGAGCTGGGCAACGCCGTATTCGCCGCGTTCGCCTTTTTCGACCTTGCCGCCGAGGTGGCGCGCTAGCAGTTGGTGGCCATAGCATATGCCGAGCACGGGGACGCCTAAGGCCAGAATGGCCGGATCGATATCGGGACAGCCGGCTTCGAGAACGCTGGCGGGTCCGCCGGAAATGATGATGCCGAGGCGATTTTTCAGTTCGGCGGCCGGGGTATCGCTGGCTTGCACGTTAGCATAGACGCCGAGTTCGCGGACACGCCGCGCGATCAGGTGCGTATACTGTCCGCCGGTATCGAGGACAGTGATCTGCGGCGCGGCAAGCGCGCTGGCGCTCAGTTGTTGTACCGCACTTTCGATAGCGGGAGTCAAATTCTAACGCAAGGCCGCCCGTTGCTTTTCAAAACGTGCGCGGGATTGGGCGAGCAAACTCGCGGCCTTGGGCATAGCGTCTATGGCTTTGCCGACTTCTGGATCTTGTTCCACTTTGGCGCGTTCGGAGTCTTCGTAGCTGAACGCCGTGATGTACATTTCGGCGCGCAACTGGTCTCGCACCCACGCGTGATCGGCGGTCCAATCCTTCTCGGTAAACTCCACGCCTTGCTTCATCAGGTAATCGTGGAAGCTTTCGAGGACGGCTTCATCGGGCGTCCAACCCTTCTTCAGCTTAGTCTCGTGATCGGCAAAATACTGCGCCGAAAAATTGAAGAACGCGTTCTTGCGGTATATGCCTACCTCGAACTGATCGAGCTTGGGCGCTTCATACTTTTCGTCGGGCGTTATGCCACCGCCGCCGTATACTGTTCGGCCCAAGTCAGTTTGCTTAACATCCATGGGGTCTTTTGTCTCGCCGCGCTTGCCGTAATAGTAATCGAGGAAAGAGATGTTGGAGTAATCGCGCTGAATGAGGCGGCCGCTGGGCGTGTAATAGTGTTGCGTGGTAAGAGCCAAGCCGGTGTTGTCGCTCAACGGGTAGACGGTTTGTACGAGTCCTTTGCCGAACGTGGTATCGCCGAGTATCCAAGCGCGATCGTGATCTTGCAGCGCGCCGGCGACAATCTCAGCCGCGGAAGCGGAGTAACGGTTCACGAGCACAACGATAGGATAGTTCTCGCCAAACTGGCTGCCTTTTGCCAAGTAGGGCTTTTCAGAAAATGCGCGGCCGCGATGGGAAACGACGGTTTGGCCGTGATCGAGCCAGTGGCCAGCGGTGGCGACGCCTTCCTGCAAGAGTCCGCCGGGGTTTTCGCGCAGATCGAGGATGAGACCTTTGATGTTCTGCTCGCCCAGGGCTTTCAGGTTGTCTTCCACTTCATGGCTGGTGGTTTCGGTGAACGATTGGATGCGCATGTAGGCTATGCCGGGCTTGACCCAAAACGCCGTGTCGACACTATTGCGCGGGATTTCATCGCGCACGAGATTGAACGTGATGGGCTTGGCAGCGCCGGATCGGTTCACGATCACCTGCACTCTTGTGCCTTTCGGCCCTTTCAACATGTCGGCCACTTCGGTGGTGGTTAACGAATCGACACGCTTGTCGTTTACTTCGAGGAGCATGTCGCCGGGACGAATGCCAGCCTTGTAGGCGGGCGTGCCACCAAACGGATGGATGACCATCGGCTTACCGGTGCGCGGCTGAGCGCCAATTAACATGCCGATGCCGTAGTACATGCCGTGCTGCTCTTCGCGCAAGGACGAGAATTCCTTGGGATCGAAGAAGTTCGAATGCGGATCGAGGGTGCGCAGCATTCCTGGGATTGCGCCCTTATATATAGCTTTATCGGAGGCGAGCTTGTCCGCGTAATTTTGGTCGACGATGTCGTAGACCTTGGTGAACGATTCGATGCTCGACTTCAGATCGGCATCTGAAGTGGGGCTGGCGTTGTGTTCAGCCTGCGAGGCCGCCGCAACGGTCCGGAATCCAGAACCGAATACGCCGCCTGCTAAGGCGCAGGCCCCAATAAACAAGGGAATGTAGAAGAAATACCGCCGCTGCGACGCCAAATGGACCTCCTAGGTCTAAGTTTCAGTATAGAACCTTTAATTGTGGATATGGGGCGCGGGTTGAGATTTTTAGGCTGCCGTTTCGACGGCGATTTCGGGAGTTTCCGCGGCTGGGGCGGACGGGCTGACCGGGTTTGCGGGCGGATTTGAAAATTCAAAGCCATTTTGCGGGCCGGCGGTTGCGGTTCTTGCTGGTTCGGGCTGAGGAGGCTTTGAGGCGGTTTTGCCGGCTTCTTCCTTTTCCTTGGCTTCCTTCGCCTTTCGTTCTTGTTGGAGGGCGCGGAGTTCGGCCTGTTCCTTTTCGCGGCGACGAGCGAGTCGATTTTCATGGAGGCGCAGGTTGCGCAGCTGCTTTTCGTAAACGTTGGAAACATGAAGTTCGATTAAAAAGGCGCGCGTTGGCTCGGGACTGTCGGCGAACATGTCTGCGAATTCGGCGCGACCGTAAGAGCAGATGGCCAGTTCGAGACCGGGGATGCGATTGAGGCGCCAGCGGAGGTCGGCGAGCGATTGAACGAGGTGGCTCTCTTGAATGCCGACAGGTTGGAGTTCTTTTTCGTAGCCGGCGATGTGGGTGCGATAGAGTTCAGCGTCCTCGGATGGGAGAACGACGGTGCAGCCCGTGAGGCCGGTTTTAAGGGCGTTGAGGGATACTTTCGCCTTTCCGCTTTCGGTGCGGGCGCCGGTAGAGTGTTGCGCGTTGGCGCGATTGGCTGCGCGTTGGGCGTCGGAGGTGGGATTGTTGTTCATGATGGATTCCTTTTTTGGGTGATGGGTCCGATTTCTGGATGCGCAGAAATGGAAATGGCCCGTGCAGAGTGAACACCCTGCCGGGCTTGGTTGAAATGTAGCAAAGGCACCCCTTGTTCCGAACTATGAAGGGGGATTTGGGGCGTCGGGAGGAGCTGTAAGTGGTTGGGAGGGTTGGGGTAAAGAAATGCGCGGGATTTTTTTGAGAGTTGTGAACGACGAAGGTTCCTTCGCTGTTTGGGGGTGAGCGGCCGCACTTTTGCCGTTTTGAGGAGCGCGCGGGACAGGCGCGAGTCGCAGCGAGTAAGCCGCACCCTCTGCGCTATTCGTCAGGATCCTGGGTCTCGCAACAGCGCGTCGTTTTCCGTGACGCACGTGGAGAACGTACACACTATGTTTGGGCTTGTCGACGAGGAAGATAATCCGGTGGCTTTTAAACAGCAGTTGCCGTAGTTCGGTTCCCAGGTATGACCGCTCCCGAGCGTAGGGACAACGTTCCGGAAACTGTTCCAACTTGTCGATCTGTTTATAAAGATTACGAAGCCATCGCTGGCCATTGAGTGGGCTTCGATCGTTGATATAGAGAAAGGCTTCTCGGATGTTCGACTGAGCCTCTGGTGTGACAATGACCGCGTATCGGTTCACTTGAGTGCGATTCGATTCTCGTTGGCGAACGCTTCGAGGAATTCACGGATGGGGCGGCCCTCTCCCCGCTTGGCTTGCTCGAGACCGCGACTGATGCTTTGGACGGCTTCTAGAAGTTCCCGCTGCTCGTCGAGAAGCTTTTGATATCCCTTTGCACTCTGGACAACTACTTCGGCCTGGCCGTTCACCGTGAGGACAGCCGGCTTGCCAGTGGCCTTCAGTTTGCGAATGTGGTCGCGGGTGTTTCGCTGGAAATCGCTCAACGAATGGATGTTTGAGAGTTCGACGCTCATATCATGCAATTTACATGAAATTGCACGTGAAGGCAAGTATACCCTGGCGACGCTGCTCCCTCTCGACCTGCGATCCTGCGTACGTCGCTCTGGTTTGCCGGTTTTGGAAGAGTAATTTTCCGGCTCCGCTTCTGGGCAATCAGCGCGGTGAACGGTAGAGCGGTCAAACGGACAATCTCGTTGACGGGAAGGGGTTGCGAGACTTACTACAGCATAAGGACGTTATGTTGTAGGGCTGCCTTTCACAGAACGCCGCGCGAGGCGGTACGGTGAAAGCATGAAGCGCATGGCATGATTAACCTTTGGGAGCCGCATTCCGTGCTTCGGAAACGGCATCCATAAATGCCGTGTGTGTATCCATAAGCTAGTCGATAACGGAATGAGTCTTTCGCACAAGTTCTGATAAGGCAGCTGGGCTCATTTCAACGGGTTTCTGCTCCTTTAATTGGACGATGGGCTGCTGTCCTCGTTTTGTGGTTAATTCACCATGTATTACGGCGTTCCGTTGATTGATGACTTCTTGCGCAAAGCTAATCTGCTCCAAGAATGCTTTGTGAGGCTCGGCTAGGCCATACTTCTTCGCAAGAATATTAGATATTAGACACTTTCCTGACGCGGGCTAGATTTCGGCCAACGGTGTGGTCTTCGGTCAGATGTTCAGCTACGTCCCATTCCTCGCACTCAAGTACGATGGTTGCCATAGCCCGAATTAGTTCATCGAGAGTGTTGAACTCCATGGCAAAACGCCCTACCTGCTTTAGGGTTTCATCGTCGAGTGGCAAAACATTTCTCTGTGGTTTTTGTACTAAGGTGTGATAAAGGACATCACACGTAGTTGCTTGGCCTCGTCGCAAATTTCAGAATCCAAATCCCTACTTCGGCAAAGGCTTCGATTTGGCCGAATTCGCGCGAATCGTGAGTAATCGGCGTCCTGTTCAAAATGACAAGCGTTACTAGGCAAGGGACAATTACAAACCCGGTGCCGCCCTTGCGGTTGCGATCATGTGATAATAGTCTGCAATTCCCTCTTGAGATGCCAGCGATGCCGTCGTGCGGTCCAATGGGAGCTGAGCACTCGAAAAGAAAGCCGCGCTTTTCCTTGACCCCGGACGAAACCCGCGAACGGCCACGCGGCATCCATGCGGCGACGCCGGGCAAGCGCATAGCATCCGGCAATCGGGGCCGTAACGGGCTGATCACGGCTGTAACACTAGCTCTTATGGACGACCTCGAACGAATATCCGTCGGGGTCGCATACATCGGCGGCATAGTATCCCGGATAGTATTCCAGTCGAGCGCGGGGAGAAATGTTGTCCTTGGCACCGGCGGAAATTGCGGCCTCATAGAATTCATCGACCTTGTTGTTATTTTCGGCCACGAAGCCCCAGTGAACGGCTGTTGGATCAGGCTTCCCTTGCTTTATCCAGAAGAACGCCTTCTTGCCGTCACCAAATCCCCACAGATCGGGATGACCGTCTTTGCCCTTGTACGGCATGAAAAATTTGATATCAAGCGGCTGCAAAGCCGCCTCATAGAAGGCCAGCGATCGTTTGATGTCGCTGACCGTCAGAATAACGTGGTCGAGCATCGTTTCCTCCTCAAATTACCAGTGCTTGAATGGCCTTTTCGCCGCTGGGTATAGCATGGATCGAAATGACTCCTGCCGCTCTGGTCTTGCATCTCGATAACTGATGCGAAGTCCAGGCTTTTACGGGTACTGGCGACGGATGGTTAGCGGCGAATGCCTTACGATTGAGTCTTAGGTGGATTGCGCTGCCTCTTCCATTCGTTGAGCGTGTGACGAAGGACAGGCAGAACCGCAATATCTTTATCTCCCGCTAGTTGCTCCTTGACTTCGATCAGCTTCTCAAGGTTAAGAACCTGTATTTGCACTCCGTGGCCTAGGTCCATTTTCGAAGAATGCGGAAGCAGATTCTGATAAGAGAGACCATCGCCGATGGTTGCGAGCAAATCCAACGGGCCATTGCGGGTGAGCAGGTTCAGGTGTCCGCTGCCGGAGAGATGGCTTTCGGTGGGACGGAGCTTGCGCTCCGGTTGAATACGAAAAATGGCATCGAGCGATGCGAGAACCTCGATCAGACGTGCAATGTTTTCTGGCGTTCTTGCGTAAACGATGTCCACGTCGTAAGTATGGACAGGGGCGCCGTGCAAAACGGCAGCAAGTCCGCCGACCACAATGAATTGCGAGTTGCTTTCCGCCAGGCTCTTTAGAAGCCCGAAAAGGCTATTCTGCTGCTGGGGCATTTAGCGCGCGTATTGCCGATATTCCGACTAGGCGGTCGTTCAGAAAATCCAGCCGTTCCGCTGGAGTGAGTGAAATCATCCACCGAATGAGCGACAGATCCACACCATCTTCGCTGTAGTCTGGAGCGGGCGCGGGTGTTGTGAGCTTCGGATCTGAATCCAGCATGGAACCAGCATAGCGGACGATGGGTTTATATCCTCGCTGGCCGACTCGGCGGCGTATCGTGCCCTAGCTGGCGGCGCGGGCGCGGCGGACGATGGCGGTTTCGGAGCGGACGCCCTTCTTGGGTGGAGCTTCGTCGAGGCGCTTGGCTTGGTCGCTGACGCAGACAAGGAACATCGGTTGACGGGCGTTCTTTAGCAGATCGAGAATGCGATCCTGCTGATCCTCGAGATAAATCGATTTACCATCGGTCAATAGGTGGAGGTGCGAGTCGCCGGACATGACGTCGGCGAGGCGTCGGCCCATTTCGCGTTGGAGGAAGCGCAAGACGCGGCGGATTTTCTGGAGGGAAAAGCCTTTGCGCCGCAGTTCGGCGATGACGGTAATCTCAATGACTTCTTCGGCGAGGTAGATGCGCTTGTGGCCTTCGTGGCGCGGGGAAACGACTTTACGCTCGTCCCACCACTGCAGTTGCCTCAGGCTCACTTGAGCGATCTTCGCCACATCCGTGCTGGTAAAGGTCCGCTGGTCGCGCGGCAAATCAATACGGACTTTCCTTGTTTTGAACATAACGCCCAGTTTGTGTTGTGAATTGTACGGCTTCCCAAATTGTACTAGACCTGTGGCGAGAGTCAACAGGAATTTATCCACCGCCCACAAACTCGACAATTTCGACCTGGGCTCCATCGCCAACCAAGGTGCTCTCCCATTCGCGCTTCCGGATGAGAGTCTTATCGAGTTCAATGGCGACCCGTTCGGCCGGAACGTTCAGCGCGGCTAAAAGATTGGCCACGGTTTGCCGCGCCGGCAGGTGATGCGGCTCGCCGTTAATATAGACGCGGATGGATTCCTGGGGCATTTGCGGCGATGGTGCTCCTTCGCGGTGGATTCATTGCTACTCTAATAATTGCACTTTATGACCCGTGCCATCTGAAGAACAATGCCCAGCTATTATTCTGAAACTTGGTTTCCTGTATTAGTTCAGATTTTGATCGCGCTAGCGGTTGCCGGCGCCATGATTGGTTTTTCGGCAATTCTTGGGCAGCGTGTGCGCGATGTGGTTAAGTCGAGCGCGTACGAATCGGGGATGAAACCGGTTGGCAATGCGCGGGAACGATTCTCGGTCAAGTTTTATCTCGTAGCCATGGTGTTCATCCTCTTTGATATAGAGGCGATTTTTCTTTATCCGTGGGCGGTGGTTTACCGCAAGTTGGGGCTGTTCGGTTTTTTCGAGATGTTGCTGTTCATTGTTTTGGTGCTGTGCGGCTATTTCTACATCTGGAAGAAAGGCGTGTTGAACTGGGCTTCCGATGAATCGAGCCGTCCGGCCCGAAGGGAGACGAAGCGTGCTGCCTGAGATTGCGGCGCAAAATGCAATCGCCGTTGAATTGGAAAAAGTTGTACCGGGCGCCGTTGTGGATTTCAAGACGGGCGTGGATGGTCCGGTGCTGTATGTTTCAGCGCAGTCGATTGTGGATGTTGGGCAGCATTTGAGGGAAGGGGCTGGATTTGAGAGACTGTCGGCCGTGACGGCGGTGGACTGGTGGCCTAGGGAACCGCGTTTTGAAATTGTGTATTTCCTGCACTCGATCAAGAACAACAAGCGATTGCGTTTTGTGGTGAGGGCCAAGGAGAGCGACTCAATCGAGTCCGTATCGCGCATTTGGCGGAGTGCCAACTGGTATGAACGGGAAGTGTTCGACTTGTTTGGCGTGCAGTTTTACAACCATCCGAATCTGGAGCGGATCATGATGCCGGTGGATTGGGAAGGGTATCCCTTGCGCAAAGATTATCCGGTTCACGGACACAAGTATTCGTATCAGGATGAATAGCGAGTCATGAAAGAAGGCACGACGCACGTCGAATCACTAGATCCGCAGCATGAGCTGCAGGTAGCGGATCCATCGGGCCTGGAAATCCCCTACGAGCCCACGAGCACAGCGCGGCGTNNTCCTGAACATGGGGCCGCAGCATCCCTCTACCCATGGCGTATTGCGAGTTGTGCTGGAGCTGGAGGGGGAGACGATTTTGAACGCCCGGCCGGAAATCGGGTATCTGCACACCGGCATAGAGAAGGAATTCGAGGTTAAGAAGTATCAGCAAGGCATTCCGCTGACAGACCGGGTGGATTACCTTGCGAACCTGAGCAATAACCTGTGTTATGCGCTGGCTGTCGAGCGGTTGCTGCAGCTGGAAATTCCACCGATGGCTCAGTGGATGCGGGTTCTGCTGTGTGAGTTGACGCGCATAAGCAGCCATTTGATTTGGCTGGGTACGCACGCGCTTGACTTGGGCGCGATGTCGGTGTATTTCTACTGCTTCCGCGAACGCGAAGAGATCATGAAGATCTTCGAGATGTTTTCGGGGCAGCGGATGATGACGAGTTATATCCGTATTGGCGGGCTGGCATTGGAGCCGCCGCGCGGCTGGCAAAGGGTTATTGGCAACGTTATCGGACCATTGGAGAAGGGGATTGAGGAATACCACAACCTGCTTTCGTCGAATCCGATTTTCGTGGACCGCACCAAGGGCGTTGGTGGTCTGCCGGTGGAGTTGCTTTTGGATTTGGGCGTGACGGGCCCGATGGCTCGGGCGGCGGGCATTCAGGTTGATGCTCGCAAAGACGAGCCGTACAGCAGCTACGAAAAGTTCGATTTTGAGGTCCCCACCAGGACCGGGAACGATGTTTATGCGCGTTACGAAGTGCGCATGGAGGAAATGCGCCAAAGCTTGCGGATCGTAAAGCAGGCGCTGGATGGCATGCCGGCGGGCCCGTGGCAGGCGGATGCGCCGCATGTGCTGCTGCCGGACAGAGAAAAGATGAAGACTCAGATGGAGTCGCTTATCTATCATTTCAAGATTGTGACCGAAGGCTTCCAGGTGCCGGAAGGGGCGGTTTACCAGATAGTGGAATCGCCGCGCGGCGAACTGGGCTACTACGTGGTGAGCGATGGCACCGCGAAACCGCATCGCGTGTTCATGCGAACTCCCAGTTTTGGGAATCTGCAAGCTTTGGGCGCGCTGCTGGAGGGTGTGCCGATTGCCGATTCCATCTCGATCATGGGCAGCATGGATTTCGTGCTGGGAGACGTCGACCGTTAATCGTATGACTTTTTCACCGGCGCTTGAAGCGCGATTCGCTAAGCTACTGACGATTTACCCCACGGGCCGGCAACGTTCGGCCGTGGTTCCGATGCTTTTGTACGCACAGGATGAGGTGGGGTGCGTGAACCAGGAAGTAGTGGAAGAAGTGGCGCGCCGCTGTGGCGTGTCGGCGCTGCAGGTGGATGAAGTGATCGGCTACTATTCGATGCTTCACCGCAAGCCGCTTGGAAAGTTTCACGTGCAAGTGTGCACAAACATTGCGTGCCAAGCGGTGGGAGCGGAAGAGTTGTGGGAGCATGCTTGTGAGTCGCTAAAGCTCAAGAACAAACAAGTGTCGGCTGACGGGCTGATTTCTCTGGAAGAAGTGGAGTGCATGGGCGCTTGTTCGTGGGCGCCGGCGATCCAAATTAACTACGATTTCCATCACTTTGTGACGAATGGCGAGTTTGACAAGCTGATCGCGTCGCTGCGCGACGGCAATTACGGTAAGAACGCGTCTTAAGGAACCATGGCGATCAAGTACAACGAACCGAGTCCGCTGGAAGTGCGAGTGATTTCGCAGCGCTTTCAAATAACGCCCAATTCGGCGTCGATCGATACGTATCTGGCGACGGATGGCTATGAAGGGCTGAAAAAGGCGGTTTCCATGACGCCCGAGGCGATTATTGACACGCTGAAGGCTTCGAATTTGCGCGGGCGGGGCGGGGCGGGTTTTCCCACGGGCATGAAGTGGAGCTTTGTTCCGCGGACGACGGGCAAGCCGACTTACGTGATTTGCAATTCGGATGAGAGTGAGCCTGGCACTTGCAAAGACCGGCTGCTGATGGAGAAAGATCCACATCAGATGATTGAGGGCATGATCATTGCCGGGTTTACGATCAAGTCGAACAAAGGCTACATCTTTATACGCGGCGAGTACCGGTATCTGATCGATATTGTGGATAAGGCGCTGGCAGAGGCCTACAAGAAGGGCTTCCTAGGCAAGAACATTCTGGGCACCGGATGGGATTTCGACCTCTACACGCATACGGGGGCGGGTGCTTATGAGTGTGGCGAAGAATCGGCGCTGTTGGAATCGCTGGAGGGCAAACGTGGGATTCCGCGGCTGAAACCGCCGTTCCCGGCAGTGGTGGGGGCGTTTCAATCTCCGACGATTCTAAATAACACCGAGACCTTCTCTTCGGTGCCCGTGATTTTCCGCAAAGGCGCGGAATGGTACGCGGGTTTGGGCGTTCCCAAAAGCGGCGGCACGCGCTTGACATGTGTTTCCGGGCACGTCAACAAGCCGGGCGTTTATGAAATTCCGTTGGGCTTCCCGATGATGAAGCTGATCAACGAAGTCTGCGGCGGTATGCGAGGCGGCAAGAAATTGAAAGCGGTCATTCCGGGCGGTTCGTCGTCGCCGGTGCTGAAAGCCGAAGAGTGCGTAGATCTGACGCTGGATTTCGATGCCTTGGCGAAGGCGAAGACGATGGCGGGTTCGGGTGGTTTGGTGATTCTTGATGAAGATACCGATATTGTTGCGGTGGCTTTGCGCACCATCAAGTTTTATGCGCACGAAAGTTGTGGCTGGTGCATTCCGTGCCGGGAGGGCACAACGTGGTTGAAAAAGATCCTCACGCGCTTTCACGAGGGCGGAGGGGTAGCGAGCGATATCGATCTGATTGGCGAACTGGCGGCGAACATGCTGGGGCGGACGTTTTGTCCGCTAGGCGACGCGGCTGCGATGCCGATTGGCGCCTTTGTGGCCAAATTCCGCGATGAATTCGAAGCCAAGTTGAAACAGACCCGTGCGACGAAGAAAACGCCGGACCTGGTGGTGGTGTAAGCGAAGCAATAGGGAGACGATGGCTGACCCAATCAAACTGACGATCGATGGCCGGGAGCTGGAGTCGCAGCCGGGCACGCTGCTGATTAATGCGGCGAAACAGGCGAACATTGCTATTCCGGCATTCTGCTATTACGATGGACTTTCGTTGCAGGCAGCGTGCCGCATGTGTCTGGTGGAAGTGGAGAAAACCCCGAAGCTGCAGGTAGCTTGTACGACGCCGGTGGCCGCGGGCATGGTGGTTCATACGGATTCTCCGACGGTGCGGCAAGCGCGCAAGGGCACACTTGAGTTTTTGCTGACGAACCACCCGTTGGATTGTCCAGTTTGCGACAAGGGCGGCGAATGCGAATTGCAGGACATGGTGTTTCGGTATGGGGCCGGTGAAAGCCGTTTTCGGGAAACGAAACAGCATGAGGACGAGAAGCAGTGGTCGCCGGTGGTTTTCTACGATGCCCCGCGCTGCATTCTGTGTTATCGCTGCGTACGGATCTGCGGTGAAGGGCTGGGCGTAAATGCGTTGGGCATTGGCAACCGCGGGTCGGCGGCGGAGATTATACCCAACAAGGGCGATCATCTGGAGTGCGATGAGTGCGGCGCCTGCATCGATATTTGTCCGGTGGGTGCGCTGACCTCGGGTACCTACCGGTATAAAACTCGTCCGTGGGAGATGGAGCACGCGGGTACGATTTGCGCGCATTGCTCGGACGGTTGTAAGACGACGCTGGGCGTGCGGAATGGTGAAATTATTCGCGCGAACAATCGCGATAAGTCAGGGGTGAATGGCGAGTTTCTCTGCGTGAAGGGACGCTACGGATTCGATTTCAATCACAGTCCGAGCCGGTTGACATCGCCGCTGCTGAAAACGGCCAATGGCGAGTTGCGGGCGGTCTCGTGGGCCGTAGCGCTGGCAACAGTGGCGAAGCGTTTTTCCGAATTTGTCGCCAAAGGCGGACGGTTCGGAGTGATTGGCTCGAACCACACGAGCAATGAAGAGAATTATTTGCTGCAGAAGTTCACGCGGCAGATTTTGAAGACGTCGAATATCGATCACCACCGGACGGGCGATCTGTTGGGTTTGCTGTCGGCGTTGCGCGGGCGAAAAAATGCTCTCGCTACGACGGCCGATCTTTCGACGATGAAAGCTGCGCTGGTGATTGATTCCGATCTTTCGCAAGAGCATCCGCTGCTGGCATATTTATTGAGGACCAACGCACGATTGAACAAGGCCAAAGTTTGGGCTGTAACGCCTGGGCCGGTGCGCGAGGACGATTATGCGACGACGAGGCGAGCGGCGTTAGGCGAGGAGTTGAAAGCGCTGGAGCAATGGAAGGATGCGCTGGCGGCTGAGTCCGAATTGGTGATCTTGTTCGGAGCGGCAATCAAAGGTCTGGGTCTCGCGAAATTAGTGGCGTTCGGCGATACGCTGGGCATTCCTGTGAAGTACGTCTGCCTGTTGGATTACGCTAATTCACGCGGCGCATCGGATATGGGTGTTCTGCCCGATCTGTTGCCGGGCTATCACAACATAGCGGATGGCGGGTTGTCGCCCGGTTTGAACTACGATGAGATGCTGTCAACGCCGAACTTGGATGCGCTTTGGGTGGTGGGTTCCAATCCGCTGGCGCGGCGGCCGCTCGCTTCGGCAAATGCTTTTATTGTTGTGCAGGATTTATTTTTGACGGAGACAGCGAAGCGCGCGAATGTTGTGCTGCCCGCCGCTTCGGCTTATGAGAAGAATGGGACGGTTACGAATGTCTGCGGCGGGTTGCAGAAACTGACGCGCGCGGCGAAAACGATGGGGGCCAAAACGGACCTTGAGATTATCGCGCTGCTGGCGAAGGAAATGCGCAGCGATTGGGTCACACCGACGACGGAAACGATATTCCAAGAGATCAGAAGACTAGTGCTGGGGTATGATTTGCCCTTGGCAGTGATTGAATCCGGCGGGGTGGCGACGGCCACTCCCGCGACAGGCGAACTGACGTTTCGGGCAGCGCCGGAATTAGTGCGCTCCGCCGGCAACACGCTTTTCACATCAGGGACTATGGGCAAACATTCCCACATGCTAAACGCGGTGATGGAATCTCCCGGCGCGCTGTACCGCGATCCAAACAAGAAGAATCAGGAGAGCGCACCGCTGGAGCCGGCGGGTAAGAACAGATGAGTTTCTTCGTGATCATTACCCTGGTGAAGATCGCGATTGTGTTCGCGGTCTTTATGACGACGCTCGCTTATTTGCAATGGGTGGAGCGCAAGGTGCTGGCGCATATTCAATCGCGAACGGGTCCGCTGCGGGTAGGCCCGCATGGTTTGCTGCAGCCGTTGGCCGATGTCTTTAAATTGCTGACGAAAGAAGATTTGATGCCGCCGTATGCCAGCCGGTTTTTCTATTTACTGGCGCCGTTCATTGCGGTGTCTTTAGCGCTGGTGTCGATTTCCATTATTCCTTTTGGGCCGGAAGTGCCGGTTCCGGGCGGCTCGACGTTCATGGAGATCGGCGATTTGAACGTCGGGATTTTGTTTATTCTGGCGGTGGGCGCGGTGAGTGTTTACGGCATTGCGCTGGCTGGGTGGTCATCGAACAACAAGTACTCTTTGATGGGCGGGTTGCGCAGCAGCGCACAGATGATCAGCTACGAGTTGCCGTTTACGCTGGTGATTGTTTCGCCGTTGCTGCTGGCGAATCATCTGAGTTTCCGGGCGATTGCGGAATCGCAAGCGGGCTATTACTTTAACGTGATTCCGCGGTGGAGCGTTTTTCAAATGCCGTTTCCGCAGATTTTCGGGTTCATTATTTTTATGGTTGCCGGGTTCGCGGAAACAAACCGCATTCCTTTCGATCTGCCGGAAGCGGAAAACGAACTCGTGGCGGGATATCACACGGAATACAGCAGCATGAAGTTTGCCTGCTTCTTCATGGCTGAATACGCCAACATGGTCAACATTTCCTGCGTGGCGACAATCCTGTTTCTGGGCGGGTGGCATCCTTTATTTCCCGCGCCGTATTCGGATTGGGCGCCGACGGCGGTGTTTGTGGTGGCAGCGCTGCTTCTGTTCGCGCAGTCTGGCAAGATCGGGCGCAAGGGGGATCACATCACTTTCCCGATTTTCGGCTTCGGGGCGTTGCTGCTGGCATTGTTGTTCGCAATTCCTTTTCTGCAAACTTACTTGGTGCCGATTTTCTGGTTTGTGGCGAAGGCGGGATTTTTGCTGTTTGTCTATATTTGGGTGCGCGGCACTTTGCCGCGCTTTCGCTACGATCAACTGATGCACTTTGCGTGGACGTTTCTGTTCCCCTGCGCGCTGGCCAACCTGTTACTTACTGCATTGATGGTGGCTTTGTTCCCGGACCAAAAGTAATGGACTCGATTCTATTTATCATCGCGGCGGTGACGGCCATCGGCTGCGGATTGAACCTGGTGCTGCAGAAGCACCCGATCTCGAGCGCGCTTTCTTTGATTGGCGTCATGTCGTCGTTGGCGCTGCTGTATCTGTTGTTAGGCGCTGAGTTTATCGCCATGGCGCAGATGATTGTGTACGGCGGCGCGGTGATGGTGCTGTTCATCTTTGTGATCATGCTGCTGAACGCGGGCACGGAAAAGCGCAGCGATAAGTCTCTGTTCGCGCAGATCGCCGGATTTCCGCTGCTGGCCTTGTTTGTTGTGCTGTTGTCCTTCCTCATCAGAGAGACGCAGTTTCCATCGAAGGTTTCCGACGTGAGATTCGGCTCCTGGGTAGGAGGTACGGCAGAGGCGATCGGCATTAAGTTGTTCACGCAATTCCTGTTGCCGTTTGAAGTGGTGTCGGTGTTGATTCTGATTGCAATTCTGGGCGCAGTGGTACTGGCCCGAAAGGAGATCGATTGATAGATCATGTTCCTATTTGGTGGTATTTGACCCTGAGCGCCATTTTGTTCGGGATGGGTGTGGCGGGCTTTGTTTACCGCAAGAGTGTGATCACGGTATTCCTGTCGATCGAACTCATGCTGAACGCCGTAAATCTCGCGTTTGTGACGTTCTCATATCAGAATAAGAATGTTGACGGCCATATCTATTCGTTCTTCGTGATGGTGGTTGCGGCGGCGGAGGCTGCCGTGGGGCTGGCGATCATATTGACTATTTTCAAGAACCGGGGAACGCTGCAAATCGACGACATCGACTCGATGAAGCTATAACCAATTCACCATGAACCTTTGGCTCATACCTGTTTGCCCGCTGATCGGTTTTCTGTTGAGCGGCTTGTTGGGGAAGCGATTACCGAAAGCGCTAGTCAACATAATCTGCGTCGGCTCCGTGGCCGCTTCGTTCGGTTTAGTGTTGTTCTTGCTTTCAAAAATATATCCGCTGGATACGGCGGTGTCCGAGCACGACTTCACTTGGATTCACAGCGGCTTTCTGAAGGTCGGGTTCGATCTGACCGTTGACCGGCTCACGGCAGTGATGCTGCTGGTTGTTACCGGCGTTGGCCTGCTGATTCATATATATTCCATCGGTTACATGGCGCATGAAGAAGGGTATGGGCGATTTTTCGCGTACCTGAATTTGTTCATGTTCTTCATGCTGCTGCTGGTGCTGGCAGCGAATTTGTTGCTGGTGTTTGTCGGTTGGGAAGGCGTTGGCTTGTGCAGTTATCTGTTGGTGGGCTTCTACTTCAAAGAGAGGTTCGCGGGTGATGCGGCCAACAAAGCTTTCATTGTGAATCGCATTGGCGATTTTGGCTTTACGCTGGGTTTGTTCCTGCTAGTTATCCATTTCCAAACGTTGGATTTCAGTTCGATCGCCTCCGCGGTGAAGACGCTGCCGGTAGAGACTTCCATGGGGCCGCTAGGAGTGATTACGCTGCTGCTGTTTGTGGGCGCTTGCGGGAAATCGGCTCAGCTTCCTCTTTATGTGTGGCTACCGGACGCGATGGCAGGCCCAACGCCAGTGTCGGCGCTGATTCACGCGGCCACGATGGTGACCGCGGGCGTTTATATGGTGGCGCGGGTGGCGTTCCTTTACGACCATGCCCCCGCGGCGATGCACATTGTGGCGCTGGTGGGATTGGCCACGGCGGTGTTTGCCGCGACGATTGGCCTGGCGCAAAACGACATCAAGAAAGTGTTCGCGTATTCGACAGTCTCGCAGCTTGGCTATATGTTTCTGGGCTTAGGCTTGGGAGCGTATTCGGCCGGCATCTTTCATCTGATGACTCACGCATTCTTCAAAGGCCTTTTGTTCCTGGGCGCGGGCAGTGTGATTCATGGTCTGAGCGGAGAACAGGATCTGCGCCACATGGGCGGACTTCGCAAGGCGATGCCGGTAACGTTTATTACGTTGGGCATTGCGAGCCTGGCCATTTCGGGAGTGCCGGGCTTTTCGGGTTTTTACAGTAAGGATGCGATTCTGGCGGCGGCGTATGAGAGTGCTTGGCCGTGGATGTTCTGGGTGGGAGCGGCGACAGCGGGCCTCACGGCGTTTTACGTTTTCCGCGCCTACTTTCTGGCTTTTTTCGGTAAGTACCGCGGGCATCATCATCCGCATGAATCGCCATTTGTGATGACCTTCCCGCTCATAGTGTTGGCTATCTTTTCCGCGGGTGGCGGATTTCTGAACGTACCGCATTGGTTAGCGCCGATGTTCCCGATTACGGAACACAGCGATCTGCAGCCGATGATTATCTCGGCCAGTTTCGGGATTGCGGGTATTCTGCTGGCGACGCTGTTTTACGTGATCTCGCCGTCGCTGAGCGATTCGATCAAATCGGCCGCCGGGCCGATCTACACGCTGCTGGTGAATAAATATTACGTGGATGAACTGTACGCGGCGACGATTGTGAAGCCGCTCACCTGGCTTTCGAGAACGGTGCTTTGGCGCGGAGTGGATGAAGGTTTGATTGATAACGGTTTGGTAAATGGTTTGGGCAAACTGCTTGAGGCGCTCGGTTCGGTAGCGCGGCGCTGGCAGTCGGGCAGCATACGGAATTCGGCCACTTGGATTCTGGCTGGGTCTCTGTTGTTGATCTTCATTCTGAGTTTGGGGGCGGCGCGCTAAGCATGGACTCGCTCCTCGATTCGATCCTCTCGTTAAACTATCTGGCGCTGACGCTGTTCATTCCGCTGATTGGCTTTTTCATAGTTACCGCGTGTCCAAGACGTTCGCGGCTGCCGTTTTTCTACGCGATGGTTTCGTCGCTAGGCGCGTTTATTGCGGCGCTGCGGCTGATCCGGCCGGCGCTGGCGCACCCGGAAAGGTTTACTTCGCAGATTGACGAATCATGGGTGGCCAGTTTGAAAATCAGGCTGCACATGGGTGTGGACGGAATTAGCCTGTGGCTGATTCTGCTCACGACCCTGCTGGTGCCGATGGCGGTGTGGGCCACCGAAAAAATGGTGAAAGAGCGGCGCAAGAGCTTCTTTGCGATGCTGATGCTTTTCGAGTTCGGACTGATTGGCGTTTTTTCAGCGCTCGATCTGATTGCCTTTTACGTTTTTTGGGAAATAGCTCTTGTGCCCATGTATTTGATGGTAGGGGCGTGGGGCGGCAGTAATGCGTTCAAGGTGTCGGTAAAGTTTTTTGTATACACGATGGCCGGCTCGATTCTGATGCTGGGCTCGATTCTTTATCTGCACAGTTTGACGAACTCGTTCGATTCGGTGGACATTTTAAGGGCGGTCGCGGGCGGCCAAGTTGCGATCACGGCGCGCGACCAGACGTTTATTTTCTTCGGATTGCTGGCGGCGTTCGCGGTGAAGGCGCCTATCTTCCCGCTGCACACCTGGCTGCCCAATACTTATGCGGAAGCGCCGATGCCCGCCACGTTTTTACTGGCGGCGGTGATGTCGAAGATGGGCACTTACGGTTTGTTACGCTTTGGGATCACGCTCGCCCCGGGGGCGGCGCATCGCTTTGCACCTTGGATCGCGATCTGCGCGATTATCGGAATCGTTTATGGTGCGCTCTTGGCCTTGGTTCAGCCGAATATCAAGCGCTTGATTGCGTACTCGTCTTTGAGCCATGTGGGTGTGATCGTGCTGGGGATTTTTGCCTTTAATCAGCAAGGTGCGGATGGCGCCGTGTATCAAATGCTGGCGCATGGCGTATCGACGGGCGCGCTGTTCCTTTTGGCTGGATATTTGCAAGTAAGACGGCATTCGTTGGAGATTGCCGACTTTGGAGGAGTGGCTGCGTTAGCGCCACGTTTGGCGGCGGCGTTTTCGATAGCCATGTTCGCCAGCATTGGGCTTCCCGCTTTGTGCAATTTTGTGGGCGAGTTTCTACTGCTGCAAGGCGCGGCGATCGCCAATTTTAATTGGGCGATTTGGGCTGCGGTAGGGGTAATTCTTTCGTCGGCTTATATGCTCTGGATGTACCAGCGGACTTTTTTGGGCAAACTGAACCCGGAAATTGAACACTTTCACGATCTGCAGTGGAGAGACTGGGTGCCGACTTTGCCTTTGATCGCTTTGATGGTTTGGCTGGGTTGCTACAGCCAAAGTTTCATGCCGAGCATTTCGGCGGCAACGTATCAGTTGCTCGACAAAACCAACATGATTAATCAATACCGGGTGAAACTGGATCGTTCCGGCACCGGCGTACAGACAATGGGTGCTGTGGCCGAGGTAACCCATGCCCGCTAATTTCATGCCGTCGATGGCGGAGTATTCGCGAATTCTGCCCGAAATCATTCTGACGTTTTTCGGCATTGTGGTGATGATGCTCGAAGCGGTCAGCAAGGGAAAGCGCGGATATCTTGGCATAATCGCCATGTTTGGGCTTGCGACGGCCTTTGCGGCAAACCTCCCTGGCTTGGTTGCCGAGCCGGGCGCTGCCTTCCACGACATGATTGTGGTGGATGATTACGGTATCTTCTTCCGGGCCGTGGTGATCGGCGTTGGATTCCTGTCGATTCTGGCTTCGTTGAGCTACCTGGAGCGCGAAGATTCAAACGCCGGCGGCGAATTCTACGCGCTGATTTTATTTTCAGTTGTCGGCCAGTGCATCATGGTTACGGCCGCGGATCTCATCATGGTTTTTATCGGCCTGGAGATCTCTTCGATTGCGACTTATGTTTTGGCGGGTTTTCTGCGCGACGATCGCCGCAACAATGAAGCGGCGCTGAAGTATTTTCTGCTCGGCTCGTTTGCCACTGCGTTTTTCTTATACGGCACGGCATGGATTTTCGGATCGGTCAGTTCGACCAACCTGGAGGCCATCCGGAGGTGGATGCCTGAGAATCAAACGTCGTCGGTCTCCGCGATCGTGGCGGTGGCGGTGGCGATGANNATTTTTCCGGCTGTTTATGACATCGTTCTTGCCGATTCACGAGCGCTGGGAGTGGTTGATGTGGGGATGCGCGCTGGGAACGATGCTGATTGGAAATTTGGGCGCGCTGTGGCAAACGAATGTCAAGCGCCTGTTGGGCTACAGTTCCATTGCGCACGCCGGCTATGTGATGGTGGCGCTGACAGCGGCATCCAGCGTTGGCGTCTCAGCGGCGATGTTCTATCTGGCTTCCTACGCAGTGATGAATATTGGCGCTTTTGCCGTGATTGGCTATGTTGCCTCGCGCAATGAGCGTTTTGTGAAGGTGGATGATTTGGCTGGTTTGGGCCGGCGCCAACCGGCGGTGGCTGCTTTACTTTCGATTTTTGTTTTCTCGCTCATTGGCGTTCCGCTCACGGGTGGGTTCGTTGGGAAGTTTTACGTGTTTCAGGCAGCGTTGAACTCGCATCTCGTGTGGCTGACGGTTCTCGGCTTAATCAACAGCGCGATTGCCGCATACTATTACTTGAAGATCATTGTGGCGATTTACATGCGCGAGCCTGATGTTCCTACGTTGCAGTTAGAGGCCCCCCCGGTGAGTCTGCGCCTGGCGATGTGGGTTAGCGCGATCGGCGTGCTGGCGTTGGGCCTTTTCCCATCCGCGTTCCTGCAATTTGCCACCAGTTCGGCTGCGGCGCTCGCGAAGTAGCCGCCGGCGCCCAAGCGGGAGGATTCGAGCAGCCTTATGTTATTCTCAAGCTTGCCAGGCCGTTTTTGCGGACAGGTGGGTGAGTGGTTA
>PMSX01000084.1 GCA_003167495.1 Bryobacterales bacterium | reverse complement strand
GCTGTGATCGTATCCTGCGAAGCAGTGGAGGTGGATACAGTTGTCACGGTGAAGGTGGCCGTGGTGGATCCGGCAGGGATTGTGACGCTTGTCGGAACGAATGCCGGCGTACCATTGGTCCACAAATCGACTACGACGCCGCCTGCGGGTGCTGCTCCGCTTAGGGTCACGGTTCCCGTCGCTGAGGTACCGCCGGTGACAGTCGCGGGATTCACCGAGACCGACGAAAGGGATACACTTGCACCCACGGTGAGCGCCGCGGTCGTGCTCGCTCCGTTGTAAAAGGCTGTGATCGTATCTTGCGCAGAGCTGGACGTAGATACAGTTGTCACGGTGAAGGTGGCCGTGGTGGATCCGGCAGGGATTGTGACGCTTGTCGGAACGAATGCCGGCGTACCATTGGTCCACAGATCGACCACGATGCCGCCGGAGGGGGCCGCGCCGCTCAATGTAACGGTTCCCGTGGCCGACGCACCGCTGATGACGTTGGCAGGACTAACCGCAACCGAAGAAAGAGAGACAGCCGGAGTGATGGTGAGGGCCGCGGTCTGACTCATACCGCTATAGCTGGCCGTCAGCGTAGCCGGAACGGATGATGTGACCGTGCTGGAAGAGACGGTAAACGTGGCAGTCGTATTTCCGGCGGCAACAGTGACCGAAGCGGGTACGGTTGCCGAAGCGTTGTTGCTCGAAAGCAATACGGACACACCGCCGGACGGAGCTGCGCCATTCAAGGTAACGGTTCCCAGGGCCGACGTTCCGGCGGTTACGCTGGACGGATTGACCGAAACCGAGGAGAGCCAGACTCCCACGACCGGTGGGAGCGGAATCGTTACGGTGGAGCCCGCGGCCATGACGACATTGTCCTGGATCTGTCCGCCATACGTGCCGCAGGAGGTCTGCGAGCAGACTCCCGTCGTCGGAATGGTTGCCGCGTTGGTCGTTGTCAGCACAACGCTCACCCCGGGCGTATACACACCAACCACGCCTGAAGCGTTGTAATTGGCGCGAGATGTGAGCAGCGCTCCGATGTTGTTCAGGTCCAAACTTAGAACCGGCAAAGTAAACAAGTTGTTGTATTTTGTGACGATTGCGTCAATCAGGTCGGTGAACACCGAGTGCGTTCCGTCATACGCCGCTGTATTGGCCATGTGAGATTCGAGCGGATACGGCGCATAGGCCAGCACGGTGCTCTGCAGAAACTCCTGGCTCACGTTGTCGATGACCTGACTGTAGGTTTGATCCTGACTGTAGGTCGGCGTCGTGCCATTCGGTCCATATTGAGCGTTGTATTCGTCCGGCCATGAGCCGTACACACCCGTCAATGGACTGGAGACGTCATAGTAAAGATCAAGGTTCATACGTGTGACTTCCAGAATGGACGGAACTAACGCATTGACAATCCCTGTGTTGGGGCTGGCCGGTAGTTGTGGGAACACAATGTATTGAATTCCCACCTGCGCTGCCGCCTGCAGGAAGTCTGCATTCGACAAGCCGCTATTGAATGGCGTCACCATGCTGGTTTGGTCGAGCGTAATACCGAGCGAAGGCGCAACGGCTATGTTCTGATTCAGTTCGGAGAGCGATTGCGTCAGCGTGGCGGGAACGCACGCGCCGCTTTCTGTCGTTGCATAGCAATCCAGGTTGGGGTGGTCCCAGGTATGGCTAAGCCACCAGAATTGCGAGCTCAGCGATGCGATTGTGGCGAAAACCGGATCGGTCGGATCAAACCATGTGGTTCCCACGCCGTTAAAACAAATGGTTCCACGATAGCCCTGGAATTGAGGTTGCGACTGAAGACTGGTTTGCCAATTCGCCATCGCCTGGAAATCTGCTCCGGTCTCGTAATAAGTTGGGCAGGTATGGTCGGGTTCGCAGGCTGGATGCAGCGCAGGCGCATAGATCCAGTTGTCGAGCAGGACGTCATCGTCTTCAGGATTCAGATAAACTCTCCGTGAACCTAGAAACACGCCGTTGGTCACCCAGTTGATCACTCCGTAAGCGAAAGCCTGGGAATGAAGGAGCGTAGGTGTATTGTCCATCGTGAGCGCCAGGATCTGCTCGCCGCTTGCGGTTGTGTGAGTCACGCCGACGGTGTACGAACCGGCCATCAGGAGTGGTGTGGTGGTCTCGTTAGTCGCCGCTGTTGGCGTCGCGAGATAGGCCTGAATACTGGAAGTGCCCTGACCCGCCACCGGAATAGCGTTGGCGGAATTCAAGTATGGGAACACGGCTGCGCCAGCCGTAGTAAGAGTGACGCTGAGCGGACTCGCGGCGGTATAGCTGCCGGTATTAGCCGCCACAAGCCCCCATTGTGCCGCCGGATTAGTATAGTAACTTGCGACGCGTACACTGAACTGAGTTGCGTATGTATTCAGCGTAGTCCAATCGGTAACGGACAAGCATGAGGAACCACACGCGGCGAAGGTGCTGTCCGTGAGAATGATGCCTTGATATAGCCCCTGGCCAGTGGAGTTAGACAAAGTCACTTGAGATAACCGGTTTCCCGATGAATCCGGCGTGATGCTGCTCAGCGCTACGGTTTGATAAGGTACGCCAATCTGCCCCAGGACTGTGGTGATCGATTGATAACTGCCCTCGTTGGTGCTACCAGCTAAGACGAGAACCTGCATGGTGAGAGGAGGCGCTGCCGTCGATATTCCTGTGCCGAGTAAAAGCGCACATGCGCACATGGACAGGATGCTAACTCTTTCGTTTATTCTCATATTAAGACTAACTTGACCAGACGGTCGTAAGGTCCACAAAGAATTGACAGCGTTCAAGGTAGTCCTTAAACCCGAATCTAACAGTCCGTATATCCAGCGTCAACGCAGTTCCGGACGCTTCCGTACTCTAACGACTAAGACCCTTAGGCAAACTAAGTCGCGGGGATATTGCCGTCGATCGCTTATTTGTACCTAGAACGTAATGGGTAGATCGCGGCGCGAGACCGTAATGCGTTCGGGAACTAATTCAACTGACCGAGAGTTAGGGTCCCACGATGCGGGCGACCCTCTCGCCTCACCGCTCCATGCCGACTTGGCCGGCCTCCCTCCGATCCGTGTGCATAGGGGCGACGATGAGGTGCTTCTCGACGACTCGGTCCGCTTCGTCGAACGCGCAGTCGCCACGATTACGTCGCGACGCGTATGGACGCGTCGCGAGCTCTGAAGTTCGGCTGCCAGCACAGCGAATCGATGTTAGTTCCGGATAGCTCCCGTATCACGGCGCATCCTTCCACTACTTTTCAAGCACCAGGTTCGGCGTTTCCCCCAAGTCTCCATCTGGGAACCGTCAGATCGCGCTCCGGCCGGATAAACGCGCTACTCGTACAAAGCCCCGATTTGTATGTCGAGAATCGTTCTCAGAAATCAGGACTGATAAACGCCCATGTGTCCGGGAATCCACCTGCCCGTGAGGTTCTCGGGCGCCGACCACTAAGTTGAAACAGACCCCACCCTGTCGGCGAGAGTTTACGTGATCGGGTTTTCGCGGCCCACAGAGCCACCTGCCGCTGGATCAAGTCCACACGGAAGCCGAACTGCTTTATCTCAGCGTTCATTCACTCGGAGGCGCATTCGCCTCTTTCCCAGCTCGCGCTCGCTCCGCAAAAACGCTAGTCACCGCCCAGACAGATTTATTTTTCTCCTCCAACTCCCTTTTTATCCACGACTTACAAACTCACCCCCAATCCTCCCATCTCCGCCTCACTCCCCACCCGCACAAAATAAGAATCGAGAACAGACCTGCGCGCCATCAAGGTGCTGGAGCCTTCCCCCCTTATCCCGCAGGCCCTTTTTACTTCGAAAAAACTGGAGTCAATCATCATGTCTGATAGCAAAAACACCACTAACCCTACCCCTCCGGCCGCCGCGCCCGAAACAGCAGATACCATCTCCGCCGCCCGCCTCGCCGCCAATCGCGAGAACGCCAAAAAATCCTGCGGACCCACCTCCCCGGAGGGTAAAGCAAAATCCCGCCTCAACGCCGTCAAATGCGGCCTCACCGGCAACACCGTCCTCTTCGCCAATGACGACTTTCTCCGTTACTACGCCCACATCGAGTCGTATGAAACCCAATTCCAACCCGTCGGCCCGGAAGAATCCGCCCTCGTGCAATCCATCGCCGATACCCGTTGGCGTCTCAACCGCATCCCCGGCCTTGAACTCGCCATCCTCGCCACCGGCAGCCTAACGTTCATGGAAGAGAATCCGTCCTACGCTAAACCCGACGCCGAGATGGCGCTCGAAATGCACGTGCGTCGCCTTCACGAAAAGGAACTTCGCAATCTTCAGCTTCAGGAAAACCGCCTCGTCCGACGCCGTGAACGCGAAACCGCGGAACTCCAACGCCTCCAATCCACCCGCAAAGCCAGGGAAGAAGAAACTCTCGCCGAAGCCGCCAAATCCGCACTCCTCGCGCAGCATCGCAAACAGCCACTCTCAAAAATCCCCGGCGTTGGGTTCGATTTTTCGAAAGACCGCTTCGCTGCCTATATGCGCCGCCTCACACCCACTCAGCAGGAAAAATTTCTGAAAGAAGCCCTCACTGCCGCGCCAGAAATGTCGCAAATGCCGCAAACCAGCGAGGCCGCCGCCTAAAATCACGAAAGTCCCTCACTCGTCACCATCAGTTTTCAGCCAGTAAGCCACCCCTATGTCTCCACTAAAAAAAAAAAGGAAAAACGCTGCCCCTTTGCGTCGCGCGCCCGCTCGGTACGAATGACGCGCCTGTCTTGTATGGTGGAATCGTGTCAATGCGGTTGATTGTCTTCACACTGTCGTGGTTGGCCGCGGGTTTGCCGCTCTCTGCACTCGACGCGAGCAAACCGCTCACCAGCTATCAACGCCAGAACTGGCAGACGGAAAGCGGACTTCCGCAAAATACGGTTCACGCCATACTGCAAACACATGACGGTTATTTGTGGCTGGCCACCGAAGGCGGTTTGGTCCGCTTTGATGGCTTGAAGTTTACCGTCTACGATTCGCAAAACACGCCGGCTCTTCGCAGCAACAACATTCGCGCGCTTTTGGAAGACAATCAGCAAGCGCTTTGGATTGGCACTGCCGATGGACTCACTGTGTTTCGCGCCGGGGGGACGGCCGTCTTTACGAGTGAGCAGGGGCTCCCGAGCAACAGTATTTGGTCGATTGAGCAGGACGGCGCGGGCCATTTGTCTGTTCTAACGGCCCGCGGCTTGGCTAAATTGAGCAACGGGCGGTTCGAAAACCGAGAAACCAAAGATGTAGAAAGCAGCAGTGGCGCCACCTTGAAAGATAGCCACGGTGCGCTCTGGATCGCAAATCGGGGCGTGAAGCGCATGGTGAATGGAAAAGTGGAGACGTTTCCCGCCAATGATCCGCTAGCTAACGATGTGATTTTGTCTCTCTTTGAAGACCGCGAAGGCGACATGTGGCTTGGCAGCGAGTCGAACGGTGTCACGGTGCTGCGCGATCAAAAGATCACGACCTACACAACCAAGGACGGGTTGACCGACGATCTGGCGCGCTGCGTGTATGAGGATCGTCATGGCGCAATGTGGTTTGGCACCAACGGCGGCCTAACGAAAATCGGCGGTCGCAAAGTGTCGAGCTTGACAGTGGAAGACGGCTTATCCAGCAACCTTGTTTTCGCGCTTGGTGAATCGTTTGGCGGTGACCTGCTGGTTGGTACGCAAGACGGGCTGAACGTGATTCACGATGGCAAGGTAAAGGTGCTCACAACGGCCGATGGATTACCGGATGATTTAGTGCGGTCGCTGCACACGGATGCCGATGGTTCTGTCTGGATTGGCACCAGGCGCGGGCTGACGCTTTGGAAGGGCTCGACGTTCCATACCTACACAGAGGCTGATGGATTGGGCAGCGATCTGGTGGGCGCGCTAACGCGCGATCGCGACGGCGCTCTTTGGGTTGGCACCTTGCGCGGCTTAACGCGAATCAAAGACGGCCACTTCCAAACTTTTACCGGGCGCGATGGTTTAGCCAGCAACGTTGTAACCGCGCTTCACGCCACTCCCGCAGCGGTGCTTTGGATTGGCACGCAAGACGGCGGTTTGCACCGTATGCAGAACGGTAAGATCTTTCACTTCCCGTCGGGCTTCGGTTTGCCCGCGTCGATCTTCGCCATTCTGGAAAACGGTAATTTCTTGTGGCTCACCTCGAAAACGGGGATCTACCGAGTGGCCAAAACCGAACTGGACGCCGCGGCGGCTGGAACGGGCGGTTCGCTGTCCGTGACGCAGTACGGAACTGCCGATGGCATGCGGGTGAACGAGTGCAGCGAAGGTGGGCACCCAGCGGCGTGGCGGTCGCAAGACGGCGCGCTATGGTTCGCTACGCTTCGCGGCGTGTCTACCATTGACGGCCAGACTGCTCTGGCGAACGGTTTAGCGCCCTTGGTTGCGGTCGAATCTTTCTCAGTGGATGATCGCGCCCTCGATTTGAATTCCACTTTGAAATCCACTTTGAAGTCCACGCGCGACGTGCCGCCCGGACACGATCGGCTTTCCTTCGAATACACGGGCAGCACATTTGTTTCTCCACAGCGCGTGCGCTTTCGCTACATGCTGGAAGGATTTGACCACACGTGGGTGGATGCGGGAACCCGACGCACTGCCTACTACACAAGTCTTCCGCCGGCCGAATACCGCTTCCGAGTGACAGCGCGCGTGAATGATGGCGATTGGAGCGCAAAGGAAGGTGAGGTGGCGTTTCGTCTGCTGCCGCGCTTCTATCAAACGTATTGGTTCTATTTGCTGTCGGCGCTCGGAGTGGCGCTGGCGGTCTACGGGTTCTACCGCTGGCGCGTCAGTCAGGTTGAGGCGCAATTCAACGCGGTTTTGGCTGAACGTAATCGCATTGCGCGAGAAATTCACGATACCCTCGCGCAAGGATTCGTCGCCGTTTCTCTCCAACTTGAATTGTTGTCGCGCAAATTAGCGGACGCTCCCGAGGGGGTCAGAAATCTTGTTGGGCAAACGCGCGGACTTGTGCAGAGCGGATTGGAAGAAGCCCGCCGCTCGATTTGGGAATTGCGATCGCAAGGCTCTGACTCGGGCGATTTTCGAGCGCGTTTATCCAGAATGGCTGCCGACATTGCCAAGAGAGCCGGTCTGAATGTGCAATTCAGCGTCCTGGGAACCTACCGCGAATTGCCGGAAAAAATCGAGAGTGAATTCTTAAAAATCGGACAGGAAGCTGTCACAAATGTCGTACGCCACGCCAATGCCAAACAGGTTAAGATCGATCTGGCTTACGGAGACAAGAAGGTGCGCATGACCATTGCCGACGACGGTTGCGGCTTCGAAGGAACGGCGAATTCCTCAGGGCCGGACGGGCATTTTGGACTGCGCGGTATGCGCGAACGGGCGGCGCAAATTGGCGCGCAATTGGCCGTCAAAAGCCAAGCCGGGGAAGGAACCCAAATTGACGTTGAGAAGATAGTGCCATGAGTGAGGAGATTAAGCTTCTGGTGGTGGAGGATCATCACATTGTTCGCCAAGGACTCGTGGCACTGCTGAATACGGTTCCCGGCATGGCGGTGGTGGCGGAAGCCTCAGACGGCGATGCTGGCGTCGAGCTATTCCGCAAGCATCAGCCGGATGTGACGCTGATGGATTTGCGCTTGCCCAAATTGGGCGGCGCGGAAGCGGTAGCGAAAATTAGAAGTGAGTTTCCGGCGGCCCGCATTATTGTGCTGACAACGTTTGATGGCGACGAAGATATTTATCGCGCACTCCAAGCCGGCGCGCGCGGCTATCTGCTAAAAGGAATGTTCGGCGACGAACTGCTGGATGCCATTCGCGTGGTGCATGCGGGCAAGACGCGTATTCCACCGGTTGTTGCCGAGCGTCTGGCGAACCGCATGGGCGGCTCTGCCTTGACCGGCCGCGAGCTGGAAGTTCTGCAATTGATTGTGGCGGGACAGAGCAATAAAGAGATTGGTGGGACCTTGTCGATTTCGGAAGCAACCGTGAAATCTCACATCAACAACCTGCTGAGCAAGCTGGGCGTCACGGACCGGACGCAGGCCGCCACCACAGCTATTCAGCGAGGACTTGTTCACTTAAAGTAGCCGCCAATGCGAACTCTTACCCGCGTTGTTCTGTTAGCCGCATTCTTAGCTTCGAGCCTCGCCATGGCGGCTTGGAGGCAAGCTTCCGAAAGCGAATTGAAGGCGCTCATTCCGGCCCGTGCGCCAGTTGAAACAGAACGCATCGAGACTGAATTCCGCACCGCCTCCGGCATCACGAACGGTAAAGGCAAATTTATTGCCGGCGTAGTGCTCATCACCGCGGGCTACGCGGCGGAAGGCAAGTACTCTAATTTCCTGATCGTGCAAAGCGCCATGAAAATAGGCGGCATCGCTTTGCAACCCGGCGAATACGTGTTCGGCTGGCGGCGTAAAGACGACAGTTCGTTAGAAGTGAAGTTATACGATGCCCACTCCGGCCAGTTCCTTGGCAATGCCGAGGCAAAGCGCCTGAGCCGCACCGGCAGAATCGAGTCGTTTAGAGTTTCGCCGCCCGGAGACAAGGCGTTCATCGAAATAGGCCGCTTTGGCATGAGCTATTCCTTGGGCGAATAGCTTTCCATTTTTATTTGTGGGGCGGGATGGCATCCCGCGCGCCGATTGGAAATCGGCGCGCGGGAGTCCGACATGCCTACCCACGCACGCTATCGATGAACTTCTGTAAGCGATCCAGCCCACGCTCCAGTTCCGTCATAGATGTCGCATAGGAAATGCGCACATGGTCGTTTGTTCCGAATGCTTCACCCGGAACAACGGCCACGTGCGAAGCCGCCAACAGCTGGTTCGCAAAATCGAGTGAGTTCTTCACTTTTCCGCTCTTGTACGCAACGCTGATGTTCGGATAAGCGTAGAATGCACCCTTCGGCATCACAATCGACACGCCGGGAATCTTGCGCAGCCGGTCGATCACAAAATCGCGGCGGCGGCGGTATTCGGCGAGCATCGCATGTATGGAATCCTGCGGCCCGCGCATGGCTTCCAGAGCAGCCTTTTGGGCAATGGACGTCGGGTTCGATGTGCTGTGGCTCTGCAGTTTCATCATGGCGCTAATGATGGGCGCAGGCGCTAACGCGAAGCCAATGCGCCAGCCAGTCATAGCATAGGTCTTGGAGAGCGAACCGGCCACGACCACGTTCTCTTTCGCGCCCGGCGCGGCAGCGATGGAAAACGGCGCGGCATCGTAGACAAACTGGCAGTAGCATTCATCGGTCATCAGCAAGATCTCGCGCTTTGCAGTGAGGTCGTAAATAGCGCGAAATTCTTCCTTCGACAAAACACCCCCGCTCGGATTGCAAGGCGAATTGATGATGACGAGTTTGGTCTTGGGCGTCAAATGTTTCTCAATCAGGCTCGCGCTCACTTCGAAACCGGTGCTCTCCTCGGTCTCAACGAAAACGCAAACGCCGCCCGCGTAGTTGACAACGTCTTTGTAGGTCACCCAATACGGAACCGGGATGATCACTTCGTCGCCGGGATTAATGAGCGCCTGCATAAGATTGAAGATGGCATGCTTGCCGCCCACCGTAACCATGCATTCGGAGGCGCCGGCGTAATTCGTCCCAAAGTCCGTCTTGTGACGCTCGCAGATGGCTTCGCGGAGTTCCAGAGTGCCGCCGGTATTGGTGTACTTTGTGAAATTCGACTCGAGCGCCTTAATGGCGGCCTGTTTGATGTTGACCGGCGTCGGGAAATCGGGTTCACCGGCGCCGAAGTCGACAACATCCACTCCCTCCTTGCGGAGGCGTTCGGCATCGGCGGCGACCTTCATCGTGGAAGAGACGCTAATCGTGGATATGCGTTCTGCGAGTTCTGCGGTTGCTTGCAACATAGGGTTAACTTCTAATTTACTCTTTGGCGGAATGAGATTTTGCTTGGAGGCGGCGCATGACCGGCTCGGGCACGAAAACGGAGGCATCGCCGCCCAGTGTGATGATCTCTTTTACCATGCGCGAGCTCAGGAACGAGTGCTCGGCGCTGGCCGTCAGGAATAGTGTTTCCGTCTCAGGGCGCATGCGTCGATTGAGGAGCGCCATCTGCGATTCTGTTTCATAATCGGAGACGCTGCGAATGCCGCGCAGGATCGTGCTGGTGTTGCGGCGCACGGCATAATCCACCAGCAGCCCGTCGAAAGAATCGATCTCCACGTTCGTCAAATGCGCGGTGATTTCTTTCAGCATCTCGGCGCGCTCGCCAATTGTGAAGAGCGAATTCTTGTGGGTATTCTGCAAGACGGCTACTATGAGGTGGTTGACCAGACGTGCGCCGCGCGAGATGACATCGAGGTGCCCGTTGGTGGGCGGATCAAAGGAGCCCGGGTAAATGGCGACAAGGCTGTTGGGCATGAGTGTTGAAAACTTGAGTGTAGCGGAGTTGATGTGAATTCACAGAGTATTTTCGATTCGGGCGATGCCGGTATTTTCGAGGTCAAGACGCATGCGGCGGGTCCGGCCGGCGCGCTGCCCGTTACCGAGGCGATGCTGCTGGAGCAGCCCTCGGGCAACCTTTTTGGATTGACCCAGAACGCCGGCATGGGGTGGGAAGCCGCGGCACTTGGCGGCAAGCAGGTATTGATTCTCAGCACGCATGGCGGCGTGCGCGCGCCCGATGGAACGCCCATTGCGCTGGGCTATCACACGGGGCATTGGGAAGTGGGTTTGCTGGTGGCGGAGGCGGCGCGCGAATTGAAAGCACTGCGGGCGATACCCTTCGCTGGGGCGTGTACCGACCCGTGCGACGGCCGCACACAAGGCACAGTGGGCATGTTCGATTCGCTGCCGTACCGTAATGACGCGGCCGTGGTGTTGCGGCGCTTGATTCGTTCGCTGCCCACACGCCATGCGGTGATCGGTGTTGCCACCTGCGACAAAGGCTTGCCCGCTATGATGATGGCGCTGGCGGGTATGCATGACTTGCCGTGCGTGCTGGTGCCAGGCGGCGTGACGTTGATGCCGGAGCAAGGTGAAGATGCGGGCAAGGTGCAGACGATTGGCGCGCGTTTTGCGCACGGCAAGATCACGTTGGAAGAAGCGGCACTGGAAGGTTGCCGGGCGTGCGCATCTCCCGGCGGCGGCTGCCAGTTCCTGGGTACCGCGGCTACGGCGCAAGTTGTCGGCGAAGCTTTGGGCTTGACGCTGCCGCATTCGGCGCTGGCGCCTTCCGGACAGGCTATCTGGCTCGATATGGCGCGCCGTTCGGCCCGCGCGGCATTGGGTCTTGTAAGAGCCGGTCTGCGCACACGCGATTTGCTGACTCCTGCCGCCCTTGAGAACGCCATGGTGGTGCATGCGGCTTTCGGCGGCTCGACTAATTTGTTGCTGCACGTTCCAGCGATTGCGCATGCTGCTGGATTGAAGCGGCCGACGGTGGAAGACTGGAGCCGCATCAACCGCTCTGTGCCGCGACTGGTGGATGCCTTGCCCAACGGTCCACGCAATCATCCAACCGTAGAAGTCTTTCTGGCTGGCGGTGTTCCGGAAGTGATGCTGCACCTGCGCCGGGCTGGATTGCTGCAAACCAAGGCGCTCACAGTATCGGGCGAAACGCTCGATCAATCGCTCGATTGGTGGGAACAATCTGAGCGAAGGACAAGCCTGCGCGCGAAATTGAAAACGCTGGACGGCATTGAAGCGGATGATGTGATTCTTGCTCCGGCGAGTGCGCGCGAACGCGGATTGACGTCTACCGTCTGTTTCCCCAGCGGAAATTTGGCGCCGGAAGGATCGGTAGTGAAAGCGACGGCCATTGACCCGTCTGTCGTGGATGCCGACGGTGTGTATCGCAAGCGCGGTCCGGCGAAAGTCTTTCTTGCCGAGACTGATGCCATTGCGGCTATCAAAGCGAACAAGATCAAAGAAGGTGATGTGTTGGTGCTTATCTGCCGCGGCCCTTTAGGATCGGGCATGGAAGAGACATATCAGATCACGTCTGCTTTGAAGTTCCTGCCATTTGGCAAGCACGTAGCGGTGATTACAGATGCGCGGTTTAGCGGCGTTTCCACCGGCGCGTGCATTGGCCATGTATCGCCGGAGGCGCTGGCGAAAGGGCCGATCGGCAAACTGCGTGACGGCGATTTGATTGAGATTGTCATCGATCGCGACAAACTGGAAGGCAGTGTCAATTTCGTGGGAGAAGATGCGGCAAGTTTCGCCGCACGGCCGATGCGCGATGATTTGCGGGCCGATCCGAATCTGCCGGATGATACGCGCTTATGGGCCGCTTTGCAGCAGGCGAGCGGCGGAATTTGGGGCGGTTGCGTTTATGATGCCGATGCAATCATAAAGAAGCTGGGAAATTAACTATGCGTCAGCACTAGTCGAGCCGTTTTTCACAATCTGTAAGATCTCCGTGCCGTACGTCCGCGCAATCGTAGGTCCGATACCAGGAATTGCCAGTAGATCCTGATCCGCTCCAGGCCTTGCTACCGCAACGTTGCGCAGCGTCTGGTTGCTCAGCACACAATAAGGCGGAACCCCGCGCTCTTTCGCTTTAGCTGTCCGCCACGCCTTCAATTCGTCTTCAATTTTCTGGCTGGCGGGGTCTTCCAGTTTCGTATCCAGCGCGGCGCTCGCCTTCGGGAACTCTTTCTTCTTTCTTGCGCGCGAGCCGTCTGCGGTCGCGACTTCTTCCTTCATCAGGATTGCGGCTAGTTCGCTATCGTCCGGTTTCGACTTTACCAGCCGCGCCACACGATAGGGAATCTCTTTTCCGTCCTTCTCAAAGCTTGCGTCTTGCAGTTGCACCACGCCTGCACGCGCGAGCGACCCGAGCAAGTCTTCAAACGTCCGCCGGGGAACTTCCTGAGTGGGAAAGACATCTGCATACAACTTTCCTGTCGCGCGCGATCCCGCCGAATGCAATGTCTTCACAATGCGCCGCAACTGGTTTTGTTCGCGCACGGAAGCGGCCCGGAATCGTTGCACTTCACATTCGAGCGGTGCGCAGTAATCGCAAATGCCGCATGGGCTCCGGGAATCCGATAGATCTCCAAAATGCCGCACCAGCATGGCCATGCGGCATTGATGGTTCTGCGCGAGTTGAATCATGGCCTCGATCTGCGCGGACTTCTGGTCGCATTGGAAAAGATAGCCGTCACGCCAGCGCGTGGAACCGCGTTTGATTTGGTCGTATTCGACTAGCGCGCCGCCATACGTCCACAGCCGGTCCACCGCCTTCTCAAATACATCAACATCTAAACGAAGCTTTTCGAGCAGCTCTTCTTTTGAAATGGGATCTTCTTTCAAACGCTTGAAGATCTCATCCAGAATCGCTACATCCGGATAATCTTGTTCGAAGAAGAAGTCATGGGTGCGACGGTCGGAGTACGATTGCATCAAAATGGCGCGGCTAGGCGCCCCGTCGCGGCCCGCGCGGCCAATCTCCTGGTAATAGCGCTCCACGCTTCCCGGCAACGCTACATGCACCACCGTGCGTACATCCGGCTTGTCTATCCCCATGCCGAAAGCAATAGTTGCCACCATCACATCCAACTTGCCAGCCAAGAAATCATCCTGCACGGAGGAGCGAAGCGCGGTACTCAAGCCAGCGTGATACGCGGCGGGCTTGGCAAGATCGGAGAGATCGACGGCGAGCGATTCCGTCTGTTTGCGATTGAGTGCGTATATGATCGCTGGACGCCGTTTTGGATCGGCAATCAGCTCACGCAACAACTCGAGCCGTTCCGAAGGCGCCGCTTCTACCACTTCAACCGCAATGTTTTCCCGGCGGAATCCTTGAATGAAGCGCGCCGGTTTGATAAGACCGAGTTGTCTTTCGATATCGCCTTGCACGCTGGGTGTGGCGGTTGCGGTAAGAGCCATCACCGCGGCGGGGCGCAGCAGCGGCAAATACTGCCCAATCATACGGTAATCGGGCCGGAAATCGTGTCCCCATTGCGAAATGCAATGCGCCTCATCCACTGCCACCAGCACGGGTTTTCGCTTGGCTAGCATCTCAGGGAATCCGGTTACGCTCAAGCGCTCGGGCGCAATGAAGAGGAATTGCAATTTGCCTTCCAGGTAGTCAAAACAGGCTTGGCGTGATGCCAGTCTTTCACGGCCCGAGTGAATGCGCGCCACGGCGAGCCCGAGCGATTCAAGCTTCGCCACCTGATCTTCCATCAGCGCAATCAACGGACTGATGACCAGGGTTGTGCCTTGCCGCGCGAGGCCCGGCAACTGGTAACAGAGCGACTTGCCGGAACCGGTTGGCATCACCAGCAAAACATCGCGCCCTTCGGCCGCCGCATGGCACACGGGTTCTTGATTCGGACGGAACGACTGGAAGCCGAACGTCTTTTGCAGTATGTCGTGAAGAGGCTGCGTCAAAAGTCGGGTGCGCTATGGTTTTTGGGGCGGCGTAACGGGTGAGTGGCCATTGCCATTACGATGGGTGGCGGTGGTTGCGTCGCCTAGACGGACATCGCAGGTGCAGCAATCGCTGCATTTGGCACATCGCTCACACAGGTGGTTGTCACAGGCGTCTTTTGTGCAGTAAACACAGATTTTCTGCGACGTACCGCCACAAATCGAGCAAACAAAAACACTAGCTTCCATGAACGTCTTTACTTAGCATGCTTGACGGGTTCTTTGCTGATGATACCGCGGCAACGCTGCGCTTCCTCGTCGGCGAGTTTGAAATTGACTTCGGAAGAGGCGGCCAAATCGCGAATGTAATCGCGAAAACGTTCGCGGCGCGAGAAATTACGGGCAATCAGACCGTTTAGCTGATCTGCCGTAAAACGGTCGCCGTAGCGTGCCACTGCTTCTTGCAGCGAACGCGAGGTGACTTCCAGGGCTTCCAGGCGGAAGTAGTCGTCCAAGGCGAGCGGCAGGCTCTCTGTTTTCTGCGCCAGAAGTTTAGATGCGGCCAGCACATCGTTCAACTGCGTATGGGCAATTTGCCACTGCTGAATGTAAACGTCAGAGGCTCCTTTCCTGCTAACCCACTCTTGCGGATTCATCTGCGCCAGGAGGGGTTCGAGCTTCTCGTTGTCTTTCAATAATTCATCAAGAATCGTGCGCAGAGTCCAAGCGCTTTCCAGGCCGGCAGGTTTCGGGACGACTTGGCCACGGGGAGCGGTAGTTTGCTGAGCCTGAATAGCGAGGGCGAAACTGCAAACGAAGAACACCCCAGGGCCCCTAAGCGAAGTTCTCCTCATTCGTCACTATTGTAGCGGCCTTTAGCTGGAGTCACTCGTGCGAGGAAGTGGTTGCCTTCGATGGGTTCGCCGGATCTGTTGGAGTGGCCGGGCGAAACCGCGGTCCACAAATCGTGGAGAGGTTTCACGGTGTAGCGATAGAGCGAGCCGCGATCTAACCGACGCGAAATCTGTTGATCGCTACGCACAAGAATGGCGTCTACGGCGCGGACAATGGTGGGCTCGCTGCGCGGACGCAGCGTGTGCTGCACACGCACTTCCCCTTCGAGCACGTCAATGCGCATGGCGGCGTCTTCGTCAATGGCGATCGCCACCGTCGCCGCCTGCAGCGCGATGATCCAGGCGCTAGGCGTGAGGATGCGTTGCTGTGGCTGTCCCGGCTGCGGCTTTAGATGAACGCGTACCCGGCCTTCGATGACGTCGAGCAGGTCTCCCGCCCTCGCGGCATTCTGGCGAAAGATGACTCGGGAGTTCGCGAATATGTCGAAGCTGCCGCCGCCAGCCACCTCGAAATGGGCAAAGCCGTCCGGTCCGGTGGTGATGACCTGTTGTATGGGGACGCGCTCGCCGGGGCTTAGCGCCCAAGGTTGTTCATCGCGGCTGCGGTTAACTTTTCCGTTCACTACGGTGGCGCGGGCCTCGTACTTTTGCATAACCGCTTGATCCACCGGGGCGTTCTGCATTGGATGGCCCCACGCGGCTGCGGCAACCGTCAGCAAAAGTGGTTGAGAGAGTCTGCGCATGGCGCTTCCTTTTAACTACGCTGTAGGCTTCGGGAACGTTTCAGATTTAATGACGCCGGCACCCTCGCGAATGGTAACGAAGTGGTTTGCCGCAAGGCCGGCTATTTTCTCCACCTTCGCGTTGGGCCAGCGAATATCCAAATCCACTTTGTTGACATCACCCAGGCCGAAATGGAGCCGAAGATCGTTCGCCGAATAGAAACTCGATTGGCTCATCACCTCTTGCACTTGAGTCTTGCCGCCATAGCGCGCGGTGACCCGCGCGCCAATGGCGCTGCGGTTTGACTTAACGCCAATGAGCTTTACTTTAATCCAATGATTATCGCCCTTGACGTCGTTGCGCAACAGCGATGGTGCTTCGTTGAGATTCATGATTAAGATGTCGATATCGCCATCGTTGTCAAAATCGCCAAAGGCGCAGCCCCGGCTTGCGTGTGGGGCTATGATGCCTGGTCCCGCTTGCTCCAACAGTTCTTCAAACTTGCTGTTCTTGAGATTGCGGAAAAGAATACGCGCACTCTTGAATGGATAGTTCGGCAACACTTTTTCGACTTCCGGGTAAACGCTTCCGGTTACCCAGAACAGATCCGGGTAGCCGTCATTATCGAAATCAAAGATGCCTGCACCCCAACTGATGTAACGCGTTTCCACGCCGAGGCCCGAGGAGTTTGTGACATCTTCGAAGCCGCCTTTGCCGTCGTTGCGGTAGAGGACGACGGTGTCGTCGGCGAAGTGTGTCTTGAGAATGTCAAGGCTGCCAGTCAATGCGTAATCGCCAATGCCAAGACCCATGCCGGCCTGCTCCATGCCGTCTTCGTTTAACGCGACGCCGCTTTCCAAGCCGATATCGGTGAACGTGCCATCGTGGTTGTTGCGCAGTAGAAAGCTCGGCGTAGAATCGCAGGCGATGTAGATGTCGGGCCAGCCGTCGTTGTCGAAGTCGGCGGCCGCGATTGTCATGCAATAGGCGCCCTTAGCTTTAGAGAAGCCGGATTTCTCGGTGACGTCCGTGAAGGTGCCATCGCCGTTGTTGTGATAGAGCGTCGCATAGCCGGGCGGTAAGCCGCGTGGGCCGCAGTTGACTGGAATCCCTTTCCAATTGCAGAAACCACTTTCGCCGGGCTTGGGAATATGGGCAAGATCGAGTTCGAGATAATTCGCGACAGCGAGGTCGAGGTGGCCGTCCCGATCATAATCGACGAACGAACATCCTGAACCCCAACGTTTGCCAGCGTGCAGCAGACCGGCTTTTTCGGTGACGTCGGTGAAGGTGCCATCGCCATTGTTGTGATAGAGAATGTTCTGGCCCCAGTAGGTGACGAAGAGATCGTCGAAGCCATCGTTGTTGTAATCGCCGACGGTGACGGCGGACGCCCAGCCGACTTTTGTCAGGCCGGCTTTGGCCGTGACATCGCTAAAAGTGCCATCACGATTGTTCCTGTAGAGGCGGTTGGTAGCACCGGGCGGATCGCCTTCGAGGCGCGTGCCCGAGAGAGTGAAAATATCCAGCCAGCCGTCGTTGTCATAATCGATAAAAGCGCAGCCGCAGCCGACGGTTTCGACGATGTATGTGCGATGATCCTCAGGGCCGTAAATGAGCGGAGCCGTGAGACCAGCTTTGTCGGCGATATCGGTGAAGCACGCGTTGAATGGGATGCCGGTGGGTTTGCCGCGCGGTTGCGGTTTTACCGCACGGGTTGAGACACCTTGGCCGAATGAGTTTATAAGAGGAGTTCCGCCGAGCAAACCCAGCATGAGCCGGCGGGAAATAACGTTACGCTTCACAACTTGAAGTCTAACGTAAACCGGCGTTTGAAGGAGCGCGATGGCGCGAAACGGGCATAATGGAACCCGTTTCGCGGGCTGTTGAGGAGAGGTGGAATCACGCCCAAGCGGAGGGGGGCACGACGATGTGGTCGTCAGGCAAAAGGGTGGCCACTGAACAATGGGGCCAAGTGAGGCCCTTGAAGTTCAGCATAACCACTTGCGAGTACTGAATCTGCGTGTGGGTAACCGTAATTGAACGCGGCGTCGTGATCTCGGTTGGCGGTGTCACCGAAAAAACCGGTGAAGGCAGCCCGGCTCCCGCCTCGCCCTTGATCAGCAAAGGTGGTTGCCCTGGCTTGAAGACTGGGACGAGAATTGTTTGCTCGACGGTTTCGATCCAAAAGGTTGCCGTCATCTGTATGCTCTTGGCATTGGCGTCCAGGAAGCCGATATTGTCAGTGCCACCTCCGAATACGGGCGGATTCGGGTTTGTGGAGACCGATATCGCAGTGGTGGCTGTGATCTTCTGCCCGCTAATGTGATTTCGGAGGACGGTATTGGGATCGGTGAGAATCGCTTGGGTTATTGAGCCGGCTGCGATGAAGGGAGTCAGATCCTGTGGAATACGAAGCGTGTCTTTGTTGGTAGCAGTCTGACTGGGGAAGGGGACTTTGGTGGATGTCCCAATAACGAAAGGCGTTATGTCGACTGCGGGTATGGTCGGTGGACCGCTGATCGTCGTCGAAGTTCCCTGGGCGTCAATTGTCGTGCCATGCGGAATCGATGCCATACGCGCGAGAGTCTGCCCTTCGGCAGGATCGGTTGTTGGCGCAACGATGACCCATAATCCAGGCTCAAGGTGAATGCCCGTAGTCTTCCCCGGGATCGTGACGTCGTTGATCGCCTGCAGATAAGGCACGCCGTTTAGAAAGACGTCGAGTTGCGACCCCGTGCCTCGGTTAGGAACGGCTCCGAGGCTTTTTGAAAACGACAAGTTTTCCGTGGTGAGGTTCAGTTCAAGGATATTGTCATTCGTTGTACCGGCAGGGGGCGTAACGGGAATGGGCAGCTTTGTTGGTGAGGTAAGACTGTCGGGTCGAAAGATAGTGTTGAATCCGTTGCCACTCCAATTTCCGACGAATGCGGCGAGCGGGCCAAGGGAAGGCGGAGGCGTGCCAACACTGGTGACGTCTACTGGAACGTCTCCAATCTGGAAGCCAGTGGGCAGAGCAATGGTGGCTGGGGGTCTATGTGTTGGTGTTGTTACCGGAAGGGTGGTCTCGACCGGTTTTACTGGTGCGGGTGCTGGTGTTGCCATAATGAGTCTCCTCACCCTAAGTAACGGACATAGGTAGATCGTTTCAGCGGATGGGCGGGAAAATCCGTTGGTTGATCGGGACGGGAGTTTTCCGGGTTTTGAAGGGGCGGCTCTTATCACTGCCGCCGTGTCAAAGCTTTGTTCCCAGGGCCGCGCTGAAGGTTTTTGAGATTACGGCTCGCGCTTCGTCTTGGATCCGGCGAAGGTGGTCTTTGCCGAGAAAACTTTCGGCGTAGATTTTGTAAACGTCTTCGGTACCCGAAGGGCGGGCGGCGAACCAGCCGTTCTTAGTCACCACTTTCAATCCGCCGAGCGGTGCGCCGTTACCGGGAGCTGTGGTGAGCATGGCTTCAATCTTTTCTCCGGCGAGTTCCTTTGCGGGGACTTGTTCGGGCGAGAGTTTTTGGAGAATCGCTTTTTCGGCAGGACTGGCGGGAGCGTCGATGCGCTCATATACGGGATCGCCGAACTGAGCAGTGAGTTCGCGATACTGGACGCCAGGATCTTTGCCCAATTTTGCCGTGATTTCAGCGGAGAGCAAAGCCATGATGAGGCCGTCTTTGTCGGTGCTCCAGGGCGACCCGTCTTTGGAGAGGAACGATGCGCCCGCGCTTTCTTCGCCACCGAAGCCGAGGGAACCGTCGAGCAATCCGTCGACAAACCACTTGAAGCCGACGGGCACTTCCAACAAATGGCGCGGGATGCCGGCGGCCACGCGATCAATGATGCTGCTACTGACGAGGGTCTTGCCGACGCCTGCGTCCGTTTTCCAGCCCGGCCGATGGCGGAAAAGATAATCGATGGCAACGGCCAGATAGTGATTGGGATTGAGAAGGCCAACACTGGGCGCAACGATGCCGTGGCGGTCATGATCGGTATCGCAGGCAAAGGCGACATCAAAGCGGTCTTTCAGAGCTATCAGACTCGCCATAGCGTACGGCGATGAGCAATCCATGCGGATTTTGCCATCCCAGTCGACGGTCATGAAGCGGAAAGTGGGGTCGACCGTAGTGTTGACCACCGTGAGCTCGAGTTTGTATTTATCTCTAATGCGCGGCCAATACGCAACGCCTGCACCGCCTAACGGATCGACACCTAGATTAAGGCCGCGAATGGCATCCATGTCGAGAACACTACCAAGATTGTCCACATAGATGGAAACGTAATCGAAGCGTTGGACGGTAGATGTTCGAAGGGCCCGCTCATATGGAACGCGGGAGACACCTTGCAGGTTTTTTGCGAGGAGATCGTTTGCGAAATTCTCAATCCATTTGGTGGCGGTGGTATCGGCGGGGCCACCGCTCGGTGGATTGTATTTGAAACCGCCGTCGAAGGGAGGGTTATGCGAAGGAGTGATGACGATGCCGTCGGCCAAGCCGTCTTTGCGGCCACGATTGTAAACGAGGATGGCGTGCGACACGGCGGGCGTGGGAGTGTAGCCGTTGTCTTGATCGATCATCACCTCAACGCCATTGGCGGTCAGGACCTCGAGCGCGCTTATCTGTGCGGGTTCGGACAGCGCGTGCGTGTCCATGCCGAGGAACAGTGGGCCGTTCGTGCTCTGGTCGTGGCGGTATGCGCAAATAGCCTGCGTGATAGCGAGGATGTGATTCTCGTTAAAGCTGCTTTCGAACGACGACCCGCGATGGCCCGAGGTGCCGAAGGACACTCGCTGCGATGGGATGTCGGGGTCGGGTTTAAGGGCGTAGTAACTGGAAACTAACCGTGGAATGTTGGTGAGCGTCGCCGGATCTGCGGGTTTGCCGGCGCGTGGGTCGATAGCCATGGTCTTTTATTTTACTCGGAAACCCGCGGTGGCTCCCACCCAATCCAGATTTTTGTTGAAGTCTACGCCCATCATTTTGCCGCGGCCTGACCGGACCACCGTGTTTACGGGTTGCAAGGCGCCTTCGTCCCAAATGTACATGACGCGTACTTCTATTTTTGTCATGCCGCTAGGAGTGTCGATGGTGGCGACGAAATCCATTTTGCGCTGCAGAATGAATGCGCCGCGTTCATCTAGCGGGATTGCGGCGATGTCTTCTTTAGTGGGGCCGATATTCACGCCGAGACCGGCGAATGAATAGAGAGGCTTTAGAACATAGTCGTGCAGATTGTCGGGCAGTGTCCGCACGTCATTCAAAAAAAACGTTTCCGGCACGCATTCATGGCGGAACCAGGGGAGAGAGAATTTGCTGAGGAGGTAGAACCAGTTGGGATGTCCGGCCCATTCCACGTCGACTTCGTCTTTGAAATCGACTCCGGCTTGGACGTTTTTCCGGACGAGTTCGTCCACGATGACGCGATTGTAGATGCGTTTGACGGGCTTATTGTCGAAGAAAAGTTTGCTTCCTGAGCGTTTTACATCGCGAATACAGGCGATTTTGATGCCAAGATGCTTGCGAGTCAGGAGGAAATCCGGGGCCGTTTTTTGTTGAAACGGATCGATTTCGAGCAGAATTACTTCGTCAGGTGCGTGGCCGTTGAGGATCACTTTGCGGAACAGATTGAAATAACTTGTCTCAGTGAGGCCGCCCAGGAAGGTGGTTAGATCTTCGTCGAGACCGAAAACGGTTTGGTACTGACGGGCCATCATCGGTTGGAACGCGTAGATGGAAGGGAAGCCTTGAATCTCGACCAATCGCGGCGCAAGAGTGCCATCGGTTTGACGGATCAGCCCGAAGTCGGCCTGCACGAAAAGTGGATGTTCGGCAGCGCCGTGGACACGGAACTCTGCGGGGATAGTAGCGGCGGCAGCTTTGAGATATGCGGGGTTCGCCGCTAATTGGCCGTATAGTTCCTGACCGCAGCGAACCATTTGAGTGAGCATGTCGTTTGGGAGAAAGACAGGAGTTTCACTACAGCGAAATTCGACGTGAGTGCCGGATTCGGCATCGAGACGACGCAAGAATTCCTCATAGCGCGCCGGTGTCCAACGCCTATTGAAATCTGCCCGGAGCTCTGGAATCACTGGCTACACCAAGAACTTCCCTGCGCTCATGATCTGTATGTCGTCGGCCCAGATGTCGAAGTGCCGCCCTACTACGTCGATGTGAGTCGTGGAAGTCCATTGCGCGCCGGTGTGCGCGCCGTATGGATCGCCAAAGGCCATGTGGACACCGGGGATTTTTTCGTCCTGCAAGATGTTACCGACAACGCGCGAAAGCGCCAGGTTTGTGCCAATGGCGAATTCGCCCACGCGGTCGCTGTTGCTGTCTCGATGAGTGTATTGCCAGAACTCCTGCTCCAACTCTTTGTTGTTGGAGGAGGCTTCGGTAAGGCGGTTCTCCTTGACTGTGAGAGTGAGAGGAGCGGCGGCCAAGTCACCGTACTTAGCGCAAAGATAATCTCCCACGACGCCATCTACGACGAAGCGGCCGTTTACATCGAGCGGAGCGGTGAAGGTCTCACCTCCCGGCAAATTGCCCCATTTGTCGCGGCTGATGATACCGCTCGTTTTGATCCACTTGTAGGTTGGCGTAAGGTCGGCGATAATGTCCGTGCCGGCGGGAGTGGTGGCGCGAATCTTTTTAGCGCGATTGACAATGCTCATAATCCGCAGAGTCAGCTCGTCAACCTTTTGGTAATCGGCGCGCATGCCTTCGAGCATAATTTTCTTTTCGATGTTGACCATATGCGCGTGGCGCAATTTTTTCTGGTTGACCACGTTACACATCTGCATGCGCGTTTTAAGCTCGTTCGCCTGCGCCTGAACCGCGAAAATGCTCACCTGGCTGGTGGCCATATCGTCGAGGATTACTTGCGGCATATCGACTAACGGGCGGGGTGCGAGTTCTTCCAGAACAAAATTCCTGTGACTGCACCCGCGAGCATTCAGCTCAGCCACGAGGCTGGCGGCGATTTCTTTGCAGGCTTCGTCCGTGATGAGGGTGACTTTCTCTTCGGGTCGTACTTGAAGGCACACGAAAACGGCGTTATGCGCGCCTTGGGACAGTTCGGGGTCGAAGGGTAACGAGTCAATACTGATGCTCATTGGGCGGCTCCGGCGTTCGCATTCTCATCTTTGAGTCCGGCTTCCGTTTCGTAAACGATGTAGTCCACAACCTTGGTCAAATCTCCGGTTTCGCGGAAAATACGCAACTGGCGGTCGGCGCCAGTGCCTTGCTCGAGGATGCGGTGAATGTAGTTGATCTGCGGGCGCGAGCCAAGCTCGTCGACCACGTCGTCAATCAAGTGGAGATATTCGTAAATCAAATCGCGCACTGGCACTTCGATTTGCTTGCCGAAATCGATGATTTTGCCTTCGAGCCCGTAGCGAGCGGCGCGCCATTTGTTCTCCATGATCAGAGCGCGGCGGTAAAGACGGAAACCCTGGTTGGCCGCATGTAACTTATAGAGCTTGACGACGGTAGCCTGAATCAGAGCGGCGATGGCGAGTGTTTCATCGGCGCGCATGGGCACATCGCAAACGCGGAATTCGAGAGTGGGGAAGTTGGGGTGCGGGCGGATATCCCACCA
>PMSX01000011.1 GCA_003167495.1 Bryobacterales bacterium | reverse complement strand
AGCAGCTGTTGATTCCGTCCGTAAAGGCGCTGCAGGATGCGATCACTAAAAAATCGGAGCAGTGGACAGACATCGTGAAGATTGGGCGCACCCACATGCAAGACGCGACCCCTATCACGCTTGGCCAGGAATGGTCGGGCTATGCAGGCATGCTGGGGGATAATCTCGAACGGATAGAAGAGGCACTCAAGGGCGTCTATCGGCTCGCCCTCGGTGGAACTGCGGTGGGTACGGGTATCAACGCGGCTCCCGGATTTGGCGAAGCGGCCGCGGCCGAGATCGCCACGCTCACGGGTCTGCCGTTCGTCACCGCGCCGAACAAATTCACAGTGCAGGGCGCGCACGACGCCTTGGTGCAGTTGTCCGGCACGTTGCGGACGCTGGCGGTATCACTTTACAAGATCGCGAATGACATCCGCTTGATGTCCTGCGGTCCTCGAGCTGGCTTCGCCGAACTGTTGATCCCTGAGAACGAACCAGGCTCGTCCATCATGCCCGGTAAGGTGAACCCTACGCAGGCGGAGGCTCTGACGATGCTGGCTGTGCAGGTGATGGCAAACGACGTCGCGGTGGGCTTTGGCGGCGCTGGCGGTTACCTGGAGATGAACGTTTACAAGCCCCTCATCATCTTCAATATCACGCATTCCATCACAATCCTGGCGGATGGGTGTACGAACTTCCGCAGGTTCCTGGTGGAGGGCGCCAAACCGAATCTCAAGAAGATTCATGAGTACGTGGGCCGTTCCCTGATGCTGGTGACGGCGCTCTCGCCTGTGATCGGCTATGACAAGGCATCCAAGATTGCGCACTACGCTATGGATAACGACCTTTCGTTAAAAGACGCCGCGCTGAAGCTTGGCTTTGTGACGGAGGATGAGTTCAACCGCATCGTTGATCCTGCGAAGATGGTCCACCCTTATGTCGCGACGAGCAAATAAGAAGCAGGAGAAACGACGTGTTTGAGATAATCCTGCACGCTTTAGTTCCCGTTGTTTTCGGTGTAGCGCTCGGCTGGCTGGTTGGCCGGCTAGGCATACTGAATCCCGAACGCATCCGTTCCATCTCCACGTATATCGTCAGCGTGGCGCTTCCTGCCGCTTTGTTTGTGGGCGTTTTTAACTTCGCGCCGAGCCAGATCGACAATCCGCGCTATCTGTTCACGCTGCTGATTGCGCTGATGGCGCCGTGGCTGATCGCGCTCGGTCTTGGCCGCTTGGCGTTTCGTTCCTCGCTGCCATCGGCGGGAATGCTGGCGTTAAACTCCGGTTTTCCAGACCTGGCATACTTCGGGCTGCCCGTTCTCAGTGCCTTGGTGGGAGCGCAAGGGTTGTTGCCGGTCATCGTAGGCAACATTGTTATCAGCGTCATCATGGTGCCTCTCACGATGCTCTTGCTTGGCGCAGCTATCTCCGGCAAGGGTAACCATACAAGTTTCCTCGACAATCTCAAATCCACCGTGACCAAACCATTGGTGTGGGCGCCGGTCCTGGGCGCCGTCCTGGTTTTGCTCGGAGTCAAACTGCCGGACCTTGCAGCCAGCTCCATCAAGCTGATCGGAGAGACGGCCGGTGGCACCGCCTTGTTCACGCTGGGCGTCATGCTCAGCGGACTAACGCCCAGCCTGGACAGGTCCGTGCTGAGCGTCGTGCTGCTGAAAAATCTTGTCCAGCCGGTCCTGGGACTGGGACTGGCGTTCGCATTTGGCTTCTCCGGTAGTCTTTCCAAGGGGATCGTCATCGCCGCGGCTTGCCCTTGCGCTACCGCGAGTGCCATGCTAGCCTCCACCTACCGCATTGACGAAAAGTCGACCACGGCCGCCGTCGTGCTTAGCAACATTGTAGGCATTCCAACGATGGCGATGTGGATCTATGCGGTAGAGAAGCTCTGGGGTATTTAGCCTCGCGCATATCGGGAAGACACATGTCCTTGCTACTGGTGATCTTTAACGCGCTGGTCCCGATCGCTTTCGTAATTCTCTTGGGCTTGCTGGCGGGCCGTCTGGGCCTCTTGAATTCCGAGAACAGCAGCGTACTCGCTGTCGTGGCCCTTGACTTCTGCTTACCTTCACTCCTCTTTAACGCGACCGCAGGAATGTCAACGGATGAACTCCGTAACTGGCAATTCTTCCTCGGCATTGCTTTGGGATTGCTGGCGATCTATGGTCTGGCGCTGGTCATCTCGCTGGCTTTCTTTCGGAAGACGCTCGCCGCCGGTTCGCTACAGGCACTCAACAGCACCTTCCCCAACATGGCGTTCATGGGCATTCCGGTGTTGACCGCGGCCCTCGGCCCCTCCGCCGTGTTGTCTGTCGTGGTCGGAAATCTTATTTCAAGCTTCGTGTTGCTGCCCGTAACGTTGACATTACTCGAAGCTGGAAGTCCAACCCACGGCGGGCGAAAGGGTATCGCGGTGGCCTGGAGTTCTATTCTTGGCGCTCTTCGAAAGCCGCTGGTCTGGGCTCCACTCGCGGGAATCGTTCTGGCGATTGCTCACGTCCACATCCCCGGTGTGGCGCAGAAATCATTTTCCTTGATCGGGGACGCGACATCAGGTGTCGCGCTCTTCGCCATGGGCTTAATGTTGAACGGACAGAGACTGCGCATCGGCACTGGAGTGGCGCTGAACGTCGTGCTTAAGAACCTGGCTCAACCCGCCGTAATGTGGCTGCTGGCTCTATTGCTTGGCGTCACGCAAGCGAATCGGCGCGAGATGATTCTTCTGGGCGCGCTACCCACTGCGTCGATGACAGCTATGTTCGCTGTTCAGTACAAAGTCTACGCCGAGGAATCCGACGCGACTATCGTGCTGAGCACTGTGCTGTCGATAGCCACATTGGGTCTCGTGATTGCATTAGCTGGGTAAGAGCAATGAGATCCGATAGGAAATCGAAATACGTCTGGGTGGCAACCCTTCTGATCCTCTCGAACAAAGCTTATCCACAAGTAAATACCGCTTCGGGACCTCCCAGCGTTGGAGAGGGCAGCCCTCGCACTGGAGATTTTCAAAACCAAATGAACCAAAGCTATCTCTTCGGCGATTGGGGCGGCGCGCGGGCGGCGCTTGCCGAGAGGGGCGTGCATTTCGACTTCAGCGTCCTCACCGACCAACTCGCGAACGTGACCGGCCGCGAAGAGACTCGCTACGACGCATGGCAGCGCTTCCGCGCCACTGTGGACATTGACTTCAGCAGATTTACCGCCTGGCAAGGTTTGACTTTTCACGCAACTGGCGCCTGGCAGGGCGGCGATAACATCGGCGCGCTGCTCGGCGCCATCGCGAACCCGTCAGGCCTCGCGAGCGCTCGTACGGCCCGTTTGGACTCCTTCTGGTTTCAGCAGGCCATGTTCGGCGACAAGCTTTTCCTGAAAGTGGGTCAGTTCGCCGCCCAGGATTTTTATGGTGTTCAGCGCTACGGCGAGTCATTTCTAGGCGAACCGGTTTCGTATGCGCCCGGTAACCTCTTCTCCACTGTTTTCGAGTCGGCCGATCCCCAATCCACTCCCGCAGGCGAAATTGCGCTGGTCCCCGATCCGCACGTTTATGTCAAGGCTGCCATCACGTCCGCGAACCGCAATCCTTTTGTGCAGGACATCGACGGGCTTCACTTCGCGATCCGCAACAATGGCGCGGGAGTATTCGAAACAGGATTCCTGCCGCATCCGGCCCATGCAAAAACAGACACAACACAAAAGACCTATCCTGGTCTATACCGTTTCGGCGCCGTTTACAATCCCGGTCCTTTCACCAACCCGCTGACCAAGGTCACATCCCACGGCAATTACTTGATCTACACCATGGCCAACCAAGTGCTGTATCGCGAGCGAGCTGGTTCGGATCTGGGTTTGGACGGGTTTTTCACTTTCGACTACAGCCCCACCGACGTAAGCCAAGTCAACACCGAAACGACGGCGGGCGTCCGGTATCGTGGTCTATTGCCCCATCGCGGTCGGGATTCCGTTGGCGTTTCCTTCATCTACAGCAAGATAAGCGACAACTTCAATCTCGCCTTTTTGAGCGAAGGATCGCCAATTCTTGGATCCGAGAAGGCGATGGAAATCAACTACCTTTTTCGCATGACGTCCTGGTGGTACGTCCAACCCGGCTATCAGCGTTATTGGAGCGTTGGAGCAAACCCGAACATTGGAGGTGCAACCATTCTTGGTTTTCGCATGAAGATCACTCTGTGAATCGACTGCTACTTTAACCCTGGATCAATCAACGTCAGATCCGTTGCCGGATCAAACCGCTTCTGGATCACAATCGGATCGACCGTCACTATCACCTCCAACGTTGGGGATACATACGCCTCGAGAACGTGGCAGGCACGCGTCGTTCCGTCTGAACTCCCCACCACCATGTGCGTATGGACGACGGGCTTTCCTTGATAAAGTGCTATGTCGCCGCTCATCCCAATCACTTCGTGCTGGCCGTCTATGGGAATCTTCTTGTACATTTTACGCTGGGGATCGAACCATCCCAATGTTGCACTGTTACCGAGTTTCCGGCCGGAAACTCACCACTGTTAATACCTCGATAGCTGTGAAATGCGCACTCGTAACGTGATACTTTCGGCAAACTCCAGCAGCCCGGAAGAAACCTCGTCCCCCTAGTAGAAGATAACGGCATATTGTTTTGTCGCTTCACCAGGGTCGAGCAATTCAACTTGCATCTTGGGAGCTTTGCCCGTTGGGATGGCTTGCGACGTCGCGACATATTCGCCTGTCACCTCCCGCGGCTGCCCCATCGTGGTGGCGATCTCAGTCAGGGACATTACGTTATCCTTTTCGTCCGTTCAGAACTCGATCCACCATGGCACCGCAGTTTCCAACGTAGTTTGTTGGGTCGAGTAACTTTTCGAGAGCGTGACGATTAAGTATCTTGCTGATTTCAGGGTCCGCTTCCAACAGGTCGATCAACCGCCCTTTCCCCTGAGCCGAGGCAATGCAGATCGTCGAAATCTTGTCGTGCGAATAGCCTCGACCCATCTTTGGACCCAGCGCCATCATCACCGCTTCTGTATTGACAAGCCCATCGGTAAGCCGGAGATTCTTCATCATATTGTCTGGATGCACCACCAACCCACCGAGCATGTTTTTCGCCTGCGCCAATGCGCCGGCGGTATAACAGAAGATCTCCGGCAGAACGAGCCATTCGATCTCCCAGGGTCCGGTTGCTCGCTCGAAATCCGCACTCATCGCGTTTAGCAGGCTAGCCGTATGCTGGCGCACTACGCTACTGCAAGCAGTGATATAGGCGCACGAAATGGGATTCCGCTTTTGCGGCATGGTGCTGGAGGCGCCCCGGCCACCCCCATCATCGGGCTCCTGCACCTCATCGAGTTCGGTCATCATCATGACCTTTACATCCGTGGCGACCTTTTCGAGGAGACCGCACAGGATGCCCAAGAAGCACCCGGCCTCAGCGATCGTATCTCGGACTGTATGCCAAGCAATGGGCGGCTGCAAGAGTCCAAGCTCCTCCATCATGCCTTGCTGCACGGCCAGCCCCTGCTCTCCAATTGACGCAAGAGTTCCCACAGCCCCGCCGAATTCGCCCATTAGAAGTCGGGCTTTCATCTGGTCAAGGCGCTCGATCTGGCGATGGAAGCCAGCAAGCCATACCGCGGCCTTATAGCCGAAGGTAAGGGGGACAGCCTGTTGCAGGTTGCTTCTTCCCGCCATCGGCGTATCGCGATACTTTCTGGCGAGACCGACCAGCGATTCGACGACTGCTTTAAGGTCTTGTTCTATGAGCAAGAGAGCGGAGCGGATCTGGAGGACGGTAGCCGTGTCGGTGATGTCTTGCGTTGTTGCGCCCCAGTGGCACCATTGCCCGAGTCCGTCCTTACAAAGCGAAGTCAACTGTTGCACGACCGGCAGGACGGGATAACCGATGTGCTCCGTCGCAGACTTCAGTCTCTCGAAATCCACTTCGGAAACGTTGCAGTGCCTTCCGATTTCTTCGGCCGCCTCAGATGGAATGACACCCAAACGTGCCTCCACCACAGACAGCGCTTTCTCGACGTCTAGATAGCGCTGGATGCGCGCCTGATCTGACCAAACCGCCCGCATCGCGCTCGTGCTGAAGATGTCGTGATAGATCGATGAGTCAATAACCGTTCCGTTAAGTTGCATGTACATACGTCCCGCGTCCTTGGCACTCGCTCGGGTGGCCGCTGGTTCTCCTATGCAAGCGGATTCTCCTCAAATAATCGGGCGACCATCGCCGAGTCGAGGTAGGCCCGAACTCGCACGATCAATCCGCCTCGGAAATAGACAACCCAGCAGTAGCGATTGTCGAAGCGCATGCCGTTCTTCGCGGTCGCTAGAGAATGAAGTTCGACTACCGCTTCGTCGTCCTTTACGATCAAATTCTCCACATGGAGCTGCGCGCCGTTTTGTAGAACCTGGCCCAACTTGGCGAAAGTACCCTCCCTGAAATCCTTCTTGCTGAGGTAGTGACCGGCAAGGGGGTGAGTGCCCATCACGATCCAGTCGACGTCGTCAGCTACCCGTTCGAAGAACGCACCGCCGTCGCCGTTCTCAAGCCCCTTAAAGATCTCACGAACATTCTCNNGACGGAGCCGAGCAGTTTCATCAGGTCCTTGACCTGGATGTTTTCCACCGTACGCGCGGCATCCTTGATTTCGCCGGAAAGCCCCTCGTCGACGCGACCCGCCACAAGCGTGTCGAACTTATGGACCGCGTCTTCCCAGGTGAACGGATGGGAAGCCAGGCCTGGGTAATCCTGAACCTCGTGCTCGATCACTCTCCCGTCCTGCAGCCGCACGATGATCTTGGCGGGCATTTTCGTTGGATATTCCTCCGTGAATTCATGGTTCGGCCGGACTGAAACCTTCTTCAGCAAGCTCTGCACATCGGGTTTGATGATGCGGTCTGGTTTGAATTGCGCCGGCATCACGTCGCCGTCAAGCAGGGCGACCGCAAGCAGGTACGGCAGGCTGTGATCTGCCTGTTCCTTGATGCGGATGACTTTGTCCACGCCGTAGAGGCCGCCACCGGCGAAATCAAAGGCCAGTTGGAACACCTCTGCCTCAATCGAGACAACCTTGTCGGGATCAAGTTTGTTCTGCTTGGCGAGTTCGACCATACAATGGACCGCGGACTGAGTGTGGATCATAGAGTTGTACTTCTTGATAGTGCTCTCCACGACCCCCTCGTACCCCTGTTTGTCCCAGTCAATGTTGATCTTCATTCTCAGAAGGTGATCAATTCCCAGAGGGCCCTCGATGACCTGGAGAGGTCCTTGCACTCCGCGACGAGCCAGGAACAAAGTGTTCATGGCGCCGAGCGCCGACTGCGCCGAGGCGAGACCCTTCCATTGCGACAGTGGCTTCGCCCGAACGACGGCGAAGGACGCATCGCTCACTGCAGCCATCGCCACAGCATGACCAATCTGCTGCTCGCTCAGGCCGAGCAGTCGGCCAGCGGCGGCATTGAGCGAGAAGGCCAGTTGCGACGTGTGGTCGAAGCCGCTGCTCATGAAGTTGGCGTGATCAACGAACCGTGACTGGACCGTGTAGCCCAACGCCACCCCGAGCATCAGGTCGCGGCCGCTACCGCCCACATAGTCGGCGATGGTCAGCGCCACGCCGAAATTGTCGGCCGTGTGGCACGTTTCTGTTGGGGCCAGAAAGTTGTCCATGAAATCGACATAACGCACGAGCGCGGTATGCCAGAACGCTGCGTAGATTGGATTCGCCTTTCCTCCGCCGATAAGCGCAGATGGGCCGCTGCCACCGAACTCCGCGACCTGCTGCCAACAGGCCTCGATAGGATCAGCGCCGAGGGCGGCAATGCAACAGCCCAGTGAGTCTAGGATGTGGATTGGCAACTGCCTGCGCGACTCGGCCGAGAGATCGGCGAAGGAAGCGCGAGCTGCATATTTTGCGAGAGTTTCAACTTGTGTCATAGAATTGGTTTCTTCCTTTCAGGTACTGAGTTCATGGTTTAACGTGTCAGGGCGATGAAAACCCCCATCGTGATCATCGAGCCCATCACGCTGAGGAACACAGCGGAAGCCGCCTCCGTCTGTGCGATGCGGTACTGCAGAGCAAGCATAATGACAATAGGCATGGTTGGAATGGCCGTCGTCAGCACCGCCTCGCTGACAATGGGATTGCGATAGCCCACCCATCGCAAACCACCGAGGACCAGGGCGGGCTGCACGATGTTTTTCAGGAATACGAAGAACAATACGTACCAGTTGGCTTTGATTTTTCCGGTTGCAAGCACGATCCCGCAGGCAAACAGAGCGACACCTCCGGATGCCTGTCCCAGCAGGGAAAGCGGGTGGACCAGGAGTTGGGGAATGCGGAAGCCGGTCAGCACGACAATAAAAGCGAGAACGGGTGCCCAGACGATAGGTTCTTTGATAGTTTCCTTGAGTTTGGCAGCAAAAACCGAGGCAGACGACCTTGGGGAAGTTGCCGAGTGCTCTCCTTCTCGCGGGACGGGAGAGTTTCCCTGTGGGTCTCTCCCTGTCGAACCGATTGTGAGAAGCAGAATCGTGACCGGCACGACTGTCAGGTTGATAACGAGACTGGCAATCGCGATCGGTATGGCGCTGAGCCCTCCGAATAGATCGCCGAGGACGGCTGGACCTACGAAGGGCACTGCTGGCGCGGAAGCTGTCAGAGCAGCCAGCGCGCTGGTGCTGACCTGCATGTGGAAAGCCACCCGGCAGAGCAGAAAGACCACACCGTAGAGACCAATGATGCCAACGCACAAGGCGATTACTAGCGGGATGTCCCGACTAAGTGCCGCGCGCGACGTTGTAACGGTTCCGGCAAAAAGCGCCATCGGCACGGCGTATAGCAACACCATCCGATTTAGCGTCGAGGCATCCTTTGACCCGAAATCGTGTCGCCGGGCGGCCACGAAACCGAGCAAGAAGGTAAAGACCATCGGAAGGAGTGCGCTCAAAATAGTGTCTAGCATGTTGCCCGCCTGTCGTTGCCTTTCATAACTCTCATTTCGCCGCCCGCCTTAATCGCCCGGCTCGTCCGCCGAGAACACATGAGGGCCAACCGAAAGTTTCTGCGGCAGAGGTCTCGAAGCTCCGACATTTACACACACGCTTTTGGGCATAGGGATATCCTGAGCTTCAAATCAAATGCGAGTCCTTGGCCGCTGTGGTTAATTCCTCTCGAAAGGCAGGGTCTGCAAGTCCGATCAAGGCGTGTGCCCGCTCTGTAGAGGAGAGCCCCTTTAGATTCGCAACACCATTTTCGGTGACGACGTAATGAACATCAGTGCGAGGTGTCGTTACCGGACCGGAAAGCCGGGGGACAATCTTACTGATCTTGCCATCCTTGATTGAAGATTGGAAGGCAATGAAGGACATTCCGCCTTTGGACGCATAGGCGCCTCTTACAAAGTCGAGCTGTCCGCCAGTCGAGGTGAACTGGTGACCGTTTACATACTCCGAGTTGCAAGCCCCTGTCAGGTCCATCTCGATGGTAGAATTCACCGACACCACGTTGTCGTTCTGAGCAATCACCGCGGGGTCATTCACGTAATTTACCGGGTGGCTTTCGATCGCGATGTTTTCATGCAAGAAATCATAGAAAGCCTCGTCTCCCATTGCGAAGGTGAATACAGTCTTTCCCGGATTAACTTTCTTCCATCGATTGGTGACAACTCCGTTCTGAATCAGGCGTGCCAAGGCGGGGTTGAGCACCTCGGTATGGATGCCTAGATCCTTACGGTCCATCAGTGCCTCGCAGACTCCGCTGGGTACCCCGCCTACACCGACTTGAAGGCAGGCGTGCTCAGGAATGAGTTCAGCAATACGCTGGCCGAGCTTTCGCTCGTGATCCTGAATCGGTCGCTCAGTCAGCGTCAGTAGCGAAGCATCGTGTTCCACGATGGCATCCACTTCCGAAATATGCAGTGAAGAATGGCCGAAGACGCGCGGCATGTGCCGGTTGACTTCCAGGATCAGCCGCTTAGCCAGCCGCGCCGCAGAACTGGTGTAGTCGTTGTTGGTTCCGAATGTGAAATACCCATTGCGATCCATGGGCGAGACGGTGACCAGAAACGTGTCGACATGAATGTGGTCGGTGAAGAAGCGGACCGATTGGCTGAACGAGTTTGGCACATAGTACACGACCTTACGATCGCCATCTTCTTGTCCCCTCCTAATTAGCTCGCGCTCGGTCTCCTGCATGAACATGCAATAGGGCTTAATGCAGCCCATCAACTCATAGCGCAGGAGCGACCGCTTCATGTTTTCTTCTGCGTGCATGTAGTACACCTTCACGTTGTCGACATCCCCGGCTTCCGCGCGGGACGCGAGCGCTTCCATTAATGCCGGTGGCTGACACACTGCCTGGCCGATCGCGACGATGCTGTTGCTTCCGATCTGCCCGACAGCCCCGTGGCTATCGGTGAGCTTCGCTTTATATTGGCTTTGGTAATCCATCACTTCTCCGTCAGTAGTTCGCCGCTCCTTCGGGCGATCGGCCCCGTTTGTAGATGAGCATTGTGCGCTCAAAGCTCATGACGTCAATGCCATCTTGATTTAGACCTCGTGTGGAAACGGTGACGATCCCTTGCGTTGGCCGGCTCTTCGAATCGCGCTTCGACAGCACTGTGGACTCCGCATAGAGGGTGTCTCCGGCGAAAATCGGGTGTGTTGCCTTGACTTTGTCCCATCCCAGGTTGGCCACTACTTTGGCGCTGACGGTTCGGACGCTCATGCCGGTGAGGAGCGCAAGTGTTAGTGTGCTGTCCACCAGCATCTTCTTCCACTCGGTTTTTGCGGCGTACGCGGCATCAAAATGAACGGGTTGCACATTCATGGTGAGCAACGTCATCCAGATGTTGTCTACATCTGTGATCGTCCTTCCGGGACGATGTTCAAATACGTCGCCGACTTCGAAGTCTTCGTAGTAAAGACCCGATGTCTCGCGATAGTGCTTTGGGCCTAATTCTCTGTATGCCGATAATGTCTTCTCCATGACGTCTCCTTTCCGTTAAGGTCGCTCGCGCTCCACGATCAGGCTTAGTTCTCGGTCGTAATTCCGGCTCGTTGAAGAAGGAGCCTTGCGTTGCGCGCGACTGCCTCATCCACCATCTGGTGGTCGACGGACCCTACGCCCTTACGGTTGACCACGAGTACCTGGCGCGCTTCGGCGATTTGTTGCCCGCTTGGGGTTAAGGCCGCATTGATGGTAGAAACTTGGGACGGGTGGATTGCACACTTGCTGTGAAATCCGAGGCTTGCTGATCTTTTCGTCTCTTGCTGGAGACCTTCAGCGTCTGAAATCTCAAAATAGGGTGAGTCTATTGCTGCGATTCCGCCGCAAGCAGCCATTTCGACGATGCGTGACCTCACCCAAAGCATCGGCTCCCAGGCAGCCTCCGCCCCGAGGTCCGCGGCCATATCCGCAGCCCCAAAAAGCAATGCGGCTGGCTTGACATCCGCGCCGGTTATTGTCGCCAAGGCAGCCACTGTTTTCGCCGTCTCGATAAGGGCGATGACTTCTGTCGATTTTCCGGCCTCCCGTAACCAGGTTGAGACGAAACGAATCTCTCCCGCAGATTCGCACTTGGGCAATACTATGAAGTCAGGCTCGGCGGATGAGTTAAGGAGGGACTGCAGGTCATCCAGCCCTACTCTTGTGATGGGAGCATTAATTCGCAGCGCGCAGGGAAGAGAACGGTCAGGCCCGAGCCCTTCCAGATATTGGAGTGCCGCGCAACGCGCTTCTTGCTTCGCAGAAGGCGCTACGGCATCCTCAAGGTCAATAATTAAAGCGTCGGCTCGTACCTCAGCTGCCTTCTTAAACTGATCTGCTTTGGTTCCGGGTGTAAAGAGCCAACTCTTTAACGAACGAACGGATTTCCGCGATTTAGGGTTCATGGTGTTCCTCGCATTCGAGATTCCGG
>PMSX01000044.1 GCA_003167495.1 Bryobacterales bacterium | reverse complement strand
CGATGGCATTTTCAAAAATAGTTCTGTACTTCTGTTCCGTTCGGCGAAGCACTTCTTCAGACCGCTTCGTTTCGGTGATGTCGGTAAGGAAGCCGATGATGCCCTTGATGTTGCGGCTCTCATCCCAAAGGGGCGTGGCAGAGAGGCTGATGGCCATGAATGAGCCATCCCGCTTGCGGCCTTGTAATTCAATACCAGTGAGGGTTTCGCCGGCGAGGGCTCGTTTGTGCAGGGATGACGCTTGTTGATTGCCCCCTTCAAGCGTTATGGGAGGGANNCGATGTCACTCTGCGTTTGGTATCAACGGCAATGATGGGAACCGGGGAAGCGTATATGCTGGTCTCACTGGCTTTGCGCAGCGCATTCTGCGTCTGTTTGAACGCAGTAACGTCCCTCCCGATGGCGGAAGCGCCGACAACGTTCCCATCAGAGTCGAGCACGGGAGAAATGCTGATGGATACGTCGAGCCGCCGCCCATCCTTTGCCACCCGAACCGTATCGGAACTATTGGCTTTGATTCCGGTCCGTACTTTCTCGCGAATTCGAATTGCCTCCTCGGCACGATCCGAAGGCGCCAGGATGGAAATGCTTTTACCAATCACCTCCGCTGCGGCGTAGCCGTACATCAGTTCCGCGCCTTTATTCCAACTTGTGATCCGGTATTTCAGGTCGGTTCCGATGATTGCATCTTGTGACGACTCAACAATGGCGGCGAGGCGAACTACTGTTTCCTGGGCCAGGCGGCGAGCCGTTATATCGCGGATGTAGACAATGAACGTTGTGCTCTCGTCGATGACGGCTGTCGTTACCGTGATTTCGGCGGGGAACTCCTCCCCGTCTGCGCGCATCACCTTGGTCTCAAGCCGCGTGCCTACCACTTCCACCCCGCTGGAGGCCACAGAAGCGAAAAGCTCGCTGCGAAGGTGAGGGCGTAGCGCCGCGGGAAGAATAGTTTCGGAGAGGTCCTTCCCCAAGGCCGTCGCGCGGGAAATCCGGAAGGTTCGTTCGGCCGCGGGATTGAATNNTGTCCACCCAAAGGATGCAGTCCAGAGCAGAATCCAAAACGGCTTGATAGCGAGCGTCTGCTTTCGTAGTAGACGGTCGCACACGAACGCTATCGCCGGTACCCGCACCCTTTTTCATGGATTGTTGAACACGTGACGCCGGGTTCAAGCATGGTGCGCGCCCGCGTCAGTAGGCGACGCCAACCGACTCACTCCCCTAACAGGTCGTGAATCTTGTCCCTTAGTACGTTAAGACGAAACGGTTTCCGCAGGGTCGCAGGCTGGGGCGACTCGCCCATACCGAGGCTCGACCTGCCCGGATCGCCAGATATGTAGAGAATTTTCAGGTCAGGATGTTGTTCCAGCAATTTGGCCGCAACCTGGTAGCCGTTCATTTTGGGCATAAAAATATCCGCAATCAGAATGTCGAGAGAAGAACGGCTTTGTTGCACAACATTCAGCGCCTCAGCTCCAGTTTTCGCCTGCAGCACCTTGAATCCCTCCATCATGAGAAATTCAACGGCGGGCACTCGAACCGCATCGTCATCTTCCACGATGAGCACCGTTCTCGCGATCGCAGGAATCCGGGGTAGGGACGCGGATTGCGCCTCAAAGGCTTCTTGCCTCCATACAGGAAAATAAAGTTGGAAGCTGCTGCGCGCCGAGGGGTCACTCGAAAAACGTGCCAGTCCGTGGCACTCTTTCAGAATTCCTCGAACCGCGGCTAGCGACAGACTAACTCTCTGGCTTTGGTCGAGATCGACATGCGCAGCAGAGTCTGTCCTGACCGCAGGCGTATCGTTTTCGATGGAAAGAACGACATACTGTCCAGGTTCAGCTGTATCTTGTTCGCCAATGAATTCGCGGTCGAGATCGGTTAGCGCAGTCGAAATCCTCAGCTGTCCGCCGCTCGCCATCGAATTCCGTGCGATCAAAACAAGAGCGAGCAGGGTTTGCTCGACATTAATTCGGTCGGCGTGAATATTGACGGAGTTGGCATCGAGCCTCAGCCTCAGATCGGCCTGTTCCCCCAACAGGTCCTTCATCAGGTCGCCGATCTCGGACACTAAGTCGTCTAACTCCAAAGGTTGCGGCATGCTGCTATGCCTTCGGCTGGAGTCCAGAAATTTTTGAATTAGCGATGTGGCCCGAGTAGCATGTGTAATAACTTGCTCTAACTCTCGCCGATTAGTGGTCGTTTTTCTTAGCTCCAACTCCGCATAGCCTGTAACTGCCATCATGATGTTGTTGAATTGATTCGCCATGGCCTGAGCGAGTTCATCGATCAGTTCGATCTTGTGTGCCTGCAATAGGGAGCGGAGATGCCCATGCGACTCACTGCTGCGCAGTTCTAATGTGCCGCCAACATCAGGTGTCATCGAATCACTCTCTGGTAAGTGGCTTCTGTGAGTAATCTCACAACGCTACTTCTGCCCCAATCGGCGCGTCAAATTACCCGCGTAATACATGGAATGCTGTACTTCAGAATTGCAATCGGCGGACCACAACCTTGCGTAGTGGTGAGCGTTTGAGCCCCGGCGCTTGGCGTTTGAACCTCCTGTCGACATTTCGTAATATTGCCGCTTTTTTGGACAGTTGGAGGCGGCGTCGTGAGATCGGGCCGTGTTATCAGCGGTCCTCGAGGTCGCGGCTTTGGCCGTCTAAATGCCTATTCACTCGTGTGACCAACAAAATACTCATTGTTGACGACGATGACCAGTTAGTTTCAGCCTACTTGGATTACCTGACCCAACTTGGCTATGCGGTAGACACAGCAGGAGAAATCGAGGAAGCTCAGACCCTGTTAAGTCATTTTCAATATGGGTTGGTAATTACAGATCTCCGCCTGAGCCGCCTCAACTTTGGCGGGCTCGAATTGGTGAAATTCATTCGTAATGCTGCGTTGCCGACTCGGGTGATAGTGCTCACAGCTTACGGTTGGCCGGAACTCAAGGCCGAAGCCGTGAATGAGGGGGTGGACGTATTTCTCAGAAAACCAATGCGTCTCTCCGACCTCGCAAAGAACGTCGCCGTGCTGAGTGGAGGTTCCGCGTGAGAAAGTCGTTGCTCGATAAGATCCTCGACCCGGAACAGTTGTCCGTCCGGTTCCAGCCCATCTTTTATGTCAGGGATGGCGAACACCAGCTCCACAGTGTGGAGGCCCTGATTCGTGGGCCCAAGGGCACACACTTCGAAGCGGCGCCCATGCTCTTTGATTACGTTCGGCGCAAAAAAGAAGAAAAGGCCGTCGATAATAGTTGCATTGCAGCAATCTGTGCCCGAGCTGCCGGTTTGCCTCACGAACTTCGGATCAATGTCAATGTGCACGCCGTAACTCTCGGGCAGAATCCTGAGTTTGTCGAATCTCTGCGCAGACGAGCTCATAAGCACTCGCTGTCGTTGGACCGGTTTACGGTGGAAATCGTGGAATATGCTCCCACCTACGACATTCCGGAGTTGTCTCGTACCATCGCCGGCTTGCGCAAAGCCGGAGTACGCATCGCCCTGGACGATGTGGGAATCGGACAATCGAACTATCGCATGATGTTGGATTGCCATCCCGAATATTTCAAACTCGACGCATATTTCGTGCGTGGTCT
>PMSX01000178.1 GCA_003167495.1 Bryobacterales bacterium | reverse complement strand
ACGACAATCCAAACATAATCGTCACACGCAAAGACCGCAAGCTCGTAATTGCGTTATGGAATTACGTCGACCCCGATCAAAAAGGTCCCGCCAGGAAATACCGTCTCATCTTTGAGCATTTGCCGCCCACGGGAACGGAATTCACCGAAAGTCGCGTGGACGACGACCATAGCAACACCTTGGCTGCGTATCGCAGCATGGGCAGCCCACGTTACCCAACTGACGCACAAGTTCGGAAGCTGAACACGCTGACTGCCCTGCCAGTGCCGGCGGTTCGGCCATTAGAAAACAAGGAGCTCGATATAGAATTAGGACCGAATGCCCTGGTTTTGCTGGAGGTAAGTCCAACCCATTGAAACGAAACGTTCGATCTACCGAACAAATCACTGCTCGCACACGTACTAGACAAAGGAAGATATCATGGCGCAAACCGCAATTTCTCATTTGGGGCAAATTCACGCTCTATTGGCCAATAAACGATACGCTGTCACAGATTTGAACGACAGCGTGCTTAGAATTCAGGAGCTCGAAAGCGGCATTTCGCTGCGTGCGGTTCTGGAAGGAGACATTCTATTTCTGTCGCTGGTCTGTATGACCGTACCGGCCGCTCAACTCACCGCGCCCGTTATGCGCAAGATGCTGGCGGCGGATAATGGTATCTCCACCTCGCATTTTCAGCTCTACGATAGCGGCAGCGGCAACGTCTCCGTCACTCTAAATAATTTCTGCAAGCTGCAGGATTTAGGTCCGGAAGATGAAGACGACATCCTCTCTTGCGTTAGTTTTCTGCTCGCTGATGTTGTGCATGCCAAGCAATTGATTGGCGCCGATCTGCATTCTGCATAGGAAAGACAAACAAAAATCATGGCATTCTTTTCAGACATTTTCTCTCGTGCGGGCCGCGTCGCTCGCGGCGAAGCCAACCAGGGCATGAGCAGCATTGAAGACGCCACTTTCGAAACTACCGTTCGGCAAACTGTTGCCGACATGAAAACGGAGTTGAATAAAGTCGTTCAGTCGTCTGCCATGGCGATGAGTAACTACAACCAACTCGATGCCGAGTATCAGAAATATGTCCGGCAATCGCAGGAGTGGAAAGATCGCGCCGGCCTCGCCCTCGACGCCGGTAACGAAGATTTGGCCAAGAAGGCGCTAGCCAAAAAGGCTGAATCGGACAAGCAGGTTGCCTCTCTGCAGACCGCCATTGACTCGGCCCGCCAAGCCAGCGATTCGCTCAAAACGCAAGTGACTGAGTTAAAGCACAAGATCGAAGAAGGCGAGCGGACGGCTACCACGTTAGTGGCGCGTAAGAACGCCGCCATGGCTCAGCGCAAAGTCTCGGAAGCGCTGGCGGGCGTAGGCAAAGCCGACAACGCGTTTGCGCAGCTCTCGCACTTTGAACAATCGGTGGCCAAGGAAGAGGCAACCGCCAAAGCGTTCGATCAACTCGCCAGCGCCGGCAAAGACACCAACCTCGAAGCGGAGTTCGCCCAGCTACAAGGTCACTCAGTCGACTCTGACCTGGCTGCTTTGAAGCGCGAACGTCTGCAGAGAGTCGAACTCCCAAAGGAGCTCCCTCCCGCCAGCAACCGCTAACTAGCGCTTCTTTCTCTTCACCACTAACCCCATGTTCTTTGACCACAAACCGAAGCCCGCCGGTCCTCAACCCGATCTCGCAAACCTCAAGGTCACTGACGCCCGTGTGGGAGATGTCCTCTCCGTCGCGGGAGCCGCCCCTGATTTCAGTGACCTCGATTTCACTGTCGATCGCTTCGATCAACTGGAAGCCGGTAGCCGCCGTTGGGTCGAGCTGACTGGCTCCTGGCGCGACCACCGCGTCTACCTCGAAATCCACCATGAAGACACAACCGAAGTTTTCGGCAACTTCGACGGCCGCCGCATCACCCTTGATGAGCTGGGCCTAGCCGAAGCCGACCTCGGCGAAATCGACAGCCGCCAAAATCCATCCGATTTCCTCGATTTCGAAGGCAAGTTTTGGCTTTATCGCTTCAGCCGCGAAATGGGCGTCTTTAGCCAAGGCAACACCACCGGACGCGGCTTTTATGCCTGGCAATTCCAGGAACAAGACGGCAAACGATTTCTGAATATCAGAAAGTACGAAGGCGAGCCGTTCGCCGCCGCCATCTGGACGAAAATTGAACCGACCGATGTGACCGTTTATCGGAGCACCTAAATGAAACGCCTTAACGGCGCGCCGTCTCTCTTCGTATTTCCGCTTCTTGCAACCCTGCTGCTCATCTCTTGCGCTGGAGGTTTGCCTCCGTCGCTTCAGAGAGAGATCGGAGACGAGAATGCCAGGCTAATAACCGCCGAACAAGATTTGCAACACTCGCAAGACAGAGTGAAACAGGATCTGGCACAAGCTCCTGACTTGTTCAATGGCGCACCTGAACCCGCACAGTGGATCGCCAACTTCGACGTAGCGCGTGCAAAGCTTGCTTCAGCCAAGGTCGATTCTCAGCAACTGGAACGAGTGAGGCACGAACGCGGCCGCGATGTCGAAACTCGTGCCCGCCGGCTCCTCAGCGAAGAGAGGGCGTTGCGCGAAGCAGCGCAGACCACATGGAAAGCCCAGGAAGCAGCCGCTGGCAAATGGTTGGCGTTCCGTCGCGATCTCCCAACATCTCTCGAAGGCATGGATCGCGAATATCAGGAGATTCACACCGCGGACCTGACTCAGCTTTCAAAGACAGTCGCACAAGCTGAAAAGGACTGGCCGGCAAAATCCTCCGACCTCGACAGTCGGCTTGCGACTCTACGAGCAATTCCACAAAAGGCACAGACCGAATGGGACGCAACCGCCGCCGCCCGCCAAGAGGCTGCGGCCGGAAAAGCGAGCGGCGCACAAGTCGCGACTCTGATTGAGACGAACGATGTTCTGTCCCAGCAAGCGAACACACTCGTCGCTGCGCCGGCTGAGTTGGGAGGTCTCTGCGCCCAGCTCTACGATACCTGGGACAAGATCCTCACAGACCTCGACGAATCCCGCTTCGCCGGCGACTCACTCTACCGCGAACGAATCAAAACCGTTCGCACGCACTTTACCGACGTCGCCGCAAAGAAAACCGAGACACACAGTGAAGAACACTGGACCACTGTTTCCGAGGCTTCGTTCCAGGCCGTGCAAAACGACATGGGCATGGCCATCGCCCACAAAGACGCCGGCCAGTTCGATTCGGAAGCGCAGACCGTGCCCCAGCCGCCCGGGTACTCCTACATCGCCTCACCCGCGCAGGGCTCCAACCAATATGGCTACTGGACGCACGACTCCGGCGGCCAAAGCGTTTGGGCCTGGCTGCCGGAATATTTAATCCTCCGCGAGCTGCTGTGGAATCACGACTACCACCCCGTGATGGTCGGCGATTACGGTGCCTATCGCATGGCGCAACGCAGCGGCGCCAGTTACTACGGCCAGCAGACACCCAACAGTCCGCCGACGTACGGCAGCCACGGCACCTTCACCCAGACGCACTACGCCAACAGCCGCTACGTTCAGTCGGGTGGGTTCAAAGGCTCCGCCTACGCTTCGAGCGGCAGCAGCCCAGGCGTGGCACGCAGCAGTCCAGGTTTTGACAACAGCGCCGCCGGCAAGCGCTTCGGCCGCCAGCCGGGCTCTCTACCCGCCGGACAGCGCTTCGGTCGCCAAGGCGGCTTCCATGCACCCAGCGGTCGCGGTTTTGGGCGGCGTCGCTAAGGGTGCTGGAATTTGGCCGTCGCCGTTGGGATCCGCTTAGTATTTCATACGGATGGGGCTCGTCAACTCCCCGTAGAGCTCTGGCCGCCGTTGCTGAAAGTTCCGGCTGTTTGCTCTTCTTACGCGAATTTGATTCACATCCACCGTAGCCGTGATCAAAGCTTCTCTCTTGTCCGGCAGCCGCGCCAGAATTCGTGGTTCCCATTCCCCCAAGTCGCCAATCATAGTGCCCCCACCATAAGCTTGGTTTGCAGTCACCATCGCAACATGGCTCTGGAACATCACCGATTTGACAATGTAGTCTTCCACTGTTCCAGGTCTGCCGTTGATCCAAACAATCAACTCCGCTCCTTTAAGCGACAGTACCCGCGCCGGCTCCGGAAACCATCCGTCGTAACAAATCTCAATTCCCACTCGCCCGAAGTCTAAATCAAAGACTGGAAAATCGAGGCCCTTCTTCATCAACCATTCGGGATCGTTTTCCAGGAACCATGTCCGGTCTTTCCCAGTCGGCGGCTTCGACCATGGCGGATCTCCTTCATAGTGGTCCACCGCCGCATGCGTCTTCAAATACTTCCCAACAATCCTGCCCTGCCGGTCGAAAAGGAAAGCGACATCGGCATACGCGCCGCCCGAATCATCCTCCCACCCGCCGATGACAACGTAAATATGCTGCGCCGCCGCAGCGGCCGCAATCTTGTCTGTCGCCGCGCCGGGCACGTGGATGTGCCCCAGCACATACTCCGGAAATACCACCAGTTGCGCACCCTCCCGCCCGGCGCGATCAATATAGGGAAGAATGGCTGTCGTCGGATCGTAACCAGTCCTCGGCAAATCTCCCTTGTCATAACCTTTGATCTGAACAGCCGCAATCTTTACCAGACCCGGCCGCTGCTGCTCTTGAACGGACTGCACGCAACTAACGCCGATCATCAGAAATACAACGAGTCCTCGCATCGTCTTCATGGGTCAATCCTATTGCAAAGGGAATTACCGGCTGACCACAGACCCGGCATCCGCATCCGCTCCAGCCGAAACAGGCTTACTTTCGTCGCCGGTTCACGGCTGAGCGCTTCTGGTCGGATTGAGTCCTTACCGTCATGCGCGGCTTCCCGGCTTTGCCATCGGGCCGCTCTGCTTGCGCGATGGCCGATCTTACCAACTCCCTTACCCCGGGCGCGCCCAGATCCGCAGCCTGCACGATCCTGACGTGGCGAATCCATTTACCTTCGCCGCGAAGCAGACAGTCTGGGTCGGGTAGAAGCGAGCCGAAGTTAAAGCCGAGGTTCACCCAATTGGCATGTGTGGTGGTGAAGACGAACGCGTCGCTCGGTCGCTCCGTGAACGTGAAATAGTTTGCGATGGTGTACACCTCGTAGACAAACTCGCTGGATTCCGGCGCCTCTTTGAGGATCAGTTTTCTGGCAGCCAGTGCAAGGTCTTGAATCAGCTTGCCGTAAGGTAGGAGGAGTCTGAGGTAATCCGGATCCGGTGGACGCNNTCTTCGAGGATCAGTTTTCGCACAGCCAGTGCGAGCTTCTGAATCACTTCCCCGTAAGGCGGGAGGAGTTTGAGGTACTCCGGATCGGGTGGACGCAAGCGCACCCAGCCAGTCTATCCGACCTGCAAGGGGGTGGCTGTGGATGAACGCGAAGCACGGCCTCGCATGGTGGTTTAGATCCCAATAATAGGTCAGGGCGAAGTCGCCGCAGAAGCAGAGACTCCAACTCGGCAGTTATTCGCTTCGCAACGCAGCAATCGGATCGACATTTGCCGCCCTGCGGGCGGATGGCCAGATCGCACCAAAAGCTACCGCGATAAGCAAGCCACAAGCGGAGATGAGGGTGCCAGGATCGTACATCGAAATATGGAACAGGGACGCAGTTAGAACTCGGCCGAAGGCCAGACCAAGCAGAAGGCCGATGATTATGCCAGGCAGAATCAGTCTCAGACCCTCCAGCAAAAGCTGACGATAGATGTTCGCCGAGGTGGCCCGACAGCCATTCGCAGACCTATCTCGGCGGTTCTCTCGCTCACACTTCGCGAAATAACGCTGAAAACACCAATCGCCGATAGGAACAGCGCAATAGCTGCAAACATCTCGATCAAAGTCGTATTCAGCCGCCTGAGAGCTGTGGTCTCAGCAAGAACCCTTGCCATCGTCCGGACCCCGTAAATCGGTTGGTTGCTGTCCATTTGCGCGGCGATGCGGCGGATGGCGCTAACCGCCGAATCGGCATCGCCCTCAATTCTTACCACCACGTTCTTGTGTGCTCGATTCTGGTAACCGTGTCCTGCAGCAACGCGCGGCTGTTGCAAGTAGGGCACGAAGATCTCCGGTTCAGGCCCATTTTCCGGTGTATCCTGTCGCACGTCACCCACGACACCGACGATCTCACGCGGTCTCTCAGCGAACCCATCATCCGTAACGACTTGTTTTCCGATCGCACTCTCGTTTGGAAAAAAGCGCCGCGCAAAAGCGCGATTGACGATTGCTACCCACGGCGCATTCCCGGTGTCGGCCCGAACGAACGTACGCCCCTCAAACAGAGGAATTTGAAGTACCTGAAAGTAGTCCGCGCTGATTGCATTGAAATCCGCAACGCGGCCCTCGCCCCGAACATTCACTGCGCTGGCGATTTGAAAGCTACGCTCGCGCCTGCCAGTGTTATAACCCATCTGTGGCAGCCAACTTACTAAAGCGACACGCTGAATACCAGGCACCGCCTTAGCACGATCCAGGAGTTGACCGTAGAAATTGCCTACCTCGTCATGAATGCGGACCCCGTCGGGCGTCCAGACGAAATAGCGCGGCCCGGAAAGGAAGAGCTGCATTGTTACGATTTGTTGCGCCTTGAAGCCTGGGTCGATTTTAAGGACGTTCAAGAAGCTTCGAATCATTAGGCCAGCCCCGAGAAGGAGAGCTAGCGATAGCGCAATCTGCAAAGCTGCGAATATATTCCTGAACCAAGTGTGGTCCCGCCCTAGAGCGGATGGGGCGGCACGCCGCAACGTCGTCTGTAAGTTGACGCGGGTTCCGATGAATGCGGGAATGATCGCCAGCAGAGCGCCGCTGAATAGCGAAGTTCCCATGCAGAATAGCAAGACAGTTAAATTCGGTTGAATTGAGTGTACAAGCGGGAAGTAACGGGGAGCTAGCGCGGTGAACAATTGGATGCCCCACCCGGTTGACAAGAATCCGAGGCAACCAGCCATGAGTCCGACGAGAAGTCCTTCATTGAGCAATTGGCCGATCAGCCTTGCACGGCTGGCACCCAATGCGGCACGAATCGAAATTTCACGGGTGCGCGACGATAGACGCCCAAGAAACAGATTGGCGGCACTGGCGCACGAAATGAGCAGGACAAAGAGTACCGCTCCCCAAAGTGGATAAAGAACACCTCTCCAAGTCCCAAATTGAGCTTCTTGAATAGGTTCGACCTTTGCAGTCCAATTCCGGTTCGAGGCGGGATGCGCGACTGCAATCCTTCGTGCGAGCATGCCCATCTCGGCTTGTGCTGAAGCTAGCGTTTCACCGCGTTTCAGCCTGCCAACCGCGATAAGCCAACCGCGAAAGGAACGATCCTGCGAATTGGCGTCGAGAACGGCGATGGGCATCCAGATGTCTGTGTCCGTGTCGAAGAGGTTGAAATCGGGCGGAAGAACGCCAAAAACCGTATGAATTTCTCCGTTGACCACAACTTTCTCGCCAATGGCCGCCGGGTTACCTCCGAAGCGCCGCTGCCACAGGCCGTAACTAAGAATCAGTGGTGCAGTAGCGTTGCTTTCTTCAGGATCTCCGAAGAACCGTCCGAAAGCGGGATGCACATCCAGGAGTTTGAAAAGTCCAGGCGTGGCGTATTGCAAGTTCGCCCTCTCGGGCAGACCAGGCGCTGCTATTGTCACGGGCGATCCAGGCGCAACCAGTTCAAGCGCGAGCGCGTGACTATTTTCCCGCCAGTCGCGAAATGTGGCTGGTGCGACTGCCGATTTCGCGATTCCCTGGGCGGAGTTGGACTCCCAAACGACTACCAGGCGATTTGGATCCTTGAAATTGGGCGACGATAGCAGCACGGTATAAATCACGCTGAAAATCGTGGTACATGCGGCGATTGAGATAGCCAGCGACAGAACGGCGAGCGCGGCTGACCCCGGCGCCGAGATCAGAAGTATGCACGCAAACCGAAAATCCCGTATTAGAGTTGGAGTGCTCATCACGATGAAACACCTCGGGAGCATAAATAGGCACGTTGCATGCCGTCAGACACTCTCGGAAATGTGAAGTTTCCGCGCATTCTCCGAGATTCGCCCAAGTTCGATTGTCCGATTCCGGACAACTCTGATCGAATCCGGGCAACAATGAAACACTCGTCGGCTTATCGGCTATCCTCATACTTTCATGCTGATCGAAAACAAACCAGGTAACTACTCCTTTCTAAAAGGCATTGCTCCCTACTCCGCAGGTGTCACTGCGGAAACGGGGTTCGAGATTATCCACGTTCGGCTTTCAAGCTATGTTTCGCTGGAGTTAGGCTTTGACGTTGTCGCGGCACACCTCCGCACAGCCGGACGTCCACTCCAGGCGATTTGCGGAATGGAGTTGCGATCACCGAAACCGTTCACCTTTGCCGGCTTTAATGAGTTCAACGCAAGCTACGTCGATTCCCTGAAGAAATGGGACTTGCTTGTGGGCGGCATGAACCCGATAGCGCGAACCAACGTTGCCCCTGCGGTAAATCCGCCGGCAGAGCCCGCACTCTATGGCTTCTCGTACACCGTGAAGTCCAACACAAAACGTAAAACATTTGTGGTTGCGGGAGCTGGCGAGTTACCTGAAGGCTCGCTGGATCCACACGATGTGGTGCGGCCAGGAGACTCCAGCCCCGCCGCAATTCAGGAGAAGATGCGATTCGTCATCGGATTGATGGAAGGCAGATTGACAGGACTCAACGTGACTTGGAGCGACGTTACGGTAAGCGAAGTCTACTCGGTGCATGATATCCATCCCTTTCTGGAGACAGAACTGCTTAAGCGGCAGGAAGAAGGCGGAGCGCACGGCCTCACGTGGCACTACTCGCGACCGCCAATTGAGAGCATCGAATACGAAATGGATCTCCGCGGCTGTACTACTGAACTGGTGATTTGACGCAGACCGCCCGAGGATCAGTATCGTTACCCGGCTTTTTCGTTGAAGCTGCCGTTTGTGATTTCCCAACCGGAGGCTATGTACTGATCTAATTTGGCTTGCAGGTGCTTGAGAACTTCTGGATGCTGCTCTGCGACGTCTTTCAATTCATGCGGATCTGTCCTGCGGTCGTAGAGTTGAGGTTTGTAGGTTCCTTGATATTTTTCTTTGTTCCAGATGGCCGAGTAGTTCCATTCGGGCGTCGTTACGGAGGCAATATAGCCATACGCTGTCACGACATGATCACGGCTGTTTGTCTTCTCCTCCGTTACATATGGCCACAGATCCTGGCCGGTGACGCGAGCTGACGGCTTGATATTCAACCGGCCCAGAAACGTGGGCACGTAATCCGGCACTTGAACAAAACCTGAAACACGTTTGCCGCGGAAGTCGTTGCCCGGCACATGAACAATCAAGGGAACGTGTATGACCTGGGTGCGAAGGCGTTCCGGCCCTTTGACCCACTGTCCTTGTTCGTTCAAGAGAGCGCCGTGATCGGAGAGGAAGACGACGACCGAGTTATCAAACAAACCAAGGTCGCGCGCTGTTTCGAGGACTTGGCCATACCAGTAATCGACGTTCGACGCTTCCCCCGCGTAGTTAGCGCGCAAACGCTTTACGCCTTCTTCTGGAACCTTCACGCCCCCGTACGGCGGTTCAGGCCAACTATGCTCGGTTGGTTCCTTGAGGTATTTTTCCAAAAATTCCTGGGGTGGGTCCCACGGCTCATGTGGATCAAAGGCTTCGACATGCAAATAGAACGGGCCTTCGTTGTGGTTCTCTTTCAACCAGGCGATGGCTTTCTTTGCGGTTTGTTCAACGATGGAGTTTCCGTCTTTAATCCAGCGATTGCGATTCGCGGTGTATTGATTGAGGAAATCTGCAAAGCCTTGGCGAGGCTCGCGTCCGAACTGGCGGCTGAGTTCGTTTGCCTCGAGATAGTCCGCCGGATAGAGCGCGCTGAAATCGGGCCGTTTGCGCGGCGCTTGGCCATAGTAATCGATTTCCTGGCCGCGCACCCAATCGCAGTGATTGAATCCACGGTGAAAATTGCGGCCGGGGCGTTGGAGGTGAGGAACGTCGGCGATCAACGCGGTTAGATAATCCGCTTCATACAGCGTTTCGGCAATGGTGACATCTTCGTTATATAGGTGATGCCAGCCAGCGATTTGCACGGGCTCGTGTTGATGGTAGTAATAGGTGGGAACAATTCGACGGCCCGTATAAAGTTGTCGGCGGATCGGGATGGTGGGCAATCCTTCGGGATAGGCATCCTCAAAGTCCGGCAGATCGCCTTGTTGGA
>PMSX01000160.1 GCA_003167495.1 Bryobacterales bacterium | reverse complement strand
CTTAACTGATGAACAGCCGTGTCTCCACCGACCCGTGCCGCATCGACGCCAACTCCAGATACGGACTGAAGCACGCAGCCTCCTCGCAAACCGCTACCCGCGCCATCGCCGGTTTGAGATTCCACAAAATCCTACTCGCCGCCGCCTGCCCCAGCGGCATCAACCTTTGACACGCAGAAACCAGCCCAGCTATCGATTGATTCAAGTAAGCCAGTACAACGGCGTCCACCGGAATCCCAAAAACCGCCCCCGCCGCCCCAAACGCAACGCAGTAGTGCAAATTGGTCTCAAGCCGCGCGTGCTCCATCATTCCGTTCACCAGTTCGGCGAATCTGCGTCCCAGCTTCAAGCTCGCTTCTCGCGATTCCCCGGCCAACTTGCGCGCACTCAATTCTGCGTTCAATGCCCGCAAATCTCCGCCGTTCCACGCGCGGCGGACAAAGACCGCCTCTAACGTCCCGCCTTCTTCCAGATACGCGCTGAGGAAAGCCTCCACGCCTTCCGCTGTCAGCACTCCCTCATCAGCTACCGTTTCCAGCCCAAAGGAGTGCGCCGCGCTGCCGATGGGGAGAGCCGAATCGGCCAGCTGCAGCAACCGCAAAAGCGACATCTCCCCACGCGGCATCCCGTCACTTTCCGCCAGGAGCGCCTGCCTCTTTGACTAATTCCGCATCAATCGTGATCGTAATGTCGGTCCCGATCATCCCCGTCATCGCCGTCATGCCGAATTGTGTGCGGTCGACCGTCGTGCTCGCCGACGCACCTATGTGAACATTGCCTCTCGGGTCTTTCATCGGCTCCGTCGGACCGTCAATATTGACCACAACCTGTTTCGTCACCCCATGAATCGTCAGATCTCCCGTCGCCTTCAACTTTCCCGCACCTGCGGCCTCCACTTTGTTCGACTTAAATGTGATCGTCGGATACTTCGCCACATCGAAAAAATTCGCACTCCGTAAATCGTCGTCCCGCCTCTGAACCCGCGTATCAACGGACGCCGTATCGATCGTCACATCAATCACCGACTTGCTCACGTCGGCCGCATCATAGTCAACCGTTCCACTCACCTTCGTAAAGGCTCCGCGAACCGTCGATATCCCCATGTGCCGGACCGCGAACTGCGCCGACGTATGGTTCCCGTCGATCTTCCAGCTATCCGCAAGTACCGCGGAAGAGAAGAGCAGAACGCCCGTCCCTAGCAAACTCAAAGTACGCTTCATTTGTTTTTAGCCTCTCTATAGAGATTCAGTATGCCATGCACCTGCCTGCACTAGTACTGTCCCGCTGGTCGCAGCTCTTGGAAAATACGGCGGCTCGTGTTATAGTGCAGGTACGGTTTTATCTGTAGCCTTGGGTCGTTGCAGCCTAAGCTTACCTCGGAAGATCGGGATTGGGGCCAAAAAGGCGGAGCTTGTCCACGTGGACGCGCTGGACCCATTTTCCCTTAACCACATGTAGTCCTAGTCCTTTGGACTCTATAGAGCTTAGTAGCTCCGGTACTGACAATCCAGGCAAGAGTAAGCTAGAATCTCTAGAATACGCGGCAATTGGGTTCAGATTTAAATTGAGGAACTTTAATTTTTCAATGTTGTGGCAGTCTAAACTATTTTCGCGCCTAACGATCATGGAGTTCACGCTCCCAGCCACCCTTAGCCTCAGATCGTGCAGCTAACTAAAGGAGAACCACCATTCGTGTCGTATACTAATAAGAACAACCCTATGGATCAACAACAACCGAACAACAGTCAACAATCTGTCGATTCTCCCGAAATACAGGGTCGCCGCGATCTCGTGACCAAACTTGGTAAATATGCGATCTATGCCGCCCCGTTCACCGTCATGGCTCTCAATTCAAAAGCTGGTTGCGGAAGCGGCAAAACCGGCGGCGGCGGCGGCAAACACAAGAGTTGGTAAAACTGTCTGTACAGACGTGCCGCACCTTCGGTGTGTGCCTCTAACCGTGACTGAGTTGGCATCAACAGGAACGTCACTTGGATGCAGCTCCAATCACCTGGTCGTTCGAGCTTAACGATTCTTCCGGCTTGGTGGTCTCACGTCCTGACCACGCAAGCCTGTACATTCTTAATCACTCGGCTCGTTTCCTGTGGTGCTCCCTTCAAGACGGTACTCCGCAAAACTTGCTTGTCGAGCGATTCGCTGAGCACTTTGGCATTCTACCCCACCAAGCCGCTGCCGACGTAGCCTCCACTCTTGACGATTGGTCTCAAACTCTTCTTGCACCTGCTACAACAGTAGTCACGTCGCCGCCTGCTCCTGTGCCCTCGTCTGGCGCTGCTCTTTTCTCCTGCGATTATTCTCTCCGCACCACATCCTTCCGCCTCTTAGCCTACGACCGCGATTTCGTCGACGAAATTCGGCCCCGCCTAGCCCACCTCGCCATCCCGGCTGTTCCTTCGCCCAACCACATCTTCCACGTCTTCCGCACTCCTGATGATCTGCTACAGGTCTGCCGCGGCGAAGCCTTCCTCGCCGTTGAGCCAGATTCGGCTGCTATCCGCATCATCCTACTTCAGGAAATCGCCCGCCTGGGCCATCACCCCGAGACCCAATATCTCGCTGTGCTCCACGCCGCCGCCTGCGCCTCACCCTCCAACGGTCGCGCCATCATCCTTCCTGCTGCCACCAACTCCGGCAAATCCACCCTTACCGCTGCGCTCCTTCACAGCGGCCTCCACTTCCTTTCCGACGATTCCGCTGCCATCCACCACCTTTCGCGCCAAGTCATACCCTTACCTTTCGCCCTCATGCTTCGCGAAGGCAGCTGGCCCATCCTCACACCCTCTTTCCCCGAACTCACCTCCACACCCACCTTCTACCGCAATGGCGATCATGTCCGCTTCTTACCTCCCTTTAACCCCAGTGGCCCCGCTGTCGCCCAATGCCTCCTCTTCTCGCAATACAGCCCCGCTGCAGGCGACGCCCACCTTCAACCGCTGAGCACGTTCGAAACCCTTTGCAGCCTCCAAAAAAGCGGCTTTTGGGTTCCACACACCTGTCCCGCCATCGCCGCGTTTTTGTCTTGGGTCCAATCCCTGCCCGCTTACCAGCTCAATTATTCAAATCTGCACGCCGCCATCCCCATCATTCACCAACTTTTGGATAGCCCGTTAACTTTACCCTCTAACTGATAGACGTGGATCTTTAATCGAAGCCGTCAGCCATCAAGGTTGACGGTTTTGTGTTTTCACGGCTTATCAGCGTTCGTAGAAGCATCGGCCAAACGATCAAACCCGGAGCCGAGCCGCGACTATAAGAAGCGGTAACGACAGCCAAGCTTTGAGGTACTTCATCAAATTCGCTTGCTGTCGCACACCCGGCTGCCGGAGATTCGGGCCCAAATCCACCGGGCGAATCGTATAATGTGTTAGCTGCGTTTTATCGGAGTTCATCTTATGGCTAAATTGCGTTCATGGCTGAAGCCTTGACATACCACCTACTTGAGCCGCGCTCCTATCCTGGCCTTCTCTCCATCGTTATCCCCATGTACAACGAAGAGGGCATCACCAAATCCCTCCGGCCAGCCATGGAAGCCTTCACGCTCGAAATAAAAGCCCAGGTCGAGGTCATCCTCGTCAACGATGGCAGCCGTGATCGCACCCTGGAAGAAGTCGCCGCCTGGGCATCCGAAGATCAACGAATCAAAGTCATCCATTTA
>PMSX01000380.1 GCA_003167495.1 Bryobacterales bacterium | reverse complement strand
CGTTTCGCAAAAAACGCTTTTTGTTCGCCTGTTTCGCCCGCTCTTCGCAACTCACGATTGGCTTCGTTTCGCAAAATGCGCCATCTCTTCGCCTCAAAGCGCGAATCCGCAGTCACCGGCCCGTCAGCCTCCTCAATAGCGCCACACCCTTGCGGAGATCCGCGTCTCTCCGCTCCTGATTCGGTTCCTCTCGCTCAATACTCAGCACGCCGCGATAGCCAATCTCCTTGAGCTTATGAATAAACGCTTCCATCCCCACGCTCCCTTCACCTAGCGCGCGTTCAAAACCCAGCGCCGCCGGCTCGTCCCGCGGCGGCCAATCCCCATCTTTGCAATGCACCGAAAACACATGCTTCCCCAGCACACCCAGCGCCTCAATCGGATCGCCCGTCCCATACAGAATCATATTCGCCGGATCGAAATTGATTTTCAAATTGGGCCGCGCCACATCATCAATAAATCGCAGCAAAACGTGCGCCGGCTCCTGCCCCGTCTCCAGAGTAAAATTTTGCCCATTCTTGGCGCAGTGGTCGCAGATATTGCGCGCCACATCGCGAATCTGCTCATACAGCGGCTCGTGCGGATCTTCCGGCACAAAGCCGATGTGGCACATAATGCTATCAACTCCCAGATGTTTGCCAACGTCCGCCACCGCTTTAGTCCGTGCCACGCGCTCCGTTCGAGTCGATTCAGGCACCAAGCCAACCGTGCGTTGCACAGTGGGAATATCGGCGTAGTCTTCTCCTAAGTAACTGCATACCAGCCCAACAGGCGTAAAGCGGGCCGCTCGCAAAGCTTCATCCCAAACCTCAGCCGCGCCATGCAGCGCATAGCCGCCGGGAAACACCAACTGTCCGGCGCGCACTCCAAAGCTCTTCACATGTTCGAGAGTGGCGCGCGCGTCCTCCCCAGCCCCAAACACCAGTCCGATTTCCAAGTCTTCCAGCCCTAGCACTTAATTTGTTCTCCGTTGAGTGATCTGCTTTGTTTCAAACGTAACGCTACTTGCACTGCTTGGGCCGACGCGCGCGGCGTGCAGCGCAACGGCTCTTTGTCGTCGCGGCAACATTCGATAAAATACGCGGCCTCTGCTTGATAGCCATCCGGCCCAGTCAATTCTAATTTCACTTTCTGCCCCTTCGCATCGCTTAAGAAAAGCCCGTCAGGCAGAAAATCCATCTGTCCGCGTTCTGCCACTGCTTGAAAAGTCATCTTGAGAGGCATGCCGGGTTGGAACCAGCCGCCTTGAATCCGCACTTCCGGTCCGCCTGGATAAATCAACGTGGCCATAATGCCGTCACCATCCCCAAGCTTCTTCGCGGCAACACGGTCTGGCATGCCGCATAGCAACAACGCTTGGTCTATATCGTGAATCAGCAAATCAAACGTGGCGCCCCCGCTACGCGCTTCTACCGGTAGCCATCTGCTCCAATCGGGCAGACCGCATTGGCGCAAAAAAGTAGCCGAGCGAACTGCCCCATATTCTTTCGACGCGCCGAATTCTTGCAGCACCAAATATTCAGGCCAGAATCGCAGCACTTGACCTATCATCAAGACGCGCTTCGCCTGATTCGCAGCCTCGATCATCCGTTCGCAATCTGCTTCCGTAAGCGCCATGGGTTTCTCGCAGAGCACATGCTTGCCGGCCGCAAGAGCCGCGGTAGCGACCGCCGGGTGCAGATCCGTCGGAAGGCAAATGTCCACTGCGTCCACTGCGGTGTCGGCGATCAACTCTTGCCACTGCGAGTACTTCTTCGCAGACGAAATATCAACCAGGGATGCGTCAACTTTAATGTTGCCGCCAATTTTGCTGAGATCGCCTGCCAAAACCGCCGGATTCTCCGTGCAAACGGCGGAAACACGAACACCGGGAATCTTTGCGTAACCCGCGATGTGGGTCACACCCATAAAACCTAAACCGATAATGCCTATATTCATAAGTGCGCAGTAGTGCCGACTAAGGACGATACCATAAAGAGCAACAGCTGACTACTTCTTCAAAAGGATACCCTTGATGAAATTCATTGCAGGTATAATTTTCACGCTTCTAGTAGTTCCCGTTTTCATTTTTTCCTACGTGAAATTGGGCTTTGTTCCAGTAGCTACCGATTCGCCCGACCTTCCGTTCGAGCGGAAATTGGCGGGCATGGCTTTGGAACAGAAAATCGATAAAGAAGCGCCTAAGACGCCGCCGTTTCAGGCATCGAAGGACGATTTCTTGAGCGCCGCGCACCTCTACCGCGACCATTGCGCCGTGTGTCATGGCTTACCGAACGAACCGAAAACATTTGTAGCGCAAGGCATGTACCCGAAGCCCCCGGAGTTGCTGAAAGGCAAAGGAGTCACCGACGATCCCGCCGGCGAAACCTATTGGAAGGTCGCGAATGGCATCCGTTTGTCGGGAATGCCCGGCTACAAAAAGACCCTTTCGGAAAAGGAGATGTGGCAGATCAGCCAGTTGCTCGCCGATGCCGATAAGCTGCCGAGCGAAGTGATGGACGTTTTGAAGAAACCCGCGCTCACTGAACAATAAAAACGGAGAGAAGACATGTCCGATAAAGATTGGCCGCTGGTACGGCGGTGGAAGACCCGCGACGTATTCGGGCTGGAACAAACCGCGGCTAGCGAACGTACGCAGAATCTACAACCGCGAACCAAGACAGCTGACCACGTAGTGCCGTCCGTTGTCCGTTTTGTGCCGTCGGCTGCGGGCAGCGTGTGCAGCACGTTCTTGGAATGCTTGGTTCCGCCCTCATGCGATTTTCCATCGAGCAACTGGGCAAGACCTCTGCTCGCGACGCGTGCGCGTCCTTTCAGCAGCAGAGAGCGCGCGGCAAATAGCGTCACTTGTGGGCGTTCTCGTACTGCATTGCCCCCACGAGGTTTCCCTCGGTGTCGTTAAAATAAACACCCGTGCCAACGGTGGGAATGTGGAACTTCGCCATCACGATTTTGCCGCCGCTCGCCTCAATAGCCCCGATGATTTGATCGATATTTTCGACCCCTACCGTGCACTCGAAGCCGGTCATTCCACTTCCCTTTACTGGCTCGCGCCGCTGGTGCAGTAAACCTTGCACGCCGGGATCTTTTTCGTCGCCGGTATGGATCAAATAGAAGTCGGGAGGCCCCCAAGGCTCAAAGCGCCAGCCAAAGACCTGTTCATAGAACCGCCGGGCGCGGCTCACATCGTCGGCGGTAATCCCAAAACTTTTCAGGTTATTTGGCATATCGGCAAGTATATAAGGAACCTTGAACGCCGGGCTTGCGCTAAATTGACAAGAAATGTCGCAATCGCGCCAGTTTCTAACGGTGGAGCAAGAGCCATTCTTGATAGTTCGCTCCATGGCCTGCGATTACAGCAGCCGCCACATCATTACGCCACACCAGCACGATTGGCATCAGCTTCTCTACGCCCGCGCTGGCGCCATGACGGTCCACGCCGGCCGCCTGTCGTGGATGATTCCGCCGGGCAAGGCAGTATTCATTCCGGCAGGTTGCAGCCATTCGATCCGCATGTGGGGCTCTGTAAAGATGCGCTCACTGGCGTTTCCCACCCGATTTGCGAACCCGGCGTTCGAGGTTGACGAGTGCCGCGTGCTCTCAGTGACGCCACTGTTATCCGAGTTGATCCTGCGCATTGTCTCGATGCCGGCGTTGGATTCCCGCGTTTTCACACACCAGCGCTTGTTGGGCGTGCTGCTCGATGAGATGAGCGTCGCACCGGTCGAACCGTTAATGCTCCCGCTTCCTGCGGACTCCCGTGCCCTCGCTATCGCGCAACACGTTCTCAGGTGCCCCTGCGACGACGAGGGACTCGATCTTCTCTCACGCCGCTACGGCGCTGGCCGCCGTACGGCCGAGCGATTGTTCCGCACCGAGACCGGGATGAGTTTCGGACTCTGGCGTCAGAAAGTCCGCATGCTCGATTCGGTCCGCTTATTGTCGGAAGGGAAGTCCGTTACCGATGCTGCATTCGACACCGGTTACACCAGCGTGAGCGCGTTCATCGCAGCCTTCAAGAGTACCTTTGGTTGCACTCCTGGACGCTTATAGGTTTACCCCGCTACTGCCACAGCCGCCCGAACTTCGTCGGTAACGATAGTGAACTGTGTAAGCGTGGTGCTGCCGAACGATGTGGTGATCGCGACATCCGCCGCATCGCGTCCCACGGCCATCAAGACGCGACCGATGCGCGGAACATTATGGCGCGCATCGAACGTCCACCACCGGCCGTCCAGATATGCCTCAAACCAGGCGCTAAAATCCATTGGCGTATCGGAAATCGGAACGCCAATATCGCCCAAATAGCCTGTCGCGTAGCGTGCCGGGATGTTTAAACAGCGGCAGAACGCAATGGCCAAGTGTTGGAAATCCCGGCACACGCCTTTGCGCTCGGCGAGCACTTCAACAGCACTTTTGCTCGAACGGGCGAAGCTGTAGCCAAACGTAACGTGCTCATGCACCCAATCGCAAATTGCTTGAACACGCGCCCAGCCCGGAGCCGTATGGCCGAACATGCGGAACGCCGTGTTGGATAACAAGTCTGTCTCGCAGTAGCGGCTGGCGAGTAAGAAGCGAAGAACTTCCGGCGGAAGTTGGTCAACATTAGCCTGAAGAGCGTCTGGATTGACCGGGTCCAGGTCGCCGCTATCCTCAATCACGAAAGAATTGTGGAGCCGCAGTTCGCCCTGCGGCGCTACAAAGCGCGTACAAGTGTTACCGAAACTATCGGTATACTCATCCACCCGAAGTTGCGGTTCCGTGCGCAGAATATCCGGCTCCCGCAGATCGTCTCTCCGAGAAGGGTGGACGTTCAGCAACGCAATCATGGGAACGGGGCACAAGGTTTGAAATCGGATATCGTAGCCGAGTTGAATGAGCATGAATCCTACAATGCTGTTGACGCCATCGTAATGGCCTCTATGGGTTAGAGTCAAACAGATGACGTTCGGTGACACTAAAACGGGCATGGTATTAATCACAGCACGAAAATTGAAATGAGCGGCGAGTTATACTCTTGCTATTCACTTCTACCGGGCCGATTCCGCGTCGAACAGCTGCCGGGCTAATAATAGAGATGCGCGGATATGGCCACCACGGCGACCACAATTACTATGCCAGAACGGGCGATTCCTGCCCCTTTCTCTGAATACGAGATAGGGACAGCTTACGATGAAATGTTTCGCGCCAATGGGCGCGCACGTCAGCACTACAAAGCGCTCTATTCAAAGCTTTTGAGTCTGCCGTCGGATGAATTGATGCGCAGCAAGCAAGAGGCCGACCTTTCCTTTTTCAACCAAGGCATAACCTTTACCGTATACGGGAGGGAAGAAGGAACAGAGCGTATTTTCCCGCACGATTTGCTGCCGCGGGTTATTCCAGCCGCCGAGTGGGACACCATTGAAAAAGGTCTGACGCAACGCATTACCGCACTCAACCTGTTTCTCAAAGATATTTACAACGACCGCAAAATTCTGAGCGACGGCGTGATACCGGGTGAGGTAATTTACACCTGCAAGCACTTCCGCCGCCAAATGCGCGGCGTGAAAGTGCCGCGCGACGTCTACGTCAGCGNNCTGCGGCACCGATCTGATCCGTCTTCCCAGCGGCGAGTTTGTGGTTTTGGAAGACAACCTGCGTGTTCCTAGCGGCGTCTCTTATATGCTCACCAGCCGCAAGGTGATGAAGCAAACGTTTCCCATTCTGTTTCGAAAATGCGGCGTGCGTCCGATTGAGCAATACAGCCAGGCGCTTTTGTCCACCTTGCGCTCGCTCGCGCCCGAAGGCCGCTCCAGCTTGACGATAGTCCTGCTCACTCCGGGCGTCTATAACTCGGCCTACTTTGAGCACACTTATCTAGCGCGGCAAATGGGCATTGAGCTGGTAGAGGGCCGCGATCTGGTGGTGCACGACAACA
>PMSX01000147.1 GCA_003167495.1 Bryobacterales bacterium | reverse complement strand
ACGCCCCCGGCTCGGATTCTGGAATGTTGAAGCTAAACAGATCGTGCGTCTAGGACGATAAAACTGTCATGGCTCCGTGCCACAAATGCCTAAGCGGCGTGAGACTGCGTCGTCCAACGAGTACGCGCCTAACCCTGATGCTCCTGGGCTTCGTGGCAACCAATTTTGGCGCGCAATTACCGACTATAACCAACGCCAAGGAAATCCGGCATCTCACGCAACTGGAAGCACAGCGCGGTTATCCAGTTCTGCTGCGCGGCATTGTCACTTTCTTCGACCCGCAATTCGGCTACCTTTTTATTCACGACGGCACCGCCGCGCAATACGTCGAGGCTACCCACCAGCCTAGACTTTTTCTCCATGCGGGTGATCTGGTGGAAGTAAATGGCGTAACCAGCGCAGGCCGATTCGCGCCAATCGTCGACCGGCCGCGAATACGAGTGGTGGGAGTGGGCAAGCTGCCGAAGGTCGAGAGTACGACTTTAGACCGGCTTCTAAGCGGACAAGACGATGGCCAGTGGGTTAGCATTGACGGAATCGTTCGTTCGGTCATTTATGAAAAGGGCCACTCGACCTTAACCGTTGTGACAGGGGGTAACCAGATCGACGTAATTATGCCTGGCGAACAGCCGGGCTATGAAGAGCTGGTCGACGCCAGAATCGTTGTAAACGGCAACTGTGGCCCGATCTTTAACGCGAACCGGCAGCTGCTGGGGTTTCATTTGTGGACCCCTGACATTAAACAAGTCAAGGTGATTGAGCCGGCACGCACCGATCCTTACTCGCTGCCGATCCGGCCCATTGGCGATGTACTGCGGTTTGCTCCCGATGAAAACCCGGGTCACAGGGTCCATGTACAGGGTATCGTCACTTTGCAGTGGCCGGGCCGCTGGCTGTTTATTAAGGACGCCACAGGCGGGCTGGCGGTTGAAACGAATCAATCGATCCCCGTGACCGTTGGTCGCCAGGTGGATCTGGTGGGATTCCCCGCTCCCAACACCTATTCACCGGCTCTACAAGACGCTAGTTTTCTTTCGCTGGACAGTGCCCAAGAAGTTGCCCCCGTGAGGGTGACGGCGAAGCAGGCTCTGCATGGCGATTACGACGCCCGCTTGGTGCAGCTTAGGGGACAGCTGCTGAGTCAGCACGTTCAGGGCGGCGATCAAATTCTCCGACTCTCGTCCGACGGAATTATCTTTCAGGCGGCGCTACCCTATTCGCTGGGCGGCGGGCAGCTATCGTCGTTCTCCGATGACAGCACAGTGCAATTGACTGGCATTTCTCTAGTCGAGGTTGATGCGAGCATTGATCATTTGCCAAAGACATTTCGGCTACTCCTGCGCGACCCTAAAGACCTCATCGTGCTCGCAAGAGCATCCTGGTGGACGGCAAGCCATACCTTCGTTGTCCTGGTGTGCACGATCCTGGCAATCGTCGCGGGGTTCTCCTGGGTGATTGTATTGAGGAGACGCGTTCATCAGCAGACGGAAACGATCCGCGGTCAACTGGCAGAGGCGGACATCCTAAAGGCGAAGGCGGAGGCTGCCAACCTAGCCAAGAGCCAATTCCTGGCAAATATGAGCCACGAGATTCGCACGCCCATGAACGGTGTACTGGGAATGACCGAATTGGCTCTCGATACAGATCTGACAGCCGAGCAACGGGGCTATCTCTCGATGGCGAAATCGTCCGCTCATTCTCTTCTGACTGTGATCAACGACGTTCTGGACTTCTCGAAGATCGAGGCGGGCAAACTCGACTTCGATCCCATTCCCTTCTGTTTGAGAGACACCTTAGTGGAAGCGCTTCGCAGCGCGGGCATGCGAGCTCACGAGAAAGGGCTGGAGGTGGTATACGAAGTAGATGACGATGTGCCGGCAAACGTGATAGGAGATCCGGGGCGTCTGCGGCAAATCATCTTGAACCTGGTTGGAAATTCGATCAAGTTTACGGCGCACGGCGAAGTCGCGGTGCGGGTCGCTTTGGAAGAGAATACTCAACAAGGATTCTTGCTGCACTTTTTCATTCGCGATACAGGAATCGGGATCGCCCCGGAGAAGCAGGAAGCGGTTTTTGGGGCATTCTCCCAAGCCGACGGATCAACCGCTCGCCGCTACGGCGGCACTGGTTTGGGCCTCTCCATCTCGAAGCAGTTGGTGACCATGATGGGTGGACGCATTTGGCTCGACAGCGAACTGGGCAAAGGCACAACGTTTCATTTCACGGCTAATTTTGCGTTGGCCGATTCGCAGACTGATGGAGCTGCCGCCGCCGATAAAGATCTTCGCCTGCAAACTTTGCCGATCCTGATTGTCGACGACAATGCGACCAACCGGCGCTTGTTAGAAGCTCTTCTCACCGGCTGGCGCATGAAGCATCGCTCTGCCTGTAGCGGCGCGGACGCTATTCGGCTGCTCGAAGAGCAATCGTTCTCGCTCGTTCTGCTGGATGTTCAGATGCCCGAGATGAACGGCTTCGAGGTCGCCGCCAAGATCCGCGAGCGCTGGTCCGAATCGGAAATCAAGATTGCGATCCTTACATCCATGGGTTTGCGCGGCGATGCCACTCGCTGCCGCGAGCTCGGTATCGAATGCTATCTCGCTAAGCCGATCAAGAGTTCAGAATTGTTCCTGGCGATCAGCAAGTTGTCCTTACTTACAACCAGAAGCCCGAACGACCTAATCACCCGTCACACTCTACGAGAAGACAAGAGTGCCGCGCAAAGCGTTCGCCCGCTGCACATTCTGGTGGCGGAAGACAATCGCGTGAATCAAGCGCTAGCCCGGCGGCTACTGGAAAAACAGGGCCATACTGTTAAGATCGCGGGGGACGGGCGCGCCGCTATCCAAGCTTTTGAGCAAGAGTCTTTTGACCTGATCCTGATGGATGTACACATGCCAGAGGTGGATGGCTATCAAGCAACCCGGGCGATTCGCCAGCTCGAACCGAAAGAACGCAGAATTCCCATCGTCGCTTTAACAGCCAACGCTATGTCGGGCGACCGGGAGCAGTGCACAGCTGCCGGAATGGATGGCTTTATTTCCAAGCCTATCGATGTGAGTGAGTTGCTGGAAGCGGTTTCGGCGTTGAGCGCGGAGGCTGTTCCAGAGGCGGTATTGATTTAGCGGGTGTGCGACACAAAAGTGGAGCAAGCGCAGTGCGCTGGATGCCGTCCTGCCCCGCAAATAGCCAATCTCCGGCGACGGGCTGGCCGCCTTGAAAGCCGGCTCACAGCACTTCCTATGAAAGTGATGAAGTCCCTCAAAGCGAGGGCGGCGTTGCCGACTCCTTAGCAGTCGCGGCTCGGTTAGAAGTTGGGCGATGAAAAGAGAAGGCCGAGACGTATCAGCAAAGCGGTGCCAAATTAGTGGGTCAGAAATGGACTTCTGCTTAAAGGCGCTACACTCTCTTTGAAGGAAGTCATGAACGAACAGCAAAAGAACGGTGATATCGCGCGGCGCGATTTTGTAGCTCTCTCCCTAACGGCGAGCCTTGCGGCCGTGGGTTCGGCAGGGGCAGCGGACCTTGCCATAATCGAAACCGACGTCGAAATCAAGACATCCGATGGAACCTGCGACGCCGCTTTCATTCGCCCGAAAACGGGTTCCCATGCCGGAGTGTTGATCTGGCCCGACGCTTTCGGCTTGCGGCCATCCATGCGCGATATCGCTAAGCGCGTGGCCGCCGAGGGCTATTCGGTTCTGGTACCCAATCCGTTCTATCGCATTTCGAAAGCTCCCTTCACCGATGCCTCCCACTTCAACTTTCAGAATCCCGACGACAGGGCGAAGATTGCGCCGTTGGTGGCATCGGTCACTGCCCCCGGCAATGGCGAGAAGGATGCCATCGCATACGTCGCTTTCCTCGACGCGCAGAAGGAAGTGGATGCGGCGAAGAAGATTGGAACCCAGGGTTACTGCATGGGAGGACCGCTGGTAGTAAAGACAGCCGCGGCGGTCCCGAATCGAATTGGCGCGGGTGCGTCGTTCCACGGCGGTGGCCTTGTGACCGATAAACCCGATAGCCCGCATCTGCAGGCACCGAAGATAAAGGCTAGTATGTATTTCGGTATCGCGTCGAATGACGACGAGCGTCAGCCGGACGCCAAAGACAAGTTGAAGGAAGCTTTCGCGAGCGCCCATGTACCGGCGGAAATCGAAGTGTACGCGGGAGCTTTGCACGGCTGGTGCGTACCAGATATGCCCATGCAGAACGGCGCACCGATCCACAATAAGGCCGCCGCCGTGCGCGCTTGGGGCAAGCTTGTGGCTTTATACAAAGCGGCGCTCGCTTGAGAGGCCGTGCTCACTGAGTGGCCTCTACAAAATCCGCCAACCTAATGTTCGGGACTTCGAAATTCAAGGGGAGGTTCCTGACAGGCTCTTTGGTAATGATCGTTAGTTCGCGCGCAGTTTTCGGTCGCGAAACCGATTCAAATTCGACCCAATCGAGACTTAGATCGGCTGGAAATGGAGAATAGGAGATCGAGTGACGAAAGGGAGTCACATAGGAGTCATCGAACTTCGCGTACACGACTCGCGCGGGCCAACGAAAAGGAGACCGGCATGCCATGTCGCCTAACGGACCCAGCGCCGACACACATTGCAAGCCGTCTATCACATTCACGAATGTGTTCTTAAGCGGAACGGTCTTGGTTCGGGTGTTGCCGAATAAGGTGAGGTAGATCGTTGCCCGCAAGGTGACGCTCTGTTGACGCGCTTGATTGAAAGACGCACGCGGCATGACTACCAGACCGTTAAAGACCGTGAGCCCCGAGCGACTTATTCTCTTCGGCAGGGCCGGATAATTATAGGGTCCGGATTTCCAAGTCCAGCCATGAGCACCCTGAAAAGAGACAGCCAGGGCGTCTGCCTCAACGTGAATCGCTTCGGGGACTCCCGTGACCGCAATTGGAAAATCAAGCTCGATTCCGGGCGATCTGCCTCCCGCGGAGAAGCCTAGCTTTGAACTCGGGTCAAGTGTGGCATGGATTGAGGAAGTATCGAACGTCCGCTTGGAAAGTTGTGTCTGGACGGCCATTGCCGCCGGCCATGGAACGTACAGGTATGCCGCCGCAGTGAGAGCGGCCACAGTGATGGCCAATGTTCGAGAGAGGCGCGTCTTGCGGTTCTTATATTGAATGCAAACGATTGGAATTGCGGCGGCTGACAGGGCAATGGCTGCCATGGCATCCCATACCCATTGAACCCCGTCGATGAGCGTTCGGACGGACGGCGAAAACGGCGGCATCATCATCTCCTGAATTCCAATTACGACCGCCAGTATCACTAACGCGGAGAAGATGAAAGGAACCAGGCCGCCGGTCACTGTGGCGAGCGCCGCGATTGGAAGGGAGGCAACAAACAGGATCAGAAAGTGCGACCAGAGTAGACCTGGCAAGCTGGACGAAAGTGGAAACCCGGCGAGCACGAGCAGAAATAGCCGGGCAAAGAGTATCGGGAGATTTATAAAGATGAAGATGAACAGGAGTTTCGCGCCGAGCAGGCTCTTCCAGCGATAGGGGCGGCTAATCCAGAACTGATTATCGCCGGGTACTGCTTCCGCGTGGATGACACGAGCGATCAAATACGCGGACGCTATGGTCAGAAGAGCACGTGCTCCAAGCCGGTCTCCCAAAAACCTTTCGGCAAAAGCAAACATCGCTGTAACCAGAAGAAATAGGCTGATTTCAAGCCGCAAATGGCGGATATCTTTCTTCAAGATGTGCAGAGTCTGTGACATTTCTCGTCCTTTAGGCAGCTTTTGATCGGCCACGGGCCAGTGCTAAGAAGATGGAACGCAGCGGCAACGGCTTCACGGAAATGTGCCGAACTTCGCGGAAAACCCTGCCGATTTCGTTGGTGGTACGCTCTTCGTCGAATTGCGTTTCGACGAAGCGAACCATTACGTGCGTGGTCTGAGGCGCGAGCCAAGTCGCAGGCCATTCGCCATCGACTGGCAGAATGGGAGGCGCGCGCAGAGCGATTTCAATTTCGCGAAAGCGCGCTGCGAGCGAGGTCATCTCCTCTGAAAACTGTAAGCGACCGTCCGCTAGATAGCCGATGTGGCTGGCGAAGGTCTCAATATCGGAGAGATCGTGCGAGGAGATGAAGATTGTGGTTTCGGCGGCACTGTCAAGCAGGCCTGCAATCAGATCTTCGCGCATGACGGGATCGAGACCGCTAAAGGGTTCGTCGAGCACCAGTAGGCGCGGGCGGTATGCCAGGGAGGAGGCAAGCGCCGCCTTCATTCGCATGCCGCGGGACAAACGACGAAGTATGCGACCGCGCGGCAGTTCGAATTGCCGGACTAACTCCTCCGCCCGAGCGTCATCCCAGGAGGGGTAGAACGGTTTCAGATAGGCGAGAAGGTACCCGACCGTCATCCACTCCGGCATTTCCTGGTTCTCTGAGACATAACCAATTTGAGTGAGGTCGAGCGGACCGATTTTGCGGGAATCAACACCTAGCACCTCGGCTTGTCCAGAGCTCGCCTTGATGAAATTCATGAGTATTTTGATGGTTGTGGTCTTTCCGGCGCCGTTTGAACCGATTAGCGCGAACACGCTCCCCAAGGGGACATCCAGGTTCAGCCCGTCCAATACCGGCGCGTTCCGAAATCGTTTTGAGAGATTCGTCGCACAGATTGCCGCACTCATAATTTCCTCCCTGTTTTGTTGCCATCGAGCCTGCGCCAGTGTTGGTCGAGGGCTTCATGGACTTCGTCAAGACCCAAGCCGAGTTTTTTGGCCTCGACCACAAGTTGCTCGAGCTCTGTTTTCAGCAGCTTGCCGCGCTCCGCGGCTGTGCATGGCCCGCGCTCGGCAACGAGAGTGCCCCGCCCCGGGTGGACTTCAATCAGTCCTTCGGAGACAAGCTGCATAATCACTTTGTGAGCCGTGTTGGGGTTAATCTTTAAGGCTTTGCTCAACTCCCGGACGGAGGGGAATGCGTCGCCAGGCTGCATCTGGCCCGAAATAACCGCTTTTTTGGCGGCGTAGACTACCTGCTCGTAAAGAGCGACGCCGGGCTCGAAAACGAGACTAAACGGAATCACTGTGTGTACTATAACAAACAGTACAGATTAAAAACAAGAAGGAAGTCTGTAAAAGCTATTGCGCTACCATGAACGGGTCTATGAGCTTGGACGAATTGATTGCGGCGGCGAAGACGGTTCGCGAACGAGCGCATGTGCCTTTTTCGCACTTCCAGGTGGGCTGCGCGCTCGAAGACGAGCACGGCCGCGTGTTTACCGGCTGCAATATTGAAAACGCCAGCTATGGGCTTACGCTATGCGCCGAGCGGGTGGCGGTGTTCAAGGCGGTGTCGGAAGGAGCCGGTAAGCTCAAACGCATCGCGGTAGTGGCAGATACCGACACGCTGACGCCGCCGTGCGGAGCCTGCCGCCAGATTCTCTGGGAATTTTGCGGTGACGCGGAAGTAGTGTTAGAGAATTTAGCGGGCAAGCGTGAGACTATGACGGTGAAGCAAATTCTTCCGAGGCCCTTTGATGCGTCTTTTCTCTAATCCGGCTTTGTGCAGCGGGGTGTTGGTATTGCTGACGTGGCAATCTATACCTTTACCCCACATCCTACCCAAAAAACCCAACGAGCCGGCAAAAACGGAGGGTCGGAATCCATTGGCGGTGGACTGGGTTCTGAGGGCGCGCTACGTCGTGACTATGGACGACCGTCACCGCATTATCGACCAGGGAGCAGTAGCGATTTCCGGTTCGCGCATTGTGGCCGTAGGGACACAGAAAGACCTCGCACGCTTTCAGCCCAAGCACACACTCGATAAACCCGATGCGCTCTTAGCGCCTGGCTTGATTGACACGCATACCCATGCTCCCATGTCGTTGCTGCGCGGCCTGGCCGAAGACAAACGGTTGGAAGACTGGTTGAAGAACTATATTTTTCCGGCAGAATCCAAGAACGTCACGGCGGATTTTGTGCAAGCGGGCACGCGTTTGGCCTGCGTGGAGATGGTGCTGGCCGGCATCACCACTTATACTGACATGTATTATTTCGAAGATGCCGAAGCGGAAGCTGCCAAAGAGGTGGGTGTGCGCGGCGTGCTTGGGCAGACTATCATTGGCTTCCCTGCCCCCGATTACCGCAGTTGGCAGGAAACGCTCACGAGAGCTGAACGCTATCTGCGGAAGTATGGGAAAGACGAACTGATCACTCCGGCCCTGGCGCCGCACGCGATCTACACCACGCCTGACGAAGCTTTGATTGCGGCTCACACGCTTGCCGTGAAATATGATGCGCCGCTGCTGATTCACTTGGCCGAAATCGCGCAGGAGCGTGACGATGCCTTGACAAAGCGTAATATGACTCCCGTTCAAGTGTTGGAAAAGCTTGGCGTGCTGGACGGGCGTGTGGTGGCGGCACATGCGATTTACCTGGACGACAACGATATCGAGATTCTGCGAAAGCACGGCACCGGCGTTGCGCACTGCCCGTCCAGCAACACCAAGATGGCGGCTGGCATTGCGCACGTGACTGAGATGTTGAAAGCGGGCTTGCACGTCGGCTTAGGAACAGATGGCTTTGCCGGCAGCAACGACAGCGCCGATCTGTTTCGGGAGATGGATCTAGCAGCCAAACTGCAAAAGGTATCGCGCATGGACCCAACGGTGTTGCCGGCCGAACAGGTGTTCGAGATGGCCACGATGGGAGGCGCGCGGGCCTTGGGGATGGACAGCCAGATTGGCTCGCTCGAAGAGGGCAAAAAGGCGGATGTCATTGCTGTCACACTGAACGGAGCGCACGATGTGCCGCTCGCTGAAAATCTCTACGCGCAGATGGTGCACGCCGGACAAGCCAGCGACGTTGAAGATGTATTCATCAATGGGAGGCAGGTGGTGGCGGAGCGTAAAGTGCTAACGGTGGATACGCAAGCGATTTATAGAAAAGCGCGCGAGTACCGGCAGCGGATTTCTGAAAACCAACCGCGAACAGAACAGCGACAGTGAAGTGGATGTTTATTCGTACCTCAGCGCCGTTATCGGATTGATTCTGGTTGCCCGCCGCGCTGGCAGATAGCTGGCGAACAATGCTACGCCGAAAAGCAAGAGTGAAGCTCCCAACAGACTGAGTGGATCAGTAGGGGTAATTCCATAAACGTAACCGGCCATCACGCGGCTCAGAGCCACCGCCGCCACCAGACCTAGGACCACTCCAAGCGCAGTCACGCGAAGCGCCTCACGCAATACCAGGCGCAAAACGTCATGGCGGCTTGCTCCCAGAGTCATGCGAATCGCCATTTCCTGGGTGCGCCGGCTCACGGTGTAGGACATCACTCCGAAAATCCCCACTGCCGAAAGTAGAAGGGCCAGTGCCGCGAAGATCCAGAGCAGCGTCATGGGGAAGCGAATCGCGCCGTAGGTTTGCGAGATGATATCGCTCATGGTCCTGATGTCATTCAAAGGCTGTTCTTTGTCGAGAGCGCGCACGGCATCGCGCACGGCCGGCACGACGCCAATGGGCGCCACAGCGCTTCTCACCACCAGAAACACCGAAGAAACCGGGTGCTGTTGAAACGGCACATACAGGTCTGGCTCGGGGTTCCAAAGGTCATCGTTCCTCACATCCTTCGCCACTCCGGTGATCTCCAAAGGTTGTGCTGTGCCGGCACTTTGTCCCGAATAGACTCGGGCCAACACTGTGAGGTGGCTACCCACGGGATTCGAGTGCGGCCAGTAACGGCGGGCGACTGTTTCACTGATGATCGCCACCGGGGTTGTGCCTTCGGCGTCGTGAGCCGAGAACTCCCGGCCCGCCACCAGGTGGGTTCCCATGGCCTTGAAAAAGCCGGGTGTGACTATTTTGTAGGATGCGGTCGGCTCCTGTCCAGGTGCGGCCGCGGGTTGCCCTTGCGGTTGAAAGAACACATTCGAACCACCGCCTTCCGCTCCGGCGCTCTTGACACCCGGCGTGCTTCCTAGACTTTGCATCAGATCCTTGTAGAAGAGTGCTTGTTGCGCGGCCAGTGGATATTTGTAATCCGGGAGACGGATGCCCATGGTAACTACGTTCTTTGGATCGATGCCCAGATCCACATCTACTAGCCGAAGGAATGTGCGCACCAGCAGACCCGCGCCGGTCAACAGAACGAGCGCCAGCGTCATTTCAGAAATCACCAGCGCATTGCGCAAGCGGCGGCGGCCCGAATCGGTAGTGGTACTCAAGCCGCCTTCTTTCAGGGAGTCATTCAGGTCTGTCTTCGTGGTCACCCACGATGGCGCCAACCCGAAGATGACGCCGGTAGCAAGCGTGATCGCGAGACTGAATAACAACACGCGCCAATCAAAGTCGATCGTTCTGGCGTTCGGCAGACGGAATTCGTAAAGCGTTAAAGCGAAGGTCAGCAGACGATCCCCCGCGTAGGCCAACATGAGGCCCAACATTCCGCCGAGCGCCGCAAGTAACAGACTTTCGGTAATCAACTGTTCCAGGAGCCGCCGTCTGGTAGCGCCAATCGCGATGCGGATGGCGATTTCGCGTTTCCGGCCGGTGGCGCGCGCCAGCAGTAAGTTGGCCACGTTGGCGCACGCGATCAGCAGCACAAATAACACTGCGCCCAGCATGATGAAAAGGGGCGTTTGCATATGGCGATGATAGGCGGCGTGCAGCGGTTCAACTTTGAAGCCCCAGCCTTTGTTGGTCACCGGATACTGTTGGGCCAAGCTTCCGGCCAACGTATTCATTGCTGCTTGCGCTTGAGCGACGCTAATACCGGCCTTCAGGCGCGCTTGGGTTTGCAGATCGCGGGAGGTTCCACGCCCCGCCTCGCTGCGCTCTTCCTGTGAAAGCACCAGTGGCACAAAGACGTCTATTTCCTGGTCCCAAGTGAAGCGGAACGAAGCGGGCATCACACCCACAATGGTGTAAGGTTTCTCGTCCAGAGAGACGGTCTTACCTAGAATGTCTGGGTCGGACCCGTAACGCATCTGCCAGAGACGATGGCCAATAATTGCCACCTGGTTTCGTCCAGCTTGCATCTCATCGAGCGTGAGATAGCGGCCCTGTTGCGGCACAACACCGAACATGGGCAGCAACTCTGCCGACGCTTTAATGCCGTTCACGCTCTCGGGCCGGCTGCCTTCGGTAATGTTAAAGCCCGAGAATCGATAGTAGGCGACGTGTTGAAAGGCGCCTGTCTTAGCGATGTCCTGGATGTTCGGGGCTGAGACGCCCGTTTGAATGTAGCCCTCGCCCTGTTGGTTGCGCCACTGGCCGAGGCCCACGAGTTGGTCGGGATCAGGATAAGGCAGCGGGCGAAGGATGACCGCATCCACCAGACTGAAGATGGCAGAGTTGAACCCAATGCCCAATCCCAGCGTGAGCACGGCCACCGCTGCGTAGCCCGGATTCTTGGCTAATACCCGTAGGCTGTAGCGGATATCTTGAAATATCGTTCGCATCACTCGCCTCAATCACTGTCGCGGCGATGCTTTATATTTCATCACACGTATCTGGCATTTGTGACGTCAATTGCTCGCGCCCAATATTTTCCCAACGACGGCGCGATCTTCAAACAGTCTTGACAAGACAACCGGGCGACATCCGCGCGCGAAATATTAAAACCAAAGAGGCAGATGGCCCTCTCTCACACGATACTTTCCCGTGTATGCTTGTCTGCCATGAAAAGCGATTCATCGAATCGAACGTCGCGAGCCCGCAGATAGCAGATAAAGGTCCATTCAATCTAGACCAAGCAGCGACTCGTTTTGTGAGAGCCCAGGCTAGTGCTTAATTGCGTAAATTGGAGTATCGTTGCCACTCCTTCACACAGTCACGGCTCAGTAAGGGCCGGAGCGTTCTACGCAAACTTTTGCAAGTTGGTACTAGGGCTTTCTCGGCCCCAAATCTCCATTGACAGCCTGCTCGTAGTGGATCCCGTTCTTCACAAGCAAATCGCCCAACGCCCGGTCCAGCGCAATCCTCGCCTTAATCCACACACTACGCGTCGCCACTTCCGTCGATCGCGCCTGCGCCAGATACGTTTCCTGCTGAATCACCAAGAAGTTCGTCGAAGCGCCTACCGAAAACTTGTCCCGCTCCGCACTCACCAATTGCTCCTGATACTCCCGCGATTGGATCGCGGCACTCAGAGCACCGCGCGCCGTGCGTAGCGCAATGACCGAACTTTCGACCTCCTCGCGCACCTGATTCGTCAGCAAATGGGTCCGCGCTTCCGCTTGGCGCAACTGCAGCAGATCGCGCGCCGCGTCCGATTCGGCCACTCGGTTCCGCAACGGCAGATTGAATTGCACTCCAGCTTGATAAACATGCGAAGTGAGAGTGGCCTGCGTCCCCAAATCGGCCGGTGCGCCAATTAAAGCCGTACCCGGCGTGCCGATGATTTCAAACGGCACCTCACTCGCACCACGCGTCTGAAAGTTACCCACAAGATCAACTTGCGGCAGCGCGGCGTTGCGCGATGCTTTTACGGCGATCTGGTCCCCCTCCACTTGCAACGCTGCCTGCGCTAGATCCGCTCGGTCCTTCAATGCGTCGGCCACCAAATCATTAATCGGCTTCAAATCTTCCGTCGCCGGCACGTTGATTGTATCCGTCGTCACAATCGGCAAATCCACCAGCAGAGCGTCGCCGCTGCCGTTGCGGGCCAGTTGCGATTTCAGAATCACTTCCTGCTGCCGCACCAAACCTTCCGCCTGAATCAAATCCAGTTCGCTCGATGTCACCAGGCTTTGCGCGCGGGTCAATTCCAGCGGCGCCAGAGTGCCTTGATCCACTTGGGATTTATCGTCGTCATACAGCTTGCGCGCCGCGTCGAGGGTCTGCTTCATCACCGCGGCATTTTCGCGCAAACTCACCAAATCCCAGTACAACCGCGCCACGCCATAAACCGTGCTGATCAATTGCTGATAGAACAGCAGACGCGAAATTCGCTGGTTGATCGCGCCAATCCGCATATACCTTAGATTCACGTTCCTGCCCGCGCCGCGCAGCAGCGGCTGGCTCAATGTCACCGAAACGTTAGGCTGCGAAAACGGATTATAGGCACCTTGATTGCTATACAATGCTTGCGATTCGTTATTCACTCCCACTTGCAACTGCGTACCAGTTGCGAATCCTTGCACGAAGGCGAGGTTAGCTGCCGTGTAGCGCAAAGGATCGTTAGCAACCAGCCCATTGTCCCTTTGCAAAAACAAACCCTGCCCGACCAGCGTTGGCTCAAGGGTGGGCACCTGCGGACCCGATGCATAAGGCGTCACACCTTGCTCGGAAAGACTGGTGTTCGTCTCACTCAGCACGTTCAGTGCATCAATTTCGTTCACTGTCGGCGTGGTGGGAGTTACCGAGGATGCCGCGCTATTCAACAACGGCGATCCCGGACCACCTACGCCCGTGGGTCCCTCGGCAACGGTGTAGTCCACGCCGCGCAAACTCCCGCCTCCACGAGCGCGCAGCGCATCCAAACCCGCTATCGAAAGCGAGTAGCGCCCCACTTCAACCGCCAGGTTGTTCTCAATCGCCAGCGCCAGCGCGTCATAAAGCGACAAGTGAATCGCACCGTCGTGCACCAACGCCCGCGCGCGTTCCGCGGGCCCTAACAGCAACGGTTGCGCACTCGCCGGACCGTAAGAAAGGAAATTCTTGCGCGGCAACTTGGCGCTTTCCTCTACCGGCTTCGCCTTGTTGTCCTGAATGCTTTGTAAATCGACAGCCAATTGCGCTGCCATGAAGGAAGGGATTAGAAGTGTTGCCAGTAACAATCTCATGGACGCTTGGGACTATCCGCCTTTTCGTTCCGGTAGCGCGGCTCGATTTCAACATTCTCCCGAACGCTATCCGTCACCGTTCGCACAATGATATCTTCAGGCTTCAGTCCGCCAAGCACTTCTGTCTGATCGCCGTAGTCGCGTCCAATCTGAATGGGCTTGAATTGAACGCGATTGTTCACCACTGTCGCTACCATCGTCTTGCCGTTGCGGATCACAATCGTTTCGCCAGGTATGAACACACCCCCACCGCCGCCCGCTTGTACCGCGTTAAATGTGGCCACCACATAGTTGCCCGGCATTAACCGCCCGTCCGGATTGCCAGTCTGCACTTCCACCAGCAAGGTACGCGTGTTTGGATCAATCGACCCCGAAGTACGCGTTACCACACCTTCGAATGTTCTGCCCGGAAATTGTTCAAACGTCAGACCTACCTTTTGTTTCAGATGAATAAACGGCGCATACGGCTCGGGAACCGAAACCAGAATCCTCAGTGGCTCAATTGCTGCAACAGTGAACATCGCCCCACCTTGCGATCCACCGGTCGCTGGCGCCGCGGACGACTGCATCGCGCCGGACATGCCCGAATTGTTACTGCCTCCGCCGGCCGACGACGACAGGGCACTCCCTGCGCCACCTTGTGCGGAAATCAGCGTGCCCACGTCCACATTGCGTGCCGTTACCACGCCGGTGAAGGGCGCAGTTACGCGCTCGTATTGCTGCATCACAACTTCGCGCTGCAAGTTGTCGCGATTCGCTTCGACCGTGCTGCGCGCGGCGTTCGAATTGGCCTGCGCCACCTGCAGAGCGGCCTCCTGGTTATCGCCATCCTGCTTGGAAAAAACGCCCTTGGCCACCAGCACTTTATAGCGATCCCATTGCAGCTGTGCGAGGTGCTCCTGCGCCTCCATTTGCACCAGCGCCGCCTCGCTCTGCGCCAATACCGAACGGGCCTGCGCCACCTGCTGATCCAAGTCCGGTGCGTCTATCAGTGCCAACAACTGCCCTTTGCGCACGTGATCGCCGATGTCGACCAGCCGTTGTTTTACATAGCCCGACGAACGCGCATAAATCGACGCCTCGACATAAGCCAGCGCCGTGCCCGGCACACTCAAATCCCGCGCTGAGGGCGCCGCCACCAACTTCAGCACTTCAACCACCGGTTTCGCTTGCCCCTGCTGTTTGGCCGCCAGCACAATTTCCCGATCTTCCGCACGCCGCGGCATCCATACAAATCGGACGATCACTCCGGCCACGGCCAAGAGCAACACCAGAAACAGAACCCAATGCTTGAATGAATGTCCTTTATTGTCCGCCGCTACGCCGGCCAGTGGCTCGTTGCTGATAGCCATCTCCTACGCTCCGCCTTTGGCCGGGTCAAACTGGTTCTTATATTCAAGATCGATGCGTACGTCATAGTCAACCGGAGGTTTACCGCGCAAAAAGGAATAGATGATCGGTACCACAAAAAGGGTACCGACCGTAGCCACCATCAAACCGCCGATAACGGCTCGGCCCAATGGCGCATTTTGCTCGCCGCCTTCGCCCAAAGACAGTGCCATGGGTAACATACCAAGAATCATCGCCAAAGCAGTCATGCACACAGGCCGCAGCCGCACGTACCCGGCTTCGAGCGCCGCTTCCAACTGGTCTTTGCCGTGCGCGCGCTCGTCGTTCGCGAAAACCACCAGCAAAATGGAGTTCGCCGTGGCCACGCCAATCGTCATGATCGACCCCATTAGCGACGGCACGCTAAAGGTCGTGTGCGTCAAGTAGAGCATCCACAAAATGCCCGAGAACGCACCGGGCAAAGCCATCAGAATAATAAACGGATCGAGCCAGCTTTGGAAGTTCACCACCATAAGCAAGTACACGATAATGACCGCGAACGCGATACCCACGAAAAGCCTCTGGAACGACTGTTCCATTGTCGTTACTTCACCCCGCAAGTCGAGGAAAGTTCCTTTGGGCAAACGCTTCGTATTGTTGATGATCTTGTGAAGCTCATCGGCCACGCTGCCCAAATCCCGTCGGTCTACATCGGCGAAGATGTCAAACGTTGGCTGAATGTTGTAGTGATTCACCACGATCGCAGAAGTGTCGCGCCGTATCGTCGCCAAATTCGCAAGCAACTGGCTGTTGTTGCCGGTCGGTCCGGTAATCGGCGTATGCTGCAATGCTTCGAAAGTATCGAGCCGGTTCAGCGGACTTTGCACCACTACTTGATAGTTCACGCCGTTTACTGGATTCAGCCATTGGTTTGGATTCGTCTGACCGGTGCCGGAAAGCGAAATCAACATATCGCGCGTGACATCGCTTGCCGAAAGTCCCAATTGCTGAGCGCGGTCGCGATCTACGTCTACCTCCACTGTCGGATAACCAACCTGCTGGTGAATGTGCGCATCTACAATACCCGGGATAGCGCGTACTTGGCGCAGCAAATCCTGCGCGATGCGGTAATTTGCCGCTGGACTGCGTCCCACAACCTGCAAATCGATGGGCGCCGGCAAACCGAAATCCAGAATCTGGTTGGTCATGTTGGCCGGTGTAAAGAAGAATTCGTCATCCGGAAACCTCGCCCTCAATTTCTCGCGCAACAAGCGTGTGTATTCGAGGGTCTTTCGTTCACCCTGCTTTAACGAAATCTGAATATCGCCGTCGGAGTTGCTGATCGTCGCGCTGTTGGAAAAGGCCAAGTTGAACCCTCCGTTCGGCAAGCCGATGCTGTCGAGAACCATGTCGATGCTGCCCGCCGGCAGGATACGCCGGATCTCGTCCTCGATTTCGGCAAAAACCATCTCCGATTGTTCAATCCGTGTACCCGAAGGCGGTACCACATGCAATTTCATCTGCCCCGAATCCACGTAGGGAAAGAAATCGCGGCCTATAGCACCCGTCAAGAACAAAGAGCCAAACACATACACCGCGAACAATCCCAAGACGATAGAACGATTGTGCAAGCTCCAGGCCAGCCACGTCTTATAGTGTTCCCGCAGCCATTCAAAATGGTTGTTGAAGCGTTCGTGCACGTGCCAGATCCAGTTCTTCGCTTCTTCCGGCTCGGGGTCACCTTCTTCCTTCTGATACAAAGCCACTTCCCTAGGCAGCAAAAAGTGCATCATCGTGGGTACCAGCGTGCGGGAAAGGAAGTACGATGCCAGCATTGCGAACACCACTGCCATCGCGAGTGGAGTGAATAGAAACTTGGCCGCGCCCGTCAGCAAGAGCACTGGCGTAAACACCACGCAGATGGCCAGTGTCGACACCAGCGCCGGCATCGCTACCTGGCTAGCGCTGTCCAGAATGGCGTGGACCAGAGAGGTATTTTTGTGCGTCAGGTTGCGATGCGTATTCTCAATTTCCACCGTCGCATCGTCGACCAAAATGCCCACCGCCAATGCCAGCCCGCCCAGCGTCATTACGTTGATGGTTTCGCCCAGAAAGGCTAAAATGCACAGCGAGGTCAGGATCGAAAGCGGAATTGAAATACAAACAATCAGCGTGCTGCGCCAGCTTCCCAGAAACAGCAGAATCATCATGGCGGTTAAGAAAGCCGCAATGGTCGCTTCGCGCAGCACTTCGTTGATCGACGAACGTACGAATACCGATTGATCGAACAGGGGCGTGATCCGCAGCGCCGGGGGCAAATCCGCCACTACCCGCGGTAAAGCTTTCTTCACAGCGTTCACGATATCGAGAGTAGAGGCTTGGCCGTTCTTCAACACGCTCAAGTATGCGGACCGCCTGCCGTTCTGCCGCACGACATTTGTCTGCACAGCATAACCGTTACGGACTTGCGCGACATCCTTCATGTAGACCACTGCACCATTCGATGCTCGTATAGGCAAATTGTTCAGTGCGTCGAGCGTAGTGGGGCTGGCGTTGGTGCGCACCACATATTCCGTATTTCCAACTCGTGCTGTTCCAGCCGGCAGAATAATATTCTGATTGCCCAAGGCGTTCGAAACGTCCGACGCCGACAAATGCTTGGCGTAAAGAGCATCTGGATCGATATCCACCATGATTTGGCGCGATTTTCCGCCCCATGGCATGGGGACCGAGGCACCTTGCACCGTGGCAAGCCGCGTACGGATGAAGTTCAAACCCAGATCAGAAAAGTCTTGTTCCGTGAGACCCTCGCCCGAGAGCCCCAGCGTCAGCACCGGAACGCTAGCCGCATCGTATTTGATAATGCTGGGTGGATAGCTGCCCGGCGGCATGGCGCGCAGCATCGTTTGTACAATGCCGGTGATTTGCGCGATCGCCAGTTCCACTTTCACCTTCGGCTGAAAGAATACACGGATCACGGAAACGCCCTGGTACGATTGCGATTCCAAATGCTCAATATCGTTCACCGTGGTTGTCATGCCCCGTTCGCAAACCGTGACCATTCGATTTGCCATTTCCTCCGGCGTCAACCCGCTATAAATCCACACTACGCTGATCACCGGAATGTTGATGTACGGAAAGATATCCTTCGGCGTGACAACTGCGGCCACGGCACCGAGAATCATGACGAGCACGGAAAACACAACGAATGTATACGGCCGTCTAAGCGCTAAATGAACTATCCACATTTTGGAGCCAACAGGCGGGGCAGGCTTTTACTCAGGATAACGCAACTTTCCAATCATGAAAAGACTAATACGCTGCCCGGGAAGTTACCCTTTAGCCGAAATACCGTTCACTCATCGTTCGCAGGAAGGCCAAAGATTCGGCCATTTCTTCCATACCGTTCATGCCGTCTTCAATGCTGATCCAGCCGCGGTATTTGCGCTCGGCTAGAATCTTGAAGATCGCGTTGTAATCGTTGAGTCCTTTGCCGGTCACGCCGTGCCGCAGATTAGGCGAGTAGCCGATTGTGCCATCCGTCTGCTTCAGATCCGCGAGCGTCGCGCCTTCAGCCAAGTATCGATCGCTTGCATGCATACTGACCACCCGATCGGCGACCTTTCGCAGTAGTTCAATCGGATCGTCCCCGGCCACAATCGCGTTCGACGGATCGTATTGGACGCCGAAATACTCGCGTTCAAAAACATTGTCGATAATCTCAATGAACCGATCCATCTTCTGAGCAAATTCCGGATACTTCCAGAATCCATCTTTGTAATGATTCTCCATGCCCAGAATGATTTTGTTTTCCTTGGCAACCGGAATCAGTTCATTCAACGCTTCAATGACCCATTTCTTTCCATCTTCCCAAGCCACTTCCGGATAACGCTGCCCGCTGAGCACGCGGCACACCGCGCGTTCTCCGCCTAAGCGCTTTGTGATGCGGATCATGTGCGCCTGCCGCTCGATTTCGCGCCTCCGTTTGTTGGCGTCTGGCGCCGTGAAATCGGGCGAGCAGCACAGCATCGGCATGGAAAAACTGGCGTTGCGGATGGCTTCGGCAACGCAATCGATATAACCGTCTTCAAAGCTTGTAAAAAAGCCGGTGTACATTTCCAGACCATCGGCATCAAGTTGCTTGGCCATTTCGATCCAATCGAAAACGGTCATCTGGCCGTTAGAAATCTGCTCAAGGTAGCACTTGGGAAACGCTGAAATATTCAAAGACATTACGGAGTGAGAACTGCCTTTACGTATTCGCCGCCTTCCATCTTTTCAAAGCATTCGTGCCAATCAGACAGGCCGGCCACGCGGCTGATTACCGAATCGAGATTGATTTGGCCGGAAACGATCATAGAAATAACACGTTCCCAGATCGGCCAGTTATGCGAAAAACTTCCCGCTAGAGTGACGTTTTTCTGCACCAACGGATCGAGGCTGAATTGAATGGGCTGCGGTCCCCAACCCACCTTGATGATTTGCCCGGCTGGCCGCACAGCAGCGAGAGCCATTTGGAGAGTAATGGAAGCGCCCGAAGCATCAATGGCAACATCGACCCCTAAACCATCGCCTAGTTTGGAAACGTATTCTTGGACGCCGCCTTCGAGGGTAGCCGTCGCGCCTAGCTGCTTGGCCACCGATAAGCGGTGTTTATCGCTAGGCAGGCCGGCCACAATCAGCGGACCCGCGCCACTCAGCTTCGCCATCATGGCGCAGAGTATGCCGATGGGTCCAGGACCAATCACGAGAACGCTATCGCCCGGACGTATGCGCCCGTTCACGCAAACGGCGTTGTATGCCACGCAGCAAGGCTCAGTCAGGGCTGCTTCTTGAAATGGAAGACTGGCGGGGATGTGATGCAGGCAACGTTCCGGAACACGTACATATTGCGTCATTGCGCCATCCACGCCGTAACCGAAGCCACGCCGCGTTGGGTCAAGATTGTAAAGACCGGTGCGGCTCAAGGGCGATGCATCGTCAATCACCGCGGCCGTTTCGCTCACCACCCGGTCACCTTCCTTGAAATGTGAAACGCGCGCGCCCGCTTTGGCAATCGTGCCCGAAAATTCATGGCCCAGAATGCACGGGTAGTTGACATGCCAACCGTGCGAGCCGCGCCATTGGTGCAGATCACTGCCACACACGCTGACCGCACCCACGCGCAGCAGAACATCGCGCTCGCTAATTTCCGGAACCGGCACGTCGCGCAACTCCACCGATAGGGGCGCGTGCGCATAATTCACCAGCCCAGGCATTTTTGCGCTCATATTTTAATTTTACGTTTCCTTCCCCACTTTGATGTCGCCAAAGGCATGAACCTTTTCGCAGATCAACCGCAGCGTGGCTTCAACATCGCCCTGCGCGGTGCGAAACGCGTTGGGATCAATCGCCAGCGGCGCGCCTACTACAACCAAGGGGGCGCCATAACGCGGCGTATCGGTGGCCTGTTCCAAGGTTAGCCCGCCCACAGCCTGAACCGGCACGGAGACCGCGGCAACCACTTCCGACAGGCGATCGAGCGGCGTATCGGCGTGCTGACCGCGTGATCGGCGCAGCGTACGCAAATCGAAACCGATGTGGTGAATAATGTAATCGCAGCCGAGATCTTCCATCCGCTGCGCGCCCGCAATCGGATCAGGCATGGCCATGTTGTCGCCCATCACCTTGACGCCAAAATCGCGGCCCGCTTTCACCACAAGCTCGATTGTCTCTTCGTGCGCCTGACCCATCACAACCACCATGCTAGCGCCCGCTTTCGCCATCACTTCGGCTTCAAGCCAGCCCCCGTCCATGGTCTTCAAATCCGCCACAATCGGCACGTGCGGATAGCGTGCGCGCAACTCCCGCACACCGCGCATGCCCTCGGCAATAATCAGGGGCGTGCCCACCTCCAGCCAGTCGACACCGGCGCGGATCGCAATATCGGCGGTACGAATCGCCTCGTTGAGGTCAATTAAATCAAGAGATAGCTGTACTGTAGCTTTCATCGAATAGGATGGAAGTCGATAGTTTATGACATTGCGACTTTGCCTATCGGGCTTGTTGGTTTACGGCGCTTTGGCGGCGGATCTAAAACCGCTGTCTGATTTCGCCGCTCAAAGCCAGGATTTGGAGATCGTTTCTCCGTGTGTGCCCGGCCGGCCTTGGACAGTGGCGGGCGAGCACGGCGCATTGTTGGGGCGCCAAAACGGGAAGTTCGAAGCCTGGCAATGGCCAGTCAAGATTTTGAGTGATTTCCGCATTCGCGCCGAACTGGCCGACTATGCTGTACCGATTGATGTGAACGCACTGGCCGCATCCATCAGAGTTTCTCCCGCGGAAACAGTCATTACGTATTCGCACGCCGCGTTCACGGTACGCCAGCACATGTTCGCGGGGCGCGGATCGAACGCTACCCTACCCGCCGCAGTCTTCTTTGAAATCGATTCTATTCGCCCGTTAGCGCTTACCTTTTCCTTCACCCCGGAAATGTTGCGCATGTGGCCCGCGCCGAACTTCGGACGGCCGAACGGCGAATGGGTGAAGCGAGGTGACAGCGGATATTATGTGCTGCACACCGATAACGAGCATCTCATTGCCGCTGTCGCGATGCCGCGCACGCAACCCGGCGTCATGGTGCCGTATCAGGAACATCCCCAGACGTATCCATTGGAGCTGAAACTCAATTTCGACCCCAAGAAAGACCGTGGATTCGTTTTCCCGCTCATTATGACTCTGACCCCCGAGCATGTGGCCGAGATGGCCGAGTCGCTGCCGCAGGCTTATGCTGAAACGCAGAACTATTACGCGCATTTCTTCGATCACAGGCTCGTCGCCGAAACACCTGACCCGCGCATCAACGATGGTTTGCGTTGGGCCGAAATTGCCATTGATCAGTCACAAGTCACAACCGCGCAAGGAGAGACCGGCATGGTGGCCGGATATTACGAATCAGCCGATTCCGCCCGTCCTGGTTATGCGTGGTTTTTCGGTCGCGATACCTTGTGGAGCACCTACGCCATGAACAGCTATGGCGATTATGCTTTGACGCGCCGCGCGCTGGATTTCTTGATTCTCCGCCAGCGCGCCGACGGCAAAATCATGCATGAATATTCGCAGGCTGCGGACAGTATTGATTGGAACGCAACACCGTACTTTTATGCTTCCGCCGATGCAACACCGCTGCTGCTCATGGCGGCGGCGGACTATGCGCGCAAGAGTGGAGATCAAGATTACATAAAAAGAAACTGGGAGGCGTTCAAGAAAGCTCGCGGCTTTATGCGCGCGCATGAAGCCAATAACGGCATTTACTCAAACGCCGAAGGAACAGGGTGGGTTGAATCCTGGCCTTCCGGAATGCCGCAAGAAGAAACGTATCTGGCGGCCCTCGACTATCAAGCTTATTTGGCGATGGCGGACTTAGCCGATGAAGTGGGGGATGCCGCGCTCGCCCGCGAGGTCCGCTTCAAGGCTCAATCGACCGCCTCAGAGATCTTAATGCACTTCTACGACAAGACGGACGATTTCTACGCGTTTAGCCGCAATAACGATGGAACACTCGACCACACCGCAAGCATTTATCCCGCGGTGGCGTGGTGGGACGGCACATCATTGCCGGAAGCAGGGTCAATGCTGAGCCGTTGGGCATCGAGTGAATTTTCGACCGATTGGGGCACGCGAGACATCAGCGAAAAGACCTCATTCTATGACCCGATCAGTTACCATCAAGGGTCCGTATGGCCGTTGTTCACGGGTTGGGTATCGTTAGCGGAATACCGCGCGGGCCGGCCGCTGGCGGGCTACGCGAGTTTGATGCAGAACTTGAATCTGACGTGGGCGCAGGATTTAGGGTCGGTGACAGAGCTGCTGTCCGGCGAGTTCTTTCAACCACTGGGCAGAAGCAGCTCGCATCAAATGTGGTCATCGGCCATGGTTGTCAGTCCCCTGGTGCGCGGTTTGTTCGGCTTGAATTGGGACGCGGCAAGAAAACAACTTTGGGTGAATCCTCAACTGCCGGCCGCCTGGGACCGCGTCGAATTGCGTAACGTGCAGGTGGGAGAAGTGGAAGTTGTTTTGGAAATGGAGCGGACGGGCGGGGAGTTGCGCGTGCAGGCGCTAACGAAGATGCCGCGGATTTTGTGCTTATCGGCAGGGCCGCCACCCGGCAAAGTGTGCGATGCCAAGCCATCAATAATCCGTACGATTATGCTTCCCTTGCCGCGCGTCGAATTGGCCATGCCGGCGCAGCTTCCGGAACCAGGCGAGCGAACTCAGCAGCTTAAGGCGATAGATGAAAAGCGGGGTCCGCTCAGCGCAACGTTTTCGTTCGAAGCACAGGCCGGCGCTGTCTATGACTTGCCACTGAGGTTCAACCGAGGTGACGCTGTAGTAAGCAACGCGGAGATCAAGGGCAACAAACTACACTTGCAATTTCCAAGCGGGCAAGGCTACGTGAAAAAAACAATCACGTTTCAATGGTGAAAACATCAACTTTATGAGAAGGCGATTGCTTCCTTTTGTGGCGCTAACACTCTTATCCGGACAAGAACCGGCCAACAGACCACCTATTCTGACGTACATCAAGCAGACCTGGACCACTCTCACGCGTTCAGACAAAGATCTGGCCCAAGCGGTAGTCGACCCAAAATTTTCGGCCGGCGCGGATGGGAAATGGCCTCTGTACATTTCGCGTTCGGAAGACGCGCAACTCGTGGAAGAAGGCTTGCGGCGCGACATGCCTGCCGCTGGCTTTCAAACCATCCGCATCAGGCAACTGCCGGAAGATATGGATTCGCTTCCGCAACAAGGCCTGTTATATCTGCCGAAAGCGTACGTGGTGCCGGGCGGACGCTTTAACGAAATGTATGGCTGGGATAGCTATTTCATTCAAGTTGGCTTGCTGAAAGATAACGAACTGGAACTGGCCAAAGACATGGCCGACAACTTTCTTTATCAAGTGAAGCACTACGGCAAAGTTTTGAACGCCAACCGTACCTATTATCTGAATCGTTCGCAGCCGCCATTTCTGACGCAGATGGTCTTAGGTGTCTACGCAAAAACGCATGACAAGAAATGGCTGGCCGACACTCTGCCCATGATTGAGAAGTATTACCGGCTTTGGTCCACTGAACCACATCTGACTCCCGAGAGCGGATTAGCCCGCTATTGGGATTTCGGCGAAGGGCCCGCGCCTGAGGTTCTGTCGGCCGAAAAAGATGCGCAAGGCCGAACGCATTACGATTTGGTGCGCGACTATTTCCGCACGCACGACGTGAACGATTATCGCCTGAACCAGTATTACGACAAGGCGACCGATCAGCTCACAGCGTTGTTCTATAAGGGCGATCGTTCCATGCGCGAATCGGGATTCGATCCTTCCAACCGCTTTGGCCCCTTCAATATCGACATCATTCACTACAATCCGGTCTGCCTGAATTCGTTGCTTTATCTGATGGAGCTACAAACCGCGCAGATACTAACTGAACTGGACCGCAAGCAGGAGGCGGAAAGTTGGCAATCAAAGGCCGAAGCCCGTGCGCGCGCGATCAACAAACAAATGTGGGATGAGAGAGATGGTCTCTACTACGACTACGATTTTGCAAACAAGCACGTACGCCACTATCCGTTTTTGACGACTTTTTACCCCTTGTGGGCTGGTTTTGCCAGCAAAGAACAAGCCGCGCGAATCGTAAAAAACCTCCCGCTCTTTGAGAAGGTGGGAGGATTGCAAACCAGCACGGAGATTAGCGGCAATCAATGGGATTCGCCCTTCGGTTGGGCTCCGCTGGAGATGATCGCCGTGGAAGGATTGCGCCGTTACGGATACAACGCCGACGCTGAACGTATTTCCCTAAAGTTTCTCTCACTGGTGAAACGGGAGTATGAGCGCGTGGGCTATATCGTGGAAAAGTACGATGTCGTGAACGGCGGATCGAGCGTGAGCGCCATTCACTTCGGCTACAGTGCGAATCAGGTAGGCTTCGGTTGGACGAACGCCGCCTTCCTGGAATTACTGGACGGATTGACAAAGGAAGATCGCGCAAAACTGCTAGCTCAGTAGGCGAAACGCAGTGAGCGAGAATGGATCGATGCCTCTCGACAAAGCAAGTAGTGCTAAGCAAGCAGGGCCTTGCTGCATGGTGATTTTTGGCGGAGCCGGCGACCTCACAAAACGTTTGGTTGTTCCTTCTCTTTACAATTTGGCGTGTTCGGATTTGCTGCCGGAAGGGTTCGCGATTGTAGGCTTCGATTTGGCAGACGTCGCGGAAGACGCCTGGAAGAAGACGCTGACCGACATGGTGGATCAGTTCGTAAAAGCGTCAGACGCTAATGCTGAGGTGGACCAGGACAGATGGAAGTGGCTGACCGACCGCATGTTTTATGTGCAAGGCGATTTGACCAACCCGGAAAGCTATCAAAAACTGAAGGAGAAACTGACCGAGGTTGACGGCAGCCATCACACCGGTGGCAATTATCTGTTCTACTTGGCGGTAGTAGACCGTTTCTTCGGATCGACGGTGGAGCAAATCGGCAAAGCTGGTCTGGCGATTGAAGACAAGGGCGCCTGGCGACGTGTCGTGATTGAGAAACCGTTCGGCCACGACTTAGCTTCGGCGAAAGCTCTGAACAAGCAGATCCTGAGTTTCCTTGATGAAACACAGATCTACCGTATTGACCATTTCCTTGGCAAGGAGACCGTGCAAAATCTTTTGATGTTCCGCTTCGCGAACGGGATGTTTGAACCCATCTGGAATCGCGACCGCATTGACCACGTGCAGATTACGGTAGCGGAGTCCATAGGTGTAGAACAGCGTGGGCGCTTTTACGAAAAGACCGGCGCCATGCGCGACATGGTTCCGAACCACGTGTTTCAACTGCTCGCGTTCACCGCGATGGAAGCCCCCAATTCGCTGAGCGCGGATGCCGTTCGTTCCGAAAAGGCCAAGGTGATTGAGGCCATTCGCGAACTCGGACCGGAAGATATTCCGTTGTGTGCGGTACGCGGGCAATATGACAAAGGCGCCATTGGCGACAAACCGGCGGTTGCCTACCGCGAAGAGCCGGACGTCGCGCCGGATTCTACCACGGAGACCTACGTCGCCATGAAATTGAACATCGACAATTGGCGTTGGCACGGCGTGCCCTTTTACATTCGTACCGGGAAACGCTTACATATGCGCAAAACGCAGATTGCCATTCGCTTCAAAGAGACGCCGGTCACCCTGCTGAAGGATACGAGCCTTGCGCCCAACTGGCTGTTGATCCGCGTACAACCCGACGAAGGGATCGCATTGGAGTTCGGTGCAAAGATTCCGGGCCCCGACATGAAGTTAGGCAAAGTAAAAATGGAATTCAAGTACGAAGATTACTTCGGCACAAAACCATCTACTGGTTATGAAACGTTGATTTTCGACGTGATGATCGGCGATGCGACGCTCTTTCAGCGGGCCGACAACATTGAAGGCGCTTGGGCGACGGTTCAGCCAGTGCTCGACTTTTGGGGCAATAATCCCGCAAAAACGTTCCCGAATTACATCGCCGGTTGCTATGGACCGCAGGCAGCGGATGCCATGCTGCAAAGGGACGGGCGGTCTTGGCGACCGATTACGTAGGAGTACTGCACACGTTGGTTGAGCAGTAAACTAGGGCTGTGGACACATTGGTTGTCCCGTCCGGTCGAAGAACGGTTGCGCGCTCTTGAGCGCTTGCGTGGGATTTTATGGGCCATACCGTCGCTTCCGAAGGACTTCAAAGAGTTTTTGAAGTTGCTCGATTGGAATCCCTTGGTGATTCGCGTACGCGGTTGCGACCCGCGATCATACGTGACACCAATTAGGAAGGCGATTAAGAAATCCGGTAGACGTAAGCGTCTTGAAGGAATCGGTCGCCAAACATCTGGCCACCAAGACGCATCCCTTCAACATTCTTCGTCTTCGCGAAGATCCGACGCAGGTCCCGAATAAACGAATCCTTAGTCGGAAGAATCATGATTACGGGAGTATTCCTCGGCTCAAATCCCGCAGGTGCAAGCGAATCGTGGAGTAAGCCGTACGCATCCCGCAGATCGGGCAAATCGAACTGGCGCGATGAAATTACAAGCCGCCAATCCTCGTACTCAGACAGAAAGGCCCAAAGTGCAACGCTAACCTTCAGTCCGGCGCGTTCGAGCGCCTCAAGGATCTCCGATCCCGTGCTGATGTCTACGCTCACCATTGCTGCTTTATCCACGCGATAACTCCGTGCCGCCGATCTCCAATCGCCGCAAGCAGTGTCTGTGCAGATTCCTGAGAATACCTTTGATATCGGCTCTGTTCAGACCAACCCCTTACAACATCCCAGTTATTCCGGAACGCTGAGTCCTTGTCAGCGTGCTCCTTCTGCGCTTTATCCAGCTTTGCGACGGTGATCAGCTGAACCAAGTTGTGGGTATGGCTTTTGTCCACGCTGTTTTTTTCGAGAATTCACCGCGTCGCGTTGCCTTCGCAATACAAGCCTTAAGCGCACACTCCACTGCATAGCCAGCCAGATAAAATGCGCCGTCGAATAACACGAGATGAAGTAGGGCGCCCGCCCCCTTCAGTCTGATCTTCGACAGATCCTGGAGTCCCTTTCGATCCACGAGCCTTCATCATATCGCTATCCTTAGACCGTTCCACGAAGCCCGCGATACTTCCGCAGCAACTCATACATCACAATCGCCCCTGCGCTCGCCACATTCAGCGAGTGCTTCAACCCGAGCATCGGAATCCGCACATGCGTGTCGCAAGCATTTAACACGTCCGCCGAAATACCGTCCACTTCGTGCCCGAAAAGCACACAAACTGGAAAATGCGGACGCCAATCGAACAAATCAACCGCCCGATTACTCGTCTCAATGGCGGCAATCTCATAACCGTGCTGGCGCAGACCGGCGAGTCGCGTACCCAGAGCTGCCACCGATTCCCATGCCACACGCTCTTCCGCGCCCAGCGCAGTCTTCGTAATCGCACTCTTGGGAGGCCGCGCCGTAATACCACTGAGCAACAGCCGTTCCATCCCCGCACCATCAGCCGTGCGGAAAAATGCGCCTACGTTATACATGCTGCGGACGTTGTCGAGCAAGATACTCACAGGCAGACGCAGCCCATCGTACGCAGTAGCGCCTTCCGTGGCGCGATAAGGAACACGATCCATCTATTTCGACAAGCCAGCGCGCTTCCATAATTCGTCCACGCGCTTCACAACATCGGGCGACATCCTGATCACATCGGGCCAGCGTCGCGTAAAACCTTCCCCTGCCAATTTGCGCGTCGCGTCCAGGCCCATCTTTGACCCGTAATCCGGCAGGCGGCTGGCGTGATCGAGCGAATCAATCGGTCCCATAGAGAACTCGATGTCACGCTGCGGATCGATGTTGTTCAATGCCTTCCATGCCACCTCCGAGACATTCTGTACGTCCACATCATCATCCACCACAATGATGCACTTGCTGAACATCGCTTGACCCAGGCCCCAAATCGCGTGCATCACTTTGCGCGCGTGGCCGGGATACGCCTTGCGCATCGAAACAAGAATCAGGTTGTGGAACACGCCCTCGGGAGGCATGCAAATGTCGCGCACCTCCGGCAATTGGGTGCGCATCAACGGCAGGAAAATCCGTTCAACAGCTTTGCCCATATAAAAATCTTCCATCGGCGGCGGACCTACGATTGTGGCCGGATAGACAGGATTCTTACGCTGGGTGATGCACTCAATGTGAAACACCGGGTAGTCGTCATCGAGCGAATAAAAGCCGGTATGATCGCCGAACGGACCTTCGCGACGCAGTTCGCCGAGATTCACATAACCTTCCAACACAATTTCGGCATTGGCCGGCACTTCAACATCGTTTGTTTCACACCTCACCAGTTCCACCGGCTCGCCGCGCATGAAACCGGCAAAAAGCATTTCATCAATCGAGGGCGGTAGCGGCAGAATGGCCGAATACAGCGTCACCGGATCGCAGCCAAGCGTCACGGCAATGGGCATCCGCGTCTCTTTGCCTTCGGCAGCCATGCGGCGATAATGATCTGCGCCTTGTTTATGCTTCTGCCAATGCATGCCGGTAGTCTGGCCGTCGTAAACCTGCATGCGATACATGCCGCAATTGCGTTTGCCAGTGGCCGGGTCTTTCGAGAAGACCATGGGCAGCGTAATGAAACGTCCCCCGTCTTGCGGCCAGCAATGCAGGATTGGATATTCGTCAAGCGAAAAATTGCCGCTCTTGCGAATCACTTCTTTGCACGGCCCTTTGTTGACGGTCTTTGGAAACGAGGCGCTGATCTCGCTCAGCTTCGGCAGCATCTTCAGCTTATCGAGCAGCCCTTCCGGCTTTTGCAGCTCCAGAAAACCAGCAATGCGCTGGGCGATTTCGTCGACATCCTTCACGCCCAAGGCAATTTGCATACGCCGCATGCTGGCGAATGCGTTGATCAGCAATGGGACGCTGGAGCCTTTGGGTTTCTCAAACAGTAATGCAGGGCCATTGTTTTTCACCGAGCGGTCTGCAAACTCGGTGATTTCCAAATAGGGGTCCACTTCAAAAGGAACCCGCTTGAGCTCGCCTTGTTTTTCCAGGGCGCGGATGAAATCGCGGAGGTCTTCAAGAGGCATGAGTTAGGGCCGTTGGCTCTAAGAGCCGAATCATATGAATCATCTTGTCACGGGCTACGTTTGAGATTCCGCGAGGCAATTGAAAAGAACCGGCAAATTGAAGTTGCCAACACCATTCTGAGCCAGCGGGGGCCCGCACTTCTGCTTTGCTTCACTGTGGTTTTGGGCTTGTTCTACGACGTCTCTGAACTGGGCGGCTGGAAAGGGTACTGACCGCCACGCGCAGGACAGTGCGCGGTTGTTTCCCCGGATGCCACCTCGACTCCAGTTTGTTCAGCTTACTCGCCAATGCTCGCATGATCTCGCCTAGCTTGGCCGTGCCGCTGTTCTTGCTAGACAGCTTTGCAGAATCCTCTTGAAGAAATGCCGGACCTCGGATATGCTCGTCAATGTCGGCGCGCAGATCTACGCGTTCAGACGCCGGTACCGCCCGTTGTTGAGCTGCCGAGAAAGAGACAGCGCTACTAAACAGGGAGGTCGCAACGTGGGATACACGAAGTTGTGCGACTGCGGTCATGACCAAAGTGAACACGAGGGCAAGGGTTGCAGAGAATGTGCCGCGGCATGGAGTCCAGATGGTGCATGCCGGGCAGGAGGATTTACCAATTCTCTGGTTCGGCGAACGGCATTGAGGCACTTCTGGAAAGCTCCGCTCACAATGGACCGTAGCTTCATTGATCTAACTTCGAGCAGAGCTGTTCCGCCGTCTCGGCCCGGCTCGTGGGAAATGACGCCGCACCCGCAACAAACGCATGAGTCACACCCGTGAATTCGACGGAAGGTCAGATCTGCGCCAGACCACCGTCGACGAACAACTCTATGCCATTGACATAGCTACTGTCGTCCGAGGCCAGGAACAGGACAGCCTTCGCGATTTCATCGGTCGTTCCAGGGCGGCCTAGTGGGATGTTTCCGATCGAGTTTTGCACATACTGATCGACCTGTTCTTCCGTCATCCCCAACGAGGTGTTGTAGCCGGGCGTTGGAACTATGCCTGGACTGATAGCATTTACCCTTATTCTGCGAGCTTTCAAGTCCACCGCCCATGTGCGCGCAAACGAACGAACCGCCGCCTTGGTGGCGCAATAAACACTCATTGCCGCGGGACCTGTGGAAGAAACAATGGAGGCGTTCAGGACGATCGAGCTGCCATCTTGCATTAGGGGCAATGCCTTTTGCACGGTAAACAAGAGGCCCTTCACGTTCACGTTGAACTGCGTATCGACGTGTTCTTCGTTGATTTGGTCAAGTGGAGCAAACGCTCCGATGCCCGCATTGGCAAAAACAATGTCCAGCTTGCCCTTTTGTGTTTTCACCTCCGCGTACAGCTTATCGATATCCCCTAGTTTGGAAACGTCGCTCTGAACACCTGTCACGTTGCGCCCAATCTGCTTCACCGCTGCGGCCAATTCAGTTGCCCTTCGTCCGGTAATAAATACGTGTGCCCCTCGGCTACGAACCGCTGTGCGGTTGCGAGCCCAATCCCGCTGCTGCCTCCCGTAATAACGGCAATCTTTCCTGCGAGCCTATCTGACATGCTTTCTCCTAGTGGTCGTCGTTTCCGGCTACATCACTCTAGATGGCGGGGCTGGATGGCAAGTCGCATATTGTTTAGCAATCACTAACCAATATGCTAACGTGGAAGCAGTTGAATCAGAAAGCACCTAAGCCCGCGGGACGACCGCCCTCATTTGACCGCGATGAGGCATTAAAACGCGCTATGCACGTCTTCTGGCAAAAAGGCTTCGAAGGCTCTTCTTTGAACGATTTGACAGCGGCGATGGGCATCCAGCCGGCAAGTCTGTACAAGGGTTTTGGGAACAAGCAAGCGCTGTTTGAACAGGCTCTGGCGCTATATCTCGCCGGCCCGGTTGCGTTCATTCACGGCGCGTTGACCGCGCCGACAGCTTATGCCGTCGCCGAGGGAATCTTGCATCAGACAGCTGAGTTTCTGACCCGGAAGGGCGCACGGACAGGATGCATGACCATTCAGGCGGCTCTAGCCGGCAGTGCGGCAGCCGAGCCAGTGCGAAGGAAGCTGGTTGCGTTGAGAGTGAAAGACCAGGAAAGCCTCCGCCGGCGTTTTGCACGGGCGATATCCGAGGGCGATCTGCCGCCAACGGCAAACGCCGCCGATCTGGCGCGATTCATTACTACCATCTTTCAAGGCATGACTGTGCAGGCCATCAATGGCGCAAACCGCAAAGAGTTGTTGCGGCTGTCTGATTTTGCAATGCGCGCCTGGCCGAAATAGGATTTTGATCGAAGCTCAACGCAGTCGATCGCGTTGCCACTAGAGACATCCATTTCTGACGCTCGGGGACGAATTATTGGCATCTCAGGGCGACCATCGGATCCACTCGCATGGCACGGCGAGCGGGGATATAACAGGCAGTCACCGCGACGCCGAGCAGGACGATAGCAACGGCGCCAAATGTCAACGGATCCGTCGCGGAGATGCTAAATAGGAGGCTCGCGATGAACCGGGTGAGAAGAAGCGCTAAGACGATGCCAATGCTCAAACCCAGCAAGGCAAGCTTCGCTCCCTGTCCCAAAATCAGATGCAAGACGTCGCGCCGCTGCGCCCCGAGGGCCATGCGAATTCCAATTTCACGCGTGCGCTGGGAGGCCGAGTATGAAATCACGCCAAAAATTCCCACTGCGGCGAGCACAAGAGCAATGGCGCTGAACGAACCCAGAAGGAACGTGCGAAATCGTTCGCGCGAAACGGACTGGCCGAGCGTGTCCTTAAAGGACCCGACATCCGTCACGGGGAGGTCTTTGTCAATGGAGTGAACCGCCTGGCGAATGGCGGCGGCCGCACTCGATGCGCTCAAAGAAGTTCTTACGACGACTTCCCCTCCATAAAGAGGCGCTTGAACGAAGGGTACATACATCACGGGACCGGGTTTTTGGCTAAGCGCGACGTCCCGCACGTCGCCGACGACGCCGACGACCTCGCGCGACACATTGCCGTTTGGCGGAAATCCAAATCTCATTTGCTTTCCGATCGGATCTTGGTTCGCGAAATAACGCTGCGCCAGCGTTTCGCTAATGATCGCCACGTTCGGATTGGACGGCGAATCCTGCTCGGAGAAAAAGCGGCCTCTCAGCAACGGAATGCGCATCACATGAAAATAGCCGGGACTCATCGTGGCGTAATCGGCAGTGGTGGATTTGCCAGGAGGAAGCGGGGGATTTCATACTATGCTGAACGTGAAGTTGGCTGCACCTTGCCGGTCCATCGGCAGCGGAGCGGCCAGAGCCGAATCCTGCAAACCCGGCTGCGCATGGAGGCGCGCCAGCAATTCCTTGGAGAAAGCCGTCCATTGCTGCGGCGTCGAATATTGAAATTGCGGAAGCGAAACCTCGGCTTCCGTGACGTTGTTCGGATCGAAGCCAGGATTGACGGACGTGACCAGCGCAAAGCTCCGGACCAGGAGGCCGCCCGCAACCATCAGCACCATGGCCAGCGATATTTCCGCGATTGCCAGGAAACTTCGCACATGCTGGCCGCCACGCTGGCCGGTGCGCTCGCCCTCTTTAAGGTTCGTATGCAAGTTGGACCGGGTTGCCAGCAGCGCGGGTGCCAGTCCAAACGCCAGCGCGGACGCCAGAGACAACAACAGCGCGAACATCAGGACCGGGCCGCTGACATGAATCGAACTGATCTGGACCACTTCGGACGGCAAGAAAGGCTGGAGACTCCAGACAGCTGCCACCGCCAGAAGCAGGCCGGCAATTCCGCCGAGCAACCCTAGCAGAGCACTCTCGGTCAGTAATTGCCGGATAATGCGGGCGCGCAACGCCCCCAGCGCGATTCGCATAGCCATTTCTCTCGCGCGAGACGTAGCCTTCGACAGAAGCAGGTTCGCGATATTGGCACAAGTGATCAATAGGAGCAGGCCAACCGCGCTCAGCAAGATAAGCAGCGCTGGTTTCAAGTTCCCGACCACTTCCTGCCGATAGGGCTGAACGCGTATCGTCAAGCCTGAATCTTCTGCCGGAAATAACTTCGCGAGCCGGGCACCCAACGTGCTCATCTCGGCCTGCGCTTGCGCCAGAGAAACGCCTGGCTTGAGCCGGCCCATCACAGCTACCAAACGCACGCCGGGCTGCGACGTCAATGGCCCGAACAGCGGGTCCTGCCTGATAGAAATCCACACATCTTGAGTGGGAGCGCCCTCAGGGTAGCGAAAGCTTGCTGGGAGGATTCCGACCACGGTAAAGGAACGCATGTCCAAAGCGATAGATTGTCCGACAAGATCCGGATTGGAGCCGAAGCGGGTTCGCCAAAGAATTTCGCTCAGAACCGCCACGGCCGCCGCGCCTGGCGCACCGTCCTCGGGCAACAGCGTGCGGCCCAGTAGAGGCTTTGCGTTCAACAGAGGAAATAATTCCGGCGTCACGCTTGCGGTGTTCACAATGGCTGGCTCGCCTGCTCCGGTCAATGTGAGATTGTGAAATGCATTTCCCGCCATCTCACTAAACACGCGAGCCTGGGCGCGGCACTCGGTGAAGTCCCTGTAGGAGACGCCTGACAGCGCGTCTGGCCGATCCAGCGGGGCATCCAACATCAGGACGAGTTGATCGGGATCCCGATACGGAAGCGATCGTAAAAGCACTGCATCCACAATGCTGAAAATCGCGGTGTTGGCGCCGATGCCCAACGCCAGAGTGATTACGGCGATGGCGGTAAAGGTGGGTGACTGTCGCAACATACGAATGCCGTAGCGCAAGTCCTGGACGAAATCTTGAATCCAGTTGATGCGGCGCGTGTCACGGCACTTTTCTTTGATTTCCTCTACCGGTCCAAATTCCCGCCGAGCCATAGCCTGAGCTTCGGCATCAGTCATACCCGCGGCGATCGCCTCGTTCGTGAGTTGCTGGATATGAATCTCAATCTCGCTTTGAAGTTCCGCGTCGGCATTGGAACGATACAGAAATGAATGAACACGTCGTTTGATGATCCGAATAGTGCGCATAAACATCCAGTGTTAGGCGTTTTGGATGAGAAGTTGAACGGCGGACGAGAGGCGGTCCCAACTTTTGAGTTCGCGCTCCAGTTGTTTCCGGCCCTCCCGAGTGAGTGAATAGACCTTGGCCGTCCGTCCGAGATCGGACTCCTCCCACTCCGCGGAAATCCAGGCCTGATTTTCGAGCCGGTGCAATGCCGGGTACAGGGAGCCTTGACCCACTGACAGGATGTCACCGGAGAGTGTTTGTATCCGCTTCGCGATACCCCAACCATGGAGGGGCTTGCGGGCGATGGTCTTCAGAATCAAAAGATCGAGCGTTCCTTGGAGCAAATCTGATGGTTTGGGCATACTGTCGACGCCTCGACTATCGACAAGTATACCTCGACTATCGACAATTGGCAAGAGGCAAAAGTGATGCCCGAGTCCTAATTCGCCGCGCACGCCCTAAACGGGGCAGCGGCTCGCGCAGAGCCTGTGATAAATTCACGACTCATGGCAAACTATGTTCTGGGTTCATGGCGCTTGGCATGGGTGGTGGTGCTGGCGCAGCATAGATTTCCCTGGATTTGATATCGGTACAAATACGCGGAGTCCTGCTGGTCTTTAAGACGTCTAAAAAGGTGGAAGACAAATGAAAACGGGTTCGAATCATCATTTGAGATTAGTTGTGGCTCTGCTCGCCACGGCAACGTGCAGTTTCGCCCAAGCTCCTGGCGGTTACAACAATCAACCGGCACAGCAAATGCAACCAGGCTCAATGCCGCCGGGAGGGATGCCGCCTGCGGAACTCCCGAGACCGGGCTCGGTGAATTACGTTCAAGGTCAAGTATCGGCCGCTGGCCAGCCATTGACGCTTCAATCCGTCGGACACTTCGCGCTCCAGCCGGGCCAAGCTCTTGACACCGCCAACGATGGATACGTTGAGGTGCTGCTCACACCGGGCGCATTTCTCCGCGTTGGCCCGGACAGCCAACTTAGCGTTACCGCCGTTGGCCTTGCGGATACTCGAATCAATCTGGTACGCGGCAATGCGTTGGTCGAAGTCGATCAACTGATTTCTGGTACTCACCTCGAAGTTACCCTTGCGTCGACCTCTGTCGACATGCTGAAGAAAGGCCTGTATGGTTTTACGGCTATTCCCCCTGGCTTGAGGGTTTTCGATGGCAAGGCGGACGTGGTTGGCTTGACGAACCATGATGACGTCGGCAAAAGTGATCAGGTTTTGCTCGTCGATAACCCTAAGCTTAAGAAATCCGGGTTTGATGAGAATCAAGCAAAACAGGATCCGCTGTACGTCTGGAGCGCGGCCCGCAGTCGCGCCGAATCCGATCAAAACAAATTAGTGGCCCAGAACTCCGCTGGTTACTATCCAGTCGGGGATGGCTGGTTTTGGGACCCCTATGCAAACTTCTACGGTTTCTGGGGCCCTGGCCTTTTCTACAGCCCATTCGGCTTTGCCTTTTACGGCGGCTTTTATCCCGGGTTCTACCATGGGTTCTATGGAGGCTTTCCTCACGGTGCCTACGGCGAAGGACATGCCTTTGTTGGGATTCATGGAAACGGCGTAAGTGGCGGATTCCGAGGTGGCGGCTTCCACGGCGGTGGTGGTGGTCGTCGCTAATCGAATGGGCGAAAGCTGAAGGTTCGCACAGGCGCAAGGCTTTAAAATACATCTCCGTGGTATCCCACGGGCGGCGGTATGCCAAATCGTTTCAGAACGGCTGCGGTCACGTCTTGTAACCGCGGCGAACTAGGCTGAATCCTTTCGCTGCTGAAGAGCACGCCCGGAACAACATCCGGATCGACGCAATGATCGCCAATCCAGGCATCGTTGTTATCCTCAATCAGATTGGCCGGAATCTGGCCAAGTGCTGTCTGCCAAGAGGCGCGGTATCCCGCAGCGTACCCAACTTCAAGATCGGGCGCGGCATTCCTGTTTGCGGACGAAGGCGCTGTCGGAGTTACGGTTTCGATCACCGCTCGTCCGTTGCCAGGGTCCCTCCAAGCCAGCAATTGATCGCGAAGGCTAGCCAGCAATGCTTTCGCCTTGCCAGGGTCGACTGTGCCAAGACGTTCGCGGCCCTTCAGATTGATGTAAAGGCCGTTGAGACCAACCGCATAGGCATCAGTCGATTTCCAGTCAACTGCCTCGAGTCCAGCGTCCGCGGCCGGTGTGACGGATGCGCGCAAGAATCCTCGCTGGCTTAACCAAGCGTTTAAGTGAACCGCGCGTTCAAACGTAGTAAAACCGTGATCGGAAATGATCATCAGTTTGGCGTTAGGCTGTTCATGGCGCATTGCTCCGATACAGTCGTCCACCTCACGGTACACTTTCAACAATTCACCTTCGTGCTTGTTCCACAAAATGTGCGAATTCTGATCCACTGACGAAAAGTAGAAAAACATGAATCCACCTTTGAATTGCCGCAACGAATAGCTTAAGAGTTTTGCTTCCTCAGCGAAGACAAGCCGAGCCTGCTCGCGGAACTCAGGCAGAGTCAACACCTCTTGCCTCAACGCGGAAGTGTCCTCCGGAATGCCGAGAGTGGAATACGGGCCAAGATCGGACTCGATCTCAGCCGCCCAGTGCGCGGGCGACGAAATGGGCATTGCCGGCGCTATAGGATCAAAGTTGATGGGAGAGAGGTAGATTTCGAGTCCGGGGTGCAACTGTTTGGCAAAGACCCGAACCATGCCGTGCACTGAAGAGATATGCGGAATTAGAGTAAAGTTTGCGGTAAGCCAACCAGACCACTCGCCTTGGTGAATCAAAACCGCTTGGTCTCCGAAAGTTATGCGGGCGACGTTGTTCACTGGATCCACGTCCAGCGTCATCGCCACCGCCGCGACCGCATGGTCTTTGCGAAGAGGATTCGGCGGACCTTCGATGGCAAAGGTCGCCCGTCCGTTTGAGATTTGTGCTTTGACGATCCGCCCACCTGGGACGGATCGTGCCAGCTCGATCGGATCATCAGTGAAAAACGTGAACGTACCAAGCGTGCCAAGCAAATCCGGCGTTCCCATGCCTGATAGGCCCCTGCCCGCGGCCTCGGGTGGATAGTTGACGGGCATGTGTTGCACAATGGCGGGAATGCCATGCTCCGTCAATGTGCGCCAAAACGGTGTGCCATCTCGCGGTATAAATACACGCGGAGAAGAGAGAGGGAGCAAGTACGGCCCCAGGGGCAGCACGAGTTTTGGATCCTCCGTTTTCGACATCGATGAAAAAAGGCTAAGCGTTGTCGGATCGCGGTGAACAAAGTCGTAGATGCCGTGCTGATCGGGGTCGAGTCCAGTGATGAATGTGGACCACGCTACCGGGCTTTGCGGCGGATTTGTAGTCCGAAGCCTGCCGAAATAGCCGCTGTCTCTGAGTGCCCTTAGATTCGGCAACGCGTCCCAGTGACGCTCCACAAACGCCGGGTCCATGCCATCGACGCCAAGCACAATTACTTTCGGGAGTGCCCCTAGGTCTCGCCTTCGGCCGCAACCGTCCGTCACGCATAGGAGACTTGTGAAAGCGACTATGAGAAGACGAAAATTGTGCATGGTTCCTAGCTACGTCTGACTGCGGGCAACCCAGCGCCGAGCACTGAAGACAAGCCGAACCACCACAGCCAATGAGCGTGGAATACGGTTGCCGTTCGATATCCAATTTTGATCGAGTCGATTATATTGCTCGAAAACGGCCATTCTCCAGGGTGCAGCAATGAATGCCACAGCGACGCTCCGCGTTCTGCCGAGACAAATGAAAACCCGTTGCCTGCTGTGATCCGTTTCCCGATTGTTGTCTCTCCCGTGGAAAGGACCGCTTCGCCTTTGGCAGCACTGTCGGCATGTATTTGCCATACCAGTTGCCGTTCGACCGGAATGTATACGGGCGGCCCATCTACTTCAATGCCGCTCGGAACTTTCAGGTGCGCGGTTGTTCCGGTGCTCTTGAATTGAACTGTTACCAGCTCGGTTTCCCCAGGACGCAAGGGCACGTGCCCAAAAAATAAATCGATAGTGGCTAGCAAAACTGCAAAGGGCACTACTAAGAACAGTGACGGCCGTGCCAACTGCCGCAAAAGTCGGCCATTTTCAACAATCAAATCGCGCTGAGCGCGCAGCACGAAGCGCGGCTCTTCCGCAAAGAGGCTAATCTCCAATAAGTGCGCCACAATGCGGTTCGCGGTCTGGCGTAGACGTTCGTTATCCGTCCAGCGCCGGAATACTAGCACCGACGCGGCTCCCGAGATCGCTCCCAATGATGTTACCCAGGCAAACGCCGGCGCACCCAAGTCACCGGAGTTCACTTCAGATAGCCTAAGCCTTTCAACTTGCGCATCAGTTCCTCCTTTGACTCAGATGTTTCCAACTTTGCCAGATCCCGTTCCATCGCGTGCTCAATAAATTCTTCGAGCGAACTATAGCCGGCCCGCTCCACAATCTGTCGAGCTCGGTCACACAATGACGAATTCAGTTTGACAGCGGTTTTTGATTTCACGCCAATATCCGGCCTTCCATCCACGCGGGCGGATCCACTCCAAACAACCGAAGAATCGTGGGCGCCATATCTTCGATCCCGGGATTCTCCGGATGCCACCGTTGGTTTGTAAACAATACACCCGGCACCGCGCTCGGATCTACACAATGATCGCCGCTCCAACACTTATCGTTGTCTTCAAAAACAGTCTTGGTCACTTTGCCTACAGCCGCACTCCACGAAGCGCGGTAGCCAGGCGCGTATCCAATAATTAGATCCGGAGCCGAATCCAGGTAAGGACCATGGTAAATATTGGTTGAATCGTACACGGCTTGTATGGCAATCTGGCCATCCGCTTCGTCGTGTAGCCCCGCTAGCCGCTCCTTCAATTCAGATCTCAAACCGGCCGCTTGCTCCGGCGGAACGATTCCTTGCGCCTCTCGTCCTTGCAGGTTCAGATACAAACCACTGAGCCCAAACGTATAGGCCCGAGTGCGGCTCCAATCGATTCCGTCAAAATAGTCTTCACTTTCACTTCTGCCTTCGTGCAGCACCAGATAGCCGTTCTGCCGCAGCCATGCATTGAGGTTTATGCCGCGGCGGAACGAACAAAAACCGTGATCGGAGAGCACAAATAATGCAGTCTCTTTGTTTACGTAACGCAAGGTGCGGCCAACAATGCGGTCCATATCGCAATACAGATCTTCAATCACGTTGCCGTAGGGAGATTCGGCGCCCGTGGCCCCCATGTGTCGGTAGAACATGTGCTGCACACGGTCGGTAGTGTCGAAAACACAAGCAGCCACGCCACTCCTGGTTCGATCAAGCGCGTTAAAAAACATGGCCTCCCGCTCAGCCTGAATCAGCTTCGCCTGTTTCAAGAAAGCGTCTTCATTGATTGCACCTTCGTTCAAAGCCCACGTATCCTCTGCCATGCCAAGCGTGGCGAACGATCCCAGCAGCTTCGAAAGATATACGGCATAATGAGCCGGATGACTGATAGGTAAAGCCGGATTTTCAGGATCGATTTCCACTGGCGTGACATACAAGGAAATTTCGGGCTCCGTTTGTGTAAGCAGAAAACGGGCGATGCCATGTGCTGAGGGTATTCCTGCTGTGGGGAAACTGAGGCGTATCCACTTCGAGTATTCTCCGGGCGCAAGGTCAAAGGCCTTGCCGGCGATGTGCAATCTCCACTCACCATTGCTGCCTGGGTCGATCTGAAAATTGATGGAAGCAGTTTCCGGTCCCGGCAAGCTTCCCACCCATCCATCTCCCAGCCGAGTCAGTGGCAGTTTCAATCCACCTTCCACCGGCGACCGTTTCGCGTCTGTCGAGAACCAGGAAAAGCTACCTTGCGTGCCGCGCAAATCCGGAGTCGACATTGCCGAGAGCAAGCGCCCGTGAAAAGGAACAGCGGGAAACGTCACGGGAATTCTTAGAATTGTGCTGCCGATACCATGGTCGCCAAGAATCTCCCAAAACGGTTTGCTCTTGCGCCGTAGTTCGACAGACGGGCGCGCGAGCGGAATCTGCCACTTCCCAAGCTTCAACACTCGCGTTGAGGGCCTCACTCTTGCCGAAGAAAGTTCAGGCGCATACGTACGCAAGTTGCGATTCAAGAAGTCGAAGATATTGTGGCCGGCCGGATTCACTCCAGTTGCGAACGTGGACCAAGCTACGGGTGACAGGGGCGGACATGTCGTGCGTAGCTGACCGTAATATCCGTGCTCAGCCAGTTCCCGCAGATGGGGCAGCTTTCCCTCCGCCATCCAGCGTTCGGTGAGCTTGGGATCGAGGCCATCCAATCCGAGAATAATGATCTTTTTGGTGCTGCCCTTTCGAAATCGGCCTTTGCGATTCAAGGCAAGCCAAAGCATGCGGAACGGCCAAATGCAGAGCGAAACGAAGCCTGCTGCGAGCGAGACCACGATAGTTAGGAACGAACCAAGAAACGCAAACCCCGCGCCCGGCCCGATGTAGGCGAGATGCTCCACCCCGTGCTGGCGGCCGTGTGGAACGGACACGGTCATTATCAGCGCAAGGAGTAGAAGTTGCCAACGGTGCATCTTCATTCCTCGCCTATCTTAGCTTTCCTTCAACAAACGGCACCTCCAGCACCTTTTCATGCTGAATCGGTCCATGCCCGAAATAACCATCTTCCCCAAACAGCTCGCCGTGATCGGAAGTGATCGTCACATAAGTATTTGCGGGCAGCCGGTCGAACAGATCTTCCACGACGCCATCCAAATAGCGAACGGCGGCTATTTGACGGCTCTTCAATTCTGCCAGCTTCGCGTTGTCAAAAACCTTGGTTCGCGATCGTTTCAACTTACCGCCGACAATATGCTCATCCAGATGGCGGAACACACCATGCACGCCGCTTACTTTGGGCCATTGATCGGGAGGTTCGTCAGGCAACGCGTAAGGATAGTGAGTTTCTCCGACATTGAGCAGATAGAAAAATGGCTGATCGTCTTCGAAGTCCATTTCTTCAATCATCGCTCGCATGTCATTATGCCGATCCATCAGCTTATATGTATCGAAGCCGCTATTCAGAACAGTGAGCGGGTTCAGTACCGGCAGAGAGACCATTGCATGTGTCCGGTAGCCCAAACTTCGCAAAAATACAGGCAGGTAAAGGCGCGGCACAAAACGCTTGAATTCGATACCTTTGGCCCCAAGCCGCTCGTTGTACTTCAGAAAATCAAGCTGGTAGTAATCGGATGCGAACACCCCCTTTGGACTGGTGTGAGGCATCAAACCTGTGAGGAGATTGAAATGGGAAGGGCCGGTCCACGACGCATACGCCCAGCGCTTCTGTACCGTTCCCAGTTTGCGGATTGTTTTCGGGCGCGCCCGCTGAAACGCGTCGTACCGGCAGCTATCGAAGACGATCAAGACGTAATTATTTCTAGGCATTCGCTGGAATTGCTAAGGTAGCACTCCTTGTCCGCACCAGCAGCCTGTCATGGAAATGAAACGCTGGCTGGGTATCATGTAGAGACTATGAGCAGTTCCGCCCAACCGCCCTTGCAAATTGAGTCTGTGGAGGGATCGCGCGAAGGCGTGCACATCTTGAAGGTGCACGGCCCGCTTGTCATTTCGAACTTCTTCGAGTTTCAGAGCATGGCGCGCGAGAACAAGTCACCGCTTCTCATCATTGATTTGGCGGAGGTGCCGTATATGGACTCTGCCGCTTTGGGCGCGATTCTAGGCGTTCACGTGTCATCGGGCAATCGGGGAACGAAGTATGCGGTCATCAACGTGGCCCCGCGGATCGAAACCATGTTCACGGTCTCGGGCGTACGCGACACGCTAGTGGTGTTCCCAACGTTGGCCGACGCCGAAAAGGCGCTGCTATAACTTCACGTTGCGCAATCGCAGAGCATTGCCAATTACCGAGACGGAACTGAACGTCATGGCCGCGCTCGCGATCATCGGACTCAGCAGAACTCCAAAGAACGGATACAGAACTCCGGCAGCAACGGGCACGCCAATCACGTTGTAAGCAAACGCAAAGAACAGATTTTGTTTAATATTGCGCACCGTGGCGCGGCTCAAGTGAATGGCTCGGACTAAAGCCGCCAAATCGCCGCCAAGCAAGGTGATGCCAGCGTTTTGCATAGCGACATCGGTGCCGGTGCTCATGGCAATTCCTACATGAGCGGCGGCGAGTGCCGGCGCATCATTCACACCGTCTCCGGCCATGGCCACCACTCGTCCGTCGGCGCGCAGTTTTTGTACGAATGCGGCCTTGTCGGCGGGCAAGGTCTCTGCGTGCACTTCAGTGATGCCCAATTGTTGCGCAACGGCTTGCGCCGAAGCTTGCGAATCGCCACTCAATAGCACTAGGCGGATTCCCTCTTTCTGTATCGCCTCGACTGCCGCTTTCGTCGTTGGCTTCAGCGTGTCGGTGATGGTCAAGCTTCCCGCGAGTTGCTTGTCTATAGCGACGACTACTGTTGCGTTCGTTTGCAACGATATGCCGAGTGTGCTGCGGTTACCTACGAATACCGATCGTCCGTTCACGATAGCTTCGACACCCTTCCCGGGGGTGGATCGGAAATGCTCCGCTCTGGGCATAGCGAGCCCGCGTTCGCGAGCTGCGGCTAGAATGGCCCCGGCCAGGGGATGTTCACTGCCTTGTTCGACGCTGGCTGCGAGAGCGAGTACCTCGTCCCCGGTGTGTCCCTTTGCTGGTTCTATCGATATGAGTTGGGGTTTCCCGATCGTCAGTGTGCCGGTCTTATCTACGACGAGTGTATCGACCGTTTGGAGGAGTTCGAGTGCTTCGGCGTTGCGAATCAAGACGCCCGCAGTCGCGCCTCGTCCTGTGCCCACCATGATCGACATAGGTGTCGCCAAACCGAGCGCGCACGGACAAGCAATGATGAGAACCGCTACGGCGTTTACCAGCGCATGACTCAGTTTGGGCTGCGGTCCTACCATGATCCAGATCAGGAACGTGATGACTGCCGCAAGCACGACGGCGGGGACAAAGATGCCAGCCACACGGTCAGCTAGTTTCTGAATGGGAGGACGTGTGCGTTGGGCGTCGCTCACAAGGCGTACGATTTGACTCAGGAGACTATCAGCGCCCACGCGTTCGGCACGCATAAGGAAACTACCGGTGCCGTTGAGTGTGCCTCCAGTGACTTTGCTGTCGAGCAGTTTTTCTACAGGAATCGATTCGCCAGTGATCATGGATTCATCGACTGAGGAATGGCCTTCGGTGACGACACCGTCAACTGGCACCGTTTCGCCCGGGCGAACGCGCAAAAGGTCGCCCACCTTGACGTGATCGAGCGAGACTTCGCGGCCATCGGCGAGCCGTGTGGTCTTTGGCGTGAGGTTCAGCAAAGATTTCAAAGCACTGGTTGTCTTACCGCGGGCGCGCAGTTCTAAAACCTGACCAAGCAAAACCAATGTAATGATAACCGCGGCCGGTTCGAAATACAAAGGCGTTGCTTTTAACAGTCCGATAACACTAGAGACATAAGCCGTGCCCGTTCCCAAAGCGATCAAGGTAAACATGTTGCCGCGGCGGCTCTTGACGGATGCCCAGGCGCGCGCGAAGAAGGGCGCGCCACCCCAGGCGACCACGGGAGTGGCGAGAACGAAAGAAATCCAGGGAGGCATCGCAAAAAACATTAACGCCAGCAACGGCGCGGTTAGCGCAGCACAGACGATCAAACGGCGGCGCATGTCATTGTATTCGCCGTCGTCTGTCTCGGCGCCGGCGTCGACTGGTTCTAAGGCCATGCCGCATATGGGACAGGCACCTGGGCCCATTTGCCGTATTTCAGGGTGCATAGGGCACGTATACTCCACTTGCGGGGCGCCCAGCCTAACCAGTTTGGCTTTCATATACTCAGCGGGGTGTGCGTCAAACTTCGTCTTGCAATTAAGGCAGCAGAAGTAATAACTTTGGCCTTCAAACAAACTTTCTGGCGGCGGTGGCGTCTTTTGAGGATCGACGTTCATCCGGCAGACGGGATCGATTTGAGTGGCCACTTTTATTAGATGCGGCGCAGCTTGTTGCGATTCGGGCTATGATATGCGAAAGCCATGCCGCACTTATTGAAGACCGAACCGGAAGCCTATTCCTTTGCCGACCTTGAACGCGACCGCGAAACTATTTGGGATGGCGTGACCAATCCTGCCGCTGTGAAACATCTGCGCGAAATGAAGCCTGGCGAAAAGCTGGTGATCTATCATACGGGCGACGAACGCCGCGCCGTTGGCACTGCGACGGTGGTGAACGTGGATGCGAAAGACCCAAAGACTCCACTCGTGAAGATCAAATTGGGGCACGCGGTGAAGACTCCGCGGACACTTGCCGAGATCAAGGAGCACAAGCTATTCGCCGATTCGCCGCTTGTGAAACAAGGGCGATTGTCAGTGGTGCCGCTGACCGAGCAGCAGTACGAATGGTTAACGAAGGATTAAGCGGGCAGCCTCATCTTCGGCTGCGTAATCACACTGTGCGAAGTCGCTTTTGTCAGGCGGATTCGCTTTCTCCCATTCCACTGTTCGGCGAATGGCTTCCGTGAGCGGAACGGCTTCGGAGTATCCAAGCTCGCGGCGGATGCGTGTTGAATCCATGAACAGGTCCTGTTTGTGGTTGCCTGCCGGCTGCAGGAGATGTTTCGGCGTGTCGCTTTGTGGGAGGGCGATGATTCGGCCGTTCCAGCCCGCGACTTCGCCGATTTTAGCCGCCCATTCTGCCTCCGTATAGCGATCGGGATCGGCGACGTTGTAGACGCGGCCGGCGGCCTTTTCTGATGTTGCAGCCAAGACAATGGCCTGAGCTACATTCTCAACATAGCCGCGGCACGTTGCCCACTCCGAGACAGTTTGTTCTTGCAGAATTACGGGGCGTGCGTCCAGCATTCGCTTGAGCGTTGGATAAAAACGATGAAACATATCTCCCGGCCCGTATACCATGGGCAGACGTAATATGGTCGCGGGCAGTTCGGGATGGGAGGCGATGGCTTGCTCCACTTGGATCTTGTCATACTGATCATCGATCCAGGGCAAACGAACACGTGTTACAGCGAGCATTTCCGGCGAATATGTTTGCGACTGAGTACGCAACTGGGAGTCCTCGGTTAAGGGAGTGGGTTGAAGCGGGCCACTCTCGGTGCCGTGGAGTACGGACATGGCGCGGTAGACGTCGCCGCTGCTGATGGCAACCACGCGCTGGGCAACGCCGGTAAAAGTATCTACGGTCGCGCAAGCCTGTTTTGCGCTGCTCAAGATCATATCGATGACAATATTCGGATGCCAGGCGCGAAGATCCAAATCTTGCAGGGTTGAGCGGTCACCGATGATCTCAGTCACGTTCCATTCCGGGGGGAGTGGAGTTTTGCCGCGATGTAGGACAGCTACTTCGTGACCAGCTTGTACGAGTTGAGAGACTACGTGACGGCCGATGAATCCGGTTGCTCCAATGGTTAGGATGTTCATAATTCACTCCTGCCGTAGCGTCTGAATCGGATCGATCCTGGTTGCGCTCCAAGCCGGAATCAGACAGGCACAACCAGATACTATTAAAACAAAAAGCGGCACTAGCTCGAAAGTGACTGGGTCAGTGGCTTGGACTTCGAAGAGCCAACCACTGAGGAGGCGTGTGAAAGCGAAAGAGGCGGCTAACCCGATGAGCAAACCATAGGAGGTGAGGCACAGGCCTTGGGAGAGAATGAGACTCAGGACACGGCTGCGGGGCGAACCGATGGCGAGCCGAATACCAATTTCCGCTGTCCGTTGCTTGACTGTGTACGACATCAAGCCGTAGAGACCGACTAGAGCCAACGTCACGGCCACGGCGGCGAAGCCTGTCAGCAGGGCGGTCTGAAAGGTGCGCCGAGCATTGCTGACTTTGATCCGCTCGCTCATGGTTTTAATGTCGAGAGAAAGCGAAGGATCCAGCGACCGAAGGACTGCGCGTGCTGCGGCGGCAGCCTGGCGAACCGGTAGATGGGAGCGAATGGCGAAGTTGTTTCCGTCTTCCGCCGGCGCAAATATTTGCGGTTTACTTGCTTGATCGACGGCCAAATGCCGAATACTGCCTACAACTCCGATGACGGTTAACCAGGAACTGTTTGACAAGTTGTCATTTCTTATCCGAGCCTGTCCGCGCAAAGGATCGCGGCCGCGAAAGTACATCTCAGCGAACTTCGCGTTGATTATGATTACGGTAGGCTTCGCGGTTAAGTCGCGGAGCGTGAAATCTCTGCCACGCAGGAGTGGCGTACCCAGCGCTTTAAGATAGCCAGGTGTGACGCCGAAGATTTCTACCGTCTCCACCGATTTACCAAATCCTCTTATTTCAAGCGACGTCAATCCCTCGTCGCCCTTTAGAGGAAGGACAGAGGATGTTCCTACCCACGTAAATCCGCGGGTGGTTCGAAGCTTTTCCAAAAAGCGCCTATAGAAAGCCATCCGCAATTCGGGCGTGCTGTAGTGTTCATCCAAATCCAAACTGAAGGTCAGCGCCGCCGGGGAAAAGCCTAGATCTACAGCTTGTAGCCGAAGGTAACTGCGGATTAACAAACCTGATCCTGTCAGCAACACGACAGAAAGGGCAACTTCGAGCACGATGAGCGCAAAGCGACCGCGATGGGAACCGCTGGCGATTCGACTTCCGCCTTGTTTCAACACGTCACTGATACTGGGACGAGAGGCAGCGATGGCGGGTAAAAGACCAGCGGCCAAACCCGAGCCAACTGAGAGCACGACGGCCAAAGCTAGAACAGCGAATCGACCGTTGCTGAATCGAAACGCGGGATGCCGCCCGGGTTGAGACTAATTAACAAGCGCATGAGGCCGTAAGCGAGCGCAATTCCCAATAGGCCACCGGTACAGCTGAGCAGCAAAGATTCGGTGAGTAGCTGACGGATGATGCGAGCGCGAAGTGCACCTAGCGCGGTGCGGATGCCCAACTCGTGGGCTCTAGCTGTTGTTCGCGCCAACAAGAGACTAGCGACATTACTGATAGCGATCAACAGAACCAGACCAACCACACCCAGAAGCAGCCACAACATTTGTTGCACCGCGCCGATGATGGTTTGAGCAAGCGGCTTGGCGAGGATAGTCAAACCGCGCCACATTGGCGGATACAATGGCGCCAATCTGGCCTCGATTGCTTGCAATTCAACTTGGGCTGCGGCCACTGTGCTGCCGCTCCGTAATCTACCGATTGCAATGGCGCGTTCGAAGTTGGTTCGGTTGATGTGCTGATTGATCGTGTAAGCCGCCGGCAGCCAAATGTCTGTTTGCTTGAATCCGGATCGGTCGTAGGGAACGTCTCCATCGAACGGATATCCGAAGTCTCTCGGCATAACGCCAACCAAGGTATATGTTTTGCGGTTCAAGTTAATTTGCATTCCCAGAACATCGGCTCGCCCGTTCAACCGAGAGTGCCACAACTCGTCGCTTATGACGGCTACCCGCTCATGTCCCGGCTGGTCATCGTTGGCATCAAGAGGCCTTCCCAATGCCGGTTTTGCATCGAGTGTTCGGAAAAAATTGCCGGTGACGAAGGCTGCTCCTATGCTTTTCGCAAAGCCACCCTGGACAAGGGAGACTGACCCCAGGTTAAACATCGCCATGGCAGAGAAATTATGACTGAGTCGTTGCGAGTCGTAGAAATCTGGAACATTCGGAGCCATTTCTTCAGGAAGTCCCTTGAAGTTTGAATTGGGGCTCCAGAGATAAACGAGTTCTTCCGGATGGCCGTAGGGCAGTGACCGCAGCAAGACGGCGTTAACGACACTAAAGACAGATACGGTGGTGCCAATGCCGAGTCCGATGACTAAGAGAATAATCGCGGTAAAGCCCGGCATCGCCCAAAGCGCACGGGTTTCATGTTTTAGGTCGGAGATCAGGACGGCGCAGTGTTCTTTGGGTGCGCTGACGGCGACATCGGCCAGTGTCTCAAGCCATAAACGCCACCGCGGCTCTGTGTGAAGCCGATCTTTGAATAGCTGCTCCATTTCAGCGCCGTACTCGTGACGGAATTCAGCGGGATAACAATAGAGCATTGCGCGAAAGAGTTTAGTTTGATTTTGCGACCAGTCCATGAGCCCTCGCTTGTTCGAGAAGTTCGGTCATGCGGGCTACTTCCGCTTTGGCGGCTTTCCGGCCGAGAGGTGTGAGCCGGTAGTAGCGGCGGCGCTCGTCGTCGTGGCCGTTTTCGGGGCGTTGCGTATCGCGCAGTTCGATGATCAGGCCATCTTCGAGGAGTCGCTTGATTGCGCCATAGAGAGTGCCAGCGCTAAGGCGGAGTTTGCCGGAGGTGCGGACAACGACGTCTTGCATGATGCCGTAGCCGTGCTGATCCCGGTCGGCGAGGGCGATCAGGATGTGAAAGGCTTGAGGGGTGAGGGCGGGCATGAGAATAGTATATCGCATGTCGGTATAGTGATGGGCGATAGAGGAGGTGTTGTGCCGGACTAGGTCGCTCACGCTCCCATCTCCGTTTCGGAGGTAGCTTGTGATCAGAAGATATTGCTTGGCGGAGGGTCTCGATCTGTAACTTACGACTGGGCGCTCCGTCGCACCAACACCGTTCCGGCGAAGATTCGGCCATGTACTGGGATATCGTCGAAGCGGTACCCAAGGCCGACTAGATTATTGTTCTGTTGATATCTATACTAAACGAACATTTTGGTGCGAGAATGGTTTATGCCATTCACCACCAAGCGGCAGGCGTTGAGCCTAACCGCTGACGAGAAGCAGGAGTTGGAGAGTTTGAGGCGGTTCCGCACCGGAGTGAAACGGCGCGCTTTGCATGCA
>PMSX01000130.1 GCA_003167495.1 Bryobacterales bacterium | reverse complement strand
GAACTCGGAGAACGCGAGCCCATTCGGCACTTTCAAGGTGTATTTGTCCTGCGCGGAAATGGCCAAGCCGCCCATGAGGGCGAGCACTCCCGTAATAGCCGTCGCAATCGGCGGCATCTTCTTGCCCTTCATTGTCGGCACCTCCGTTATTGAGTTTAGCGTCGTTTTTTGTTTCCGGCATGCCCCAATCGGTGCGTTGCCGACCTATCCAGGCCCCCTACCGCGGACAGCCTTGATCTTCGTCTGTGGCAGCTGCGTGAGAAAGTGCTTCGTCTTTCGCCGCAGTTCGCTCAACCACCGAAGCTGGATCTCGGAACCAGTCCTCAGTAGCTGAAGCAACTGTTCCGGATGCTTTGAGAAGTCGAGTTTGCTGGCGCCCCAGTCCGGCCGCCGGCCGTCGGCGTCCGTGAATCGGTATTCACGCCCGAGTTCCCAGGAGCTGAAAAGNNGTCCCGAGCGCTTTAAGATGGCTGGGTCTCCGGCCAATGCTACGACAGCGCGGCCCACGAACAACGGCGACTCTGATGCCAGGAAGTTCCGGTCTTTCTTCCCGCCTTCGCGCCAGGTCTCCTCGGTGACGCCGAATCGCTCCAGCATAGTCTCCGATCTAAGAAAACCGGGGGTCACTGCGACCGCAGCTACGCCGTGCGGACGTAGTTCTGCCGCCATGTTGAGAGCCAACCCTTTGAGCGCGAGCTTCACCGTCTGGGTCACCGGATTGCCTCCGGCGCTGAGCACGTCGTTTTCCGTGACCTCGACAATAAGCCCGCGGCGGTTGCGAATCATATAGGGAGCCGCATGCTTGGCGGTGATGATGTGGGACAGGAGCGACTGCCGGAGGGCTGCCTCCGCGTTCTTGAGATCCGTGTTCCAAAAAGAGCACCACTGCGCCATCAATGGGTCTTCGCCGGCGATGCTGTTCACGAGTACATCGAGATGACCACGCTGGCGTTCCACTCGTTGGAAGAGGGCCTCCACCTCTTCCTCCACTGTGTGATCGACGCGAAGGGCGACGGCGGAGCCGCCAGCCGCGCTGATCATGTCGGCTGTCTCTTCAACCGTTTCAGGACGGTTGTACGGGGAGCGGTTGGCACGCACGCTTCGTCCAGTGCAATAGACCGTCGCACCGGCTTCTCCGAGCGCCAGAGCGATGCCGCGACCTGCGCCGCGTGTCGCGCCGGCGACGACAGCAACCGCGCCGGCAAGTGACTTTTCTCCCGTGGCTGGACGACTGCGCGAGGTAGAAATGTAAGTGGACCGTCGAGGCTTTCCCGCCATCCGCGAACCTCCCGATGCGGATGATACCTCAGTTAGGCAATGCACATCAACATGGCCGAAAACGTCAATCACCTAAATATGGTGTAGTGACGTAGACGCTCCTGATTGTCCGCATAGTTCGTGGGGCAGCTGGGGCGTGGCTTGCTCCTGAACGCAAAAATGGGGACAGACAGCACGCGATGGTCGGGCATGCGGCTTCGTATCGGACTGATTCCGCGCGCTGTGGCAGTCCCCACTTTTGCTTGGTCGAGGCTCGAGATGCGCTAAAATTTCCTTGACAACTGTTTCCTTGTAAACTATTATCGAAATGTGAAGACGCAAGCTCCGCAGACCGCAAGCGGCCTCGAAAGCCATACGGGCTTCTGGCTCAGGTTCGTTTCCAATCACGTCTCGCACAGCTTTGCCCGCAAACTCGCGAACACTGGTGTGACGGTTGCGGAATGGGTGATACTTCGGGAGCTCTTTGACACTGGTGAGACCTCTCCCAGCCGGCTCGCAGCTTCCAGCGGATTGACCCGCGGAGCGGTATCTAAACTCGTCGACCGGCTGCTTCATAAACATCTCGTCAGCCGCGCAGAGGCCGACGAAGACCGCCGATTTCAAGATGTGAAACTCACCGCCGCAGGCCGTGCGCTCGTGCCCAGGCTGGCCGCGATCGCGGACCGGAATGACGAGGAGTTCTTTTCCGATCTTTCGACGAAGGAGCAGGAGGCGCTTGTCGCGACTCTCAAGAAACTCGTCGCCGCCAACAAGCTAAAGAAAATTCCAACAACTTAAAGGAGATAAGACTATGACCATGTCCGCAACCAAAACGGTTCAGATCGAACGCCCCGCTACCGAAAGTTACGCTTTCATCGCGAACCCTGAAACTATGCCGCAGTGGGCGATCCACAATGTGAAGGCCATCCGGAAACTAGACGGTATTCGTTGGGAAATGGAGACGCCGCGAGGGAAGGCCACATTGATTCCGTACTATGAGGGGCGGAACGGAATCCTCGATCATGAGTTCATCGACGCGGGCGAGGGCGTCTGGCGTGTGACCGGGCGAGTTGTTCCCGTGGGGCCGTCCGAATCGGTTTACATCATGACACTCCCGAAGCCGGACAGCATGCCTGCGGAGGCGTTCGAGGCAGGAATGCGACTGATGGATGAAGAACTCGCCGCCCTCAAAGCGTGCATTGAATCGATGTGAGCGGAGGGAGAAATCAAAACGAGTAATGCGATCGATAGCCCGCTCTCGCTCGCGGAGATGAAACATAACTATGAGCACCGCGATTGATAATTTGGAAGCCGCCCTGCAGCGCGCCTTCGCAGGCCGGCCCACGGTAGGTGGGTTCCCCTATCTTGCTGAGACGCTCCGCCGAGCAGGAGTGACGCGCAATCTCTGGTTCCTGCCTGCGTGTCAGAGCTTGTATCTGACTGAGCAAGGACCGGTGGTGACCCAAGACACGCCACTCGTGAGCGGCACAGTGGATGTGCCGCCATTTGACCGCGAAGGCCTCATCGCTGCTCTGCGAACGGATCAGGCCGGCAAGAGCACGTTCCCGGAGTTTCTGGCCGCTACATGGCGCGCCGGAATTGTCCGCTACGACGTTGACTTCGATAGACGAGTTGTCACCTACTTCGGCTGCAACGGCGACGAATATGCTGAACAGTATCCTGCCGTTGAGATTTCGTAGAGGGTCGCGACTCGCGAAGGAGAACAGCCACGCCGCTTCCAGCTGTCTTCTCTAGACGATATGGCGGTCTAAGTTCAGCCCGCCAAATGCGGGGTGCAGCGGAACGGACGAATCGATTCGCGGAGGCGCTGCGTAGGCAGAAGTGGACGGAAAGCTGGCGAAATCGTCCGTGATATCGGCGAGATGGGCTGATCTGTCACGGCGGGTCACAGTCGCAATTGACGCAGACTGAACGCCGCCCGGCAGGCCGTGTGGGCGCAAAACCGAAGGCACAGTATCCCATCGATATTCACCTGAACCACTCCGAAAATTACGCCATCTGATCAGAACGCCGCCGCTGACTGCGTGCTTCACCCGTCGTTCTTCGGACGGCATTAGCGACGGTCTTCCTCCCCCGCAACAGCAGCGGTTGGTTCAGAACTCATCGTTTCGTCCTCGGATTTTGACGCGAGGCGGGCATTCGCGGGTTGCTCGATCAGCCGGCCTTCGGCTATCAGCCTGGCACGCCTGGCCGCCGACTCTTCAACCGAGGCCCGCACCGGTGGATGGTCCAGTTCGATTAAAACCTTGCCGTTCGGAAGCCGCTGCGGTTTATCGGAGCGCTTCACTGATTCGTTTTCCGATTTCTCTCGCTGCAGCGTCACCATGAGCCTCCTTCAATGCTTGCACATATTCGCGCCCAAGCGCACGCGCCTGATCCAATGTCAGTCCTAATTCCTGGTACCGTCCAGGCCGCATGAGCCGGACACCGATTTCGGCTGCGGCGACGCCATCGTTCCGAGGGGAATATTTGAATTTTTGTTGGAGATTTTGAAGGCCGACTGTCGCGATAGGTTCTTGCATAAAAGAGTTCTCGGTTGGGATCCGCTCGATGTGGTCGACCACCACGAATTGGACCTCCACATTGCGGCGCTCGAGTTTCAATCCTAGCGACTCCCGAACCGCCGTGAAGAGGTTGGCTTCAGGTGCGGGAATATCGGCGGCACCTGCGCTCGGTTCGAAGGTTTGGTCCGGCGTCCAAGTGAGGTCGATATCGTATTTACCGGTAAGTCCCGTGAGATCTTGCACTGGACCATACCCCCCGTCGGTCGAGAGATGCGCGGCAAGTGTTTTCATCGTCATAACACCTTTGAGTCTTCCATGGCCAGACGCGCCAAATAACATCGTGCCGGAGCGACCGGCACCCATGAAATTCGTGTTCGGATCGTCCTCCTTGAATTTCGGACCGCCCTTATCGACGACCAGCGCATAACCCGAACGCGAGCGAACCTCCTTGTGGGCGGCTAGCTTGAACCTTTCGATCAGCAATGTCTGTAACATGGCCGGGAGCTGGTCTCTGGTGGCGCCTTCCGGTATCTTGGCGGAGATCTCGAAGCAATCCGTTTCCAGCCAGGAAGGCCCCTCGACCTGGTTGAATCTCACTTTGAATGCTTCCGTCAGGACGCTCTTGAGAGGCACACCCTTCAATATGACGGACTCAGGGTCGATGGTGGGGTTGCCGGCGAAACAGCGATCCGTCCGCTTCACCGAAGCCACTTCGAACTTCGGTTGGATAGGGGCGTTCTGGGCATTCGCAATGCAAGTCGCGGGAACAGCGATTAGGAAAAAGAGGAAAGTTTTCACGGGCGCGTTCTCCGCTAACCATTATTGTGCCTAATCGTCCCTTCCCAAACTATAAAAAAGAGGCGCTCTCCTCGCAAATGGCTGAAAGACGGGGTCACCGGAAATCCACATGAGCGAAACGCCCCTACGCGTTGATGTGGGGCAACCAATCCGGGTTGCCCTGTCGATTGGCGGTTATACAAAGACTCACTTGGAGCGGGCAAAGATGGCGTACTGGCCGCCAAGGGGCATCGA
>PMSX01000378.1:3564-5642 GCA_003167495.1 Bryobacterales bacterium | reverse complement strand
ACGGAGCTGGTAAGAAATACCCGTCCGGAACCGGTGCGAAAAAGAGCCTGGGCCAACCCCCGGGCGTGTCACTGGGCAAAGGTTTTATCAGCTTTTTCCAGCTCAGTGCCCGTAGATCCGCAAGCGATTTTGCACCTTTCGCCTTGGCGAACTCCTGCCCTTGTGCTTCCGCTTCCGCCATGGTGCTGGGGCCCAGCCGCATGGCGTTTGCGCCTACACTCGAACCACCGCTCTCGACAATCGCGCGCTGGAAGAGTCCTTTCGCCATCGGGCAGGCTGTCAAGTCGTGTACCGACATCCCACCAGCCGATTGTCCTGCAATGGTCACGCGACCCGGATCGCCGCCAAATCGCGCGATATTTTCGTGCACCCAGCGCAGCGCGGCCAACTGATCCAGAATTCCGTAGTTGCCTGAAACGTGGTGGGCTGACTCCGCGGCCAACTCGGGATAAGCCAGGAACCCCAATACTCCGAGGCGATAGTTAGCGGTCACCACCACCAGGCCTTTCTTCGCCAGACCCTCGCCATCATAGACCGGCACCTCGGTTGAGCCCTCGCGGAAACCGCCGCCGTAAATGTAGACGAACACCGGCCGTTTTTCCACGGCGGATGTGGCGGAGGTCCACACATTGAGATAGAGGCAATCCTCGCTGATATCGCCGTGTGTCATGAATTCATAGGTCCAAGGCTTACGTTCGCCCGCAACTTCCTGAATGCAACTCGCCGAGAACTTGTCGGCTTGGCGAGTTCCACGCCAGGCGACAAGCGGCTTCGGCTCGCGCCAGCGCAGGTCGCCCACCGGTGGTGCGGCAAACGGTATGCCTTTGAAGGTTAGAACGGATGGATCCTTCCCTGGAACGCCGGAGACGAGTCCGCCTTCGATCCTGACCGGCTGCTTGATTGCCGCGGCGAGAGAACCCGCCGAAAGGGCCGCGAGGATAACAGTGGTAAGGAAGTTGGCCATGATATTAATCTTTCGAAGCTGCTTTGCGAAGCGCGCTGCTAGGCTGCTGCGGCATGAGCATATCATGTCTCCCGTGAACTTGCTTCCTGTGAAGCTACCTCCCACAACTGCCGACCTGAGGTCGCTTACGACTCGGATTTGGGAATTCGGGAATGTGGAGTGTTTAAGCGGTTGCGTGGACCTGAGCGAAGTGGACTAGCCAGTTTTCTTTCATTTTTTTGATTGACAATCGGGGCCGATTTGGAATAGTATCATTCCGTTACCGTAGTTTCGCTGTTTCGACGTGCGTCTGTTTTCGCGTCGTCGAGCATTTTGCGTCCTAGTTGTACGCGATACCCCAGGGGAGGAAAGAAATGCCAAGTTTCAGCAAGATTCGACCTATTTTAGCGGTGGCTGTCGTTTTGTTGTTTGGAGCCGCGGCGGTCTGGAGCCAGAACGTATACGGAACCATCGCCGGAACAGTAACCGATAGCAGCGGAGCCGCCATAGCGGGTACTGCCGTCACTTTGACGAACTTGGATACGCAAGAGGCGCGCACCATACAGACCAGCGCCTCGGGTACCTATACGTTTACCAACGTCTTGCCCGCGCGGTATAAATTGGACGGGGTAAAGACCGGCTTCAAGAAGTTTGAACGCCAGCCTATTGTAGTCGAGATCGAAAGCGGACTGAGAATCGACATCGCCTTGGAAGTCGGAGATCTCACACAGACGGTCGAGGTGACCTCCGCGGCACCGCTGCTGCAGCCTGAAACAGCCTCGCTCGGGCAGGTGGTGGGAACGCGAACGGTGACCGATCTGCCGCTGAACGGGCGCAATCCGCTGGCGATGGTCGGCTTAGCAGCGGGCGTAGTGCCGCAGGGTGCGCCGTCAGCCGGCAACTCCTCGATGGGCAATCCGGTGGGCGCGAATCCCTTTGCGGCCGGAGATTTTCAAATCGGCGGAGGCCAAGCCGGACAGAGCCAGATCCTGATAGACGGCGTGCCTACCAACGGGGCGTATCTGAATGTGGTCACTGTCGTACCCACGCAAGACGCGATTCAGGAATTCAAAATCCAGACCAATAATTTGGGCCCAGAGTACGGGCGATTTGCCGGCGGAGTGATCAATTTATG
>PMSX01000378.1:0-3534 GCA_003167495.1 Bryobacterales bacterium | reverse complement strand
ATCAAAGACAAGTTGTTCTTCTTCTCAAGCTATGAAGGCTTCCGGAAGCGCAACGGAAACACTCTCACAACTTGGGTTCCAACTGCCTTGGAGCGCAGCGGGAATTTCTCAGAAATCGGGTCCACCGGTACCAGCTCAGTGCTTCCCATTTATGATCCGATGACCAGTTCAAACTGTGTGTCCGGTGGCCCGGCTTGCAGAACTCCGTTTGGGGGCAACCTGATTCCAGCGACTCGGCTTGACCCGACAGCGCAGGCTCTCTTGAACTACTACCCGATGCCGAATCAGACAGGCAACCCTGCTGGCAACTTCGTGGAAAACTACAGTTCAGGCGGCAACGTCGATCAGATCAACGAGCGTGGCGATTACGACGTAAGTACGAAGCAGAGACTCTTCGCACGTTACACGCGCTCGCATGTCTTGTCACTCCCCGACAGCCCCTTTAAGGATGTATGCAGCGACCGTTGTACCGAAAACACTATTACGAACCAGGCTGGCCTTGGTGACACGTACGCGATCTCGCCGACTGCAGTGCTTGACCTGCACCTGGGTTACACACGTTATGTCTACGTGCGGACGCCGCTCAGCGAGGGCATCGATTTGTCGCAGTTCGGTCCCAACTGGGCCGCCTTAGCGCCGGAAATGACTTACACCCACGTTCCAGACGCGTGCGTCTCACAGCAATCTGGAGACGACCGATGGGGTGGCGGCAGTTGGTGCAGTGGTGGTACGGGAAGCGGAATTGGCGCTTACGATGATACCCTCAGCGTGGAACCCCTGTTCACATGGGTGAAGGGTGTTCACACCCTTAAATTCGGCGGCGAGTATCGCCTGCTGCGCAACAACTACTACCAAAGCAACGATCCCGCCGGCGAGTACAATTTCGACGCGGGCATGACGTCAGGGAACCCCCTAACAGCCGGCGTCCCTGGAGTCCTATCGGGAATCGGCATGGCGTCGTTCATGCTAGGCTATGGCGGCAATGGCAGCGTCACCGAACCCGCGAAAACGGCCGACCAGAATCTTTACGGCGCACTATACGCTGGAGACACCTGGCAGGCGACCCGGAAGCTGACACTGAATCTGGGAGTTCGCCTCGACTTACAGGGAGACTGGACAGAGCGCTACAATCGAATCGTTGTTTTTGATCCTACCCAAGCAAGTCCGCTTGCAAGCCAGGTCGGAATACCGGGTCTCTTGGGCGCCTACGATTTGGTAAACACCACCCAACATCCAAGCCGCAGCGCTTTCCCCGACTGGAACCATGTCAGCCCGCGTGCGGGACTCTCGTATCAGGTCGATCACAATACCTTGGTCAGGATGGGCTACGGTATTTTCTTTCTGCCGGTGGATGGCCGTTGGGACGATGCGCCGCACAATCTCTTCATCAACTCCGAAAACACCAATTGGCTGACGGCACAGGCCAATGGAGTAACGCCCAAGAATCCGCTCAATGATCCCTTTCCGGGAGGAATTAATCCGCCCCCGGGCGCCAATCAGGCGTTCATCAATCTGCAGGGCAATGGCAATTCAGCTGCGCTGAGCAATTATAAGGCGCCTTATGTCCAGCAATGGAACTTCGATATCCAGCGCCAGCTTCCTGGTAACGCGCTCTTTGATATCGCCTATGCCGGCTCGAAGGGTACGCACTTGCCGCAGCATAGCCAGGACCTCGACCAATTACCAACGCAGGATCTGCCAACCAATGCGGCGCAGGCGTCGGCCTTGACTACGCTGGTTCCGAACCCGTTCTACGGGATCGTGCAAAACAGCACCTTTGCCGCTAATCCGACCGTTAAAGCAGGTCAGCTGCTGCTGCCTTATCCTCAGTTCGACGACGTGACCATGGCCGAGGTTGACGACCGTGATTCGATCTACCACTCTTTGCAGGCGAAGTTCCAGGAGCGCTTCGCCGCTGGCGCGCAGATCCTTGCTACTTACACGTTCTCGAAACTCATCGACAACACCAACTCGGAAATCAACTGGCTGGAAGCCGCGTCCCCGACGTGGGGCGATGCCAATGCCTATAACATCCGCAGCGCACGCAGCTTGGATGGATTTGACGTTCCGCAACGCTTCGTGCTCGCTGCCGTTCTTGATTTGCCGGTGGGTCGGGGCAAGAAGTATCTGCATAACCTGAACCCCGTTGCGAATAAATTCGTTGGCGGGTGGGGAGTGAATACGATCGTCACGTTCCAGAACGGCTTTCCGGTCATCATCGGAGGGTGTCCGGGTGCTCTAAGTAACGCGGGCATTCCCGAGGCAATAGGCTGCGCTCTTCCCACAAGAGTTGGCAACGAGAGTATGACCACCGGTCCGCTGAACCAACGGCTGGCTCACTGGTTCAACACGTCGACATTCACGGCCGGCAGCCCGACGAATTACGGCTACGGCAACGATTCGCGGACTGAGCCGAATCTGCAGGACGACGGATCGAAGAATTTCGATGTCGCGTTCTTCAAGAACACCAAATTCGGGCACGATGAACGGTTCGGCCTCGAATTCCGCGCAGAGTTGTTCAATATTTTTAATCGAGTGCAATTCAATCCGCCAAATACCAGTTGCTGCGGTGGGGCTGCCTTCGGACAAGTAACGGGGCAATATAATCTACCGCGTATTGTGCAGTTTGCTTTGAGAACGACGTTCTAATCCACTATCACTCATGTTGAAAGTCAGGGCGGGGAAGGCCGCCCTGACTGAGTGGACTCAGCCAATGCAGTGTTCGCGCGATAATGTCTGCGTGAAAGTTGCAACCTTTGTTCTTGCTCTCCTCTGGTTGATCTCTCCTAAAGGCGGAAGCTGCCAGAGCTCCGAAGAGCAGGTCGAACGCTCTTTTCATGCCGGCCGGCGGGATCTGCAAGACGGGAATTTCGCGCGCGCCGTAGAAGAATTCAAGAAGGTACTGACCCTTGACCCAACTTTGCTCGAAGCGGAGGTCAACCTGGGCCTCGCTTACCAGAGTCTCTTCGAATACGACTTAGCGGTACGGCATCTGGCGAAAGCTCTGCACGAACGGCCGAATCTGCTTGGCGCGACGGTGATTGCTGGAATGGATTACCTTAAGCTAGGTTCCCCGGAAAAGGCGATTCCGTTTCTGCAGCAGGCGGTCAAGCTCGACCCCTCGAGCGGTGAGGCCAGGAAGGCGCTGGCGTCGGCTTATCTCGTCCAAGAGAACTTCCGACTTGCGGCTGCGCAATTCCGGCAGATGGCAGCACTCGAGGCCGATAAATCCGAGGCCTGGTTCAAACTCGGACACGAATACCTGGATCTGGCCGCTCGTTTGGCCTATCGGGGAGCCCATCTTTACCGCGAGTCGGCTTGGGGACACCGCTTTCTCGGCGATCTCTTGTTTCAGCGCGGCCGTTGGGATGATGCACTGGAGGACTACGCAAAGGCGATCGGCATTGAGCCGGAACAAACCGGCTTGCATACGTCACGGGGTCAAACCTATTTGCATGCGCAAAAAATGCCAGAAGCCGAAAAAGAGTTCCGCCACGAGCTTCAGCTCGATTCGCGAAATGAAGCGGCGTGGCT